>QJVM01000233.1 GCA_003235715.1 Nitrospirota bacterium
CGATATGAACCTTCTTACTCAGGAAGGGATTGGCGATGCCATCGGTACGGTTACGATAAGCGTGACCGAATACGGCCTTGCCTTTACCCCGAAACTTGAACGACTCAGCCCCGGCCTGCACGGTTTTCATGTGCACCAGAATCCTTCGTGTTCACCTGCGGAAAAGGACGGCAAGATGGTCCCAGGATTATCAGCCGGTGGCCATTACGATCCGACCGCAAGCGGCATGCATGATACCCCTTTCGGCAAAGGGCATCTCGGTGACCTCCCTGGCCTGTTTGTCGATGAAAACGGCATGGCCACCAGCCCGGTGTTGGCTCCAAGACTGAAGAAACTGGAAGAGGTCAAAGGCAGAGCGCTAATGATCCACGCAGGCGGTGACAACTATTCCGATATGCCTGCGAAACTTGGTGGGGGTGGCGCTCGCATGGCCTGCGGGGTGATTGAGTAACAGGCAAGAAATCAGGTTGCAGGGTTATCACTCCTTTGTTGACGCTGAATAGCGGGGCGGTCTGAAACGGCCGTCCCGACAATAAACGAGGATCGGGTCCAGTCTTTCCCGGGCACCTGAAGCGGAAGAGTGGGGCAAGCTCCAGTCTCGGGATAGTTCAGCCCTTGGAGAAAATGGGGGACGTTCTTGAATTTGTTGACTTGCTCTTCGGCACTGCCCTTCTGGTGGTTGCTCAAATGGCGTGCACTCCCGGGACGGGATACCCCACCCCGGGCTTCCAGCTATCAATAGGCCACATACACGTCAGCACTTCCAAACAGGTTCACCATCTGGTCAGGTTGTACCGGGGTAAAAACGTTGTCAGCTTTCTCCGAAGTGATGGCATAGGAGGCCATTGCCTCCCGGTTCACATACAGGGTTACGCCCCGCCCCCGCAAGAAGCGGAGGAGGTCGCCGTGGTTATCGGGGAAACTGCTCAACGAGACGCCAACCTTTTCGGCCAGAACCTTCCTTGAAGATTCCGGGACAGGCATCCGATCCAGTATCGTCGTGTCTCCCCCGTACCATGACCCTAGCCTTGAAACCTTTACGGCATGCCCGTCAAAAAGGATGCTTACGGCATACCCCTTATCCAGGGCGGCCAAGACCGTGAGGGGGATGCCGCTGAACTGCTCCTGAGAGTCAGGCAAGGACCTTATATGAATCAGAAACGTCCTTGTCTCACCCCCGGCGTTAACGTCTGTGGCCGGCCCAGCCCCCAGGAGGCACAGGGTAAACCATACGGCCATGCCCGGGAAACGCCTCATCATGACACCTCGCTGTCTCTTGCGCTGCCGCGCGAGTTCTACTTGGGCTCGGTCGGGTATCCGGCACCCAGCCATTCCCACCAGCCGCCTTTAAGCACGTAGAGTTTTTTGAAACCGCGATCGAGCAATCCCCACGCCACACTGGCGCTTGTCTGTTCGTTCGCTCAATCGCAATACAGCACGATGGTCTGCTCCGGGTCATACTTTGCGACCCAGGAACCGATCTCGTTCGGGTGCTCTCGAACGGCACCGGCAATCTTGGTATCGCTCTTCTCCCAGTTCTTCTCATAGCGCACATCGATCAGGGTAACTCCGGGTGTGGCAAGCATGCCCTTGAGTTCCTCTTTGGTGACCCTCGGTATTTCCTCGTCCACGTCATCCGCCATCAGTGCCGGGGTCCATACGAACGTCATGCCCAGTACCAGAACCAAGAATATTCCCAAGCGGTGCAACATAGAACCTCACCTCCCATCGCCAAAGCCCTTTTCCTTATCCGGGTCAAGATCTTCTGGGCTCAGTCGGAAAGCCCCCTTCGACCCACGCGTTCCATCCTCCCTTCAGCACACTCACGTTGGTAAATCCGAGTTCCTGCAATCTGAGCGCCACACTGGCGCTCGTGGCTTCGTTCGTTCAAGCGCAGTACAGGACAATTCGCGCGTCGGATGGATATTGGGACGCCCAGGAACTGACATCATGCGGGTCGACCCTGTGGGCTCCTTTTATCATCAGGTCCGACTTTCGCCAGTCCTTAACGATTCGGGCGTCAAGGACAATGGTGGAGGGGTCTTCCAATAGATTCTGAAGCTCTTCGGTCGTGACCCTCTTTACATTCGTGGACTCTCCCGCGAACGTGGTCAGTCCCGACCCCATGAACAGCGCAACCATAATTCCAACAATCAATAACCCTTTGAACCTCATATCTTTCACCTCCTTGACACCATTTCGTTCCCCGGGACTCGTGACGCCTCCGTTCAAACCTCTTACCCCTAGGATACACCCTCACCGGAGCCCGCCCGGACGAGGACAAAGGCCACGTCCTGCCGGCTGACGTATTCCGGCGGAATCCACCGGTTGGGGCTAAGGACGGAGAGATTTCCAGCAAGATGGGCAAACTAGTCAGGCAGATGCGGGGGCAGGCTTTAATCCTGGGACAGTCGAGCCTTTCAGCGGGCAGAGTCCGCTTGCCTCCCCCTGGGAACTGGATGTTCTTGCCTAGATGGTGAAGCTCTGATGCGGTTCTGGAATATCGACAGTCTGGAACCTGAGTTTAGAGCGAAGCGAGTGGGCGAAGGCCTTGGCTGACTTCTCTTCGCCGTGCACCACGAAAGTGCGTTGCGGTTTCTTTTTCATGCTCCCGGCCCAGGCCAGCAAGCCCTCCCGGTCGGCGTGGCCGCTGAACCCGGTGATCACCTCCACCCGGGCCCTGACGCGATACACCTCGCCGTAAATGTTCACTTTCTCATCGCCGTCGACAATCTTGCGGCCCAGCGTGTTGGGCGCCTGCCATCCCGTGATCAGGATGGTGTTCTTCGGATCGACGATGCGGCTTTTCAGGTGGTGCAGAATGCGTCCGCCTTCCATCATGCCGCTGGCGCTGATGACAATGGCGGGCCTGTCCGAGGCGCTCACCGCCTTGGATTCATTGACCGAGGCCGTGTACTTGATGGTTTCAAAACCAAAGGGATTGTCGTCATCGTCGCTCAGGAGGAACTTACGGATCTCCGCATCATAAGTTTCCGGGTGCAGGCGGTAAATGTCGGTGGCGCGGGTGGCCATGGGGCTGTCCACGTAAATCGGTACGGACGGGATCTCTCCCTTGTTGAAAAGCTGGTGAAGCGAATAGACGAGTTGCTGGGTGCGACCCACGGCAAAGGCCGGGATCAGGACCGAGCCTCCCCGGTTCACGGTTTCGTTGACGATCCTTTTCAGTTCTCCCTCCGAGTCGGGATAGGGGGGATGGGTCCGGTCGCCGTAGGTGCTTTCGATGATCAGCACGTCGGCTCCCTCCGTGACCGGCTGAGGGTCACGGATGATGGGTATCCCGGGGCGGCCGATGTCGCCGCTGAAGACGAGCCGCAGGGCCCTGCCGGTATCCTTGTCCTGGATATCCAGCACCACGTGGGCACTGCCAAGAAGATGACCGGCATCGACCAGCGTCAGTTCCACGCCGGGGAAGACCTGGCGCTTCTGGTTGTAACTGATGCCCATAAAGCGGTTCATGGCCGCGACGACATCCTCCCGCGTGTAAAGGGGCTCGAATGGCTTCTTCCCGAGCTTGGCCCGTTTCCGATTGACATACTCCACGTCCTTCTCCTGCAGGAAGGCGCTGTCCAGGAGCATCACGGCACAGAGATCGCGGGTGGCCGAGGTGCAGATGATATCGCCCTTGAACCCGTTTCTGACGCGGCAGGGGATATTGCCCGAGTGATCGATATGGGCGTGGGAAAGGATGATGGCGTCAAGGTCGTGGCTCTCGCAGGCCCCCTGCCGGTTCAGCTCAAAGGCCTCCTTGCGTTTGCCCTGGAACAGGCCGCAGTCCAGAAGGAACCGGTAACCGTTGACCTCGATCAGATGCTGTGAACCCGTCACCGTTTTCGCGGCGCCGAGGAAGGTAATTTTCATGGACACTCCTTTCCTTGCCTTGGGGCCTGACTGAATTTGAGACCCTGACCCCTAAGCGGTCCGGACGGTTTGATTGGGTCATGACGCGCGGCCGCGATTTGATATAGGCCCAGCCCGGACACAGCCGCACGGGACATGCCCCCATTCTACTCCCGGTCTTGTCCGTGTACCGTTCCGCCGCCAGCCCCCGTTGTTCCATCTATTGTTTCCCGACCAGGGGAGGCGTACTCTTATAGCAGACTATCAAGGGCGCGCGGGATGTGTCCAATCCGTCCTGCCGGGAGGGGCAAAATGCAGAATGAATCTTCTCCGGAAACCGGGAAGCAGTCTTTCACCCTGTCCACGGGAGTGACGATGGACCTCCCGGTTGAATACCTCGACTGGACCTGTATATATGCGGGCTTTCCCCTTTCCCTGGGAAGTGCAAGAGACCTCTTGCCCTCCGGGAAACTCCATCCCATTCTCGTTCTGCCTGGCATGACCCTGCTTCAGATAGGGGCATTCGAATATCGCGAGATACGGGGCGTGGCCCCCTACAACGAGCTGAGCTTAAGCATCCCGGTCCAGTATGAACCGGTAGCCAATTATCCGGGAATGCCCATCATCCACTTTCCCTTCTTTGCGCCGGAGAAATACTCACGTCTCGGCGTCTATGTTCACAGGCTTCCGGTGACCACCCAGGAGGGCTATACCTTCGGTGTCGATATATGGGGATTTCCCAAATCCGTAACCGAGATCAGCTTCGAGGAGACCGCGAAACACCGGCGGTGCACCTTGCGGAGTTCCGGGAGGGACTCCGTGATGCTGGAAGTCAGGAAGATGTCCACGCGGCACAGGAAAATTGGTTATCACTGTTACACGGTGAAGGACCGAAAGCTGGTGAGAACACCTGTTCAGACCGAGGGGGACTATGGCATCAGCCGGATACCAGGCGGGGCCCGCTATGAACTGGGGTCGGGACCCCTGGCGGATGAATTGAGGTACCTGGAAATGGGAAGTGTGGCCCTGCACCGGGTCTATGCCCCGCGGCTCAAGAGTTCCCTTCACGCGGCCAGTGAATACCTCGACCTGTAAGGGTGCGGGTCAGGCCGGTACGTGGCACGGGCCTCCCGTCGTCGGCGCCGTACTCATCAGTCCCCCGGTTGTGCTGGTGACCCTGGTACTCGTTCAGCACCTGACGATCGTGCAGATGGCCGGAATCGTTGTGGCCCCAATGGGGATTCGCCTTACCTCACGCCCCTGCCTCCTGAAGAGCACGCTTGAACCCCTGACGTGACACGGGGATTCCCTTGCAGCGGATGGTTAAAATCCGTGGCGACGCATGGACCGACCTCCAAACGCGAGTCGTTTGCAGGCGGACAGAACCGGGCACACGGACGTCATCACTCTAAAGTCAGCGGCCAGCTCCGCAGTCTGCCGCCAGAACCGCAGGGTCGAGCACCACGGCTTTATCGGCCCAGATTGATAAGCTCCTTCGGGGCAAAGTTGGTCTCGAACGTCCAGATATGCGCACGGCATTGCTCCACCCGGTACACCGCGAGCATTTCGTAGCCCATCTGCTCCACCCATGGCTTCAGGAATTCGCGGCCGGGGCTGTTCACGATCTCTTCCTTGAACGCCTGGTCCTCAATCAAGCGCGCGAGGCCCCGTACCCGCACCTGCGTCTGGGGCTGTTTCCGGTCGACAAAGCAGAGCTCGACGGCAGGGTTCTCCAGGAGCTGCCGGTGTACGTCCTTCATGGTGCCGGTATGAAAGACGATCCCTTCTTCCGACGCACGGTAGAGAAACATGCCGCGAACCCTCGGCTCGCCGCCTTCGGTTGTGGCCAGAAAGAACGCGGGGTTTCTGTTCAACAGGTCAAGGATCTCGGACTTGTTCATGTGGCCTCCTTTCCAAACTCCGAACAGCCATAGCATAACCGGCGGGGACGAAAGAGAGCGACGCCTTGGTGTTAAACGGGGTGAAGTCTGTTATTGGACCGAACAAGGCTTGACCCGGCAGCGCTTGGCGGCCACGCCGCCCGGTATCAGGAGGTCGGGACGGGGATTGTTGTCAGGGCGGACAGGGCCACGAGCAGAAGGGCGTAATGAGCCAAGGCGAGGCTGTCGCCCTTTTCCGGCGCACTGCCCACGATGGCTAGGGCGGCCCCAAGGAGGAGAAGCACGAGAAGACCCTCCCCGGTTGCAAGCCAGACTACGGCAATCAGGACGGTCGCGGCCATCCGCTGCAAACGTGAAAGCGCTCTGAACCCGCGGCCACCATCCAACTGCCAGACCGGAAGAAGATTGAACAGATTGATCCAGGCCCCCAGCTTGGCGATGGCGGCCCAAACCGGTTGCCTGCCACTGGCC
>QJVM01000218.1 GCA_003235715.1 Nitrospirota bacterium
AACTCGTTCACCGGGGTTTCCTGCAGCTTCTTGGTGTCGAGACATAGCGCGTAAATCGCCTCGGCCCTGGCCTTTGGAAATCGGGTGCCGAGGTTCTCACGGAACTTCCGCTCCAGTATCGGGAGGGCCTCCTCTCGCCTCCTGTGGTGTCCGAGGGGGTATTCCACCTCCACCTTCTCCGTCGCCCCCCCATCCTTGAAGAACACCTGGATGGCATTGGCAATGGAACGTTTATCCGGGTCCAGGTAGTCCCGGGTGTAGCGGGGGTCCTCTTTGGCCTCCATCCTGTCGCGCAGCGCATCAATGGCCGGGTTGGCGGCCACCGCATCCTCGTAATGGTCGGCCGTAAGCTCACCATAAATCAGCGCCACGGCTACCATGTACTGAAGGCTGTGGTCCCGGTCCGCAGGGTTGTACAGGGGCCCGGCCTTGTTGATGATCCGGAGGGCCGACTCCTGGGTATGCAGTTCAATCCGTTGGATCGCCTCGAGACGGCCTTTCACCTGCGGGTGCAGTTTCAGGCCGCATTCCACGGCGGTCTGCGCATGGAACTCCGCGGGAAAGGAGATCTTGAACAGGACGTTTTCCATGACATGGGTGCCATAGGGCCTCTGGAACTTGAAGGACTGGCCTTTGAAAAGCACGTCATAGAAGCCCCATTCGGGTGTGGTTAATACACTCGGCAAACCCATCTCTCCGGCCATGGTCATCAGGGAGAGTCGGACGCCCCGACTGGAGGCATCCCCCGCGGCCCAGGATTTCCGTGAACCGGTGTTGGGAGCATGCCGGTACGTCCGAAGGCTCTGCCCGTCCACCCAGGCCTGGGAAAGGGCATCGATGACCTGACCCCGCGTACCTCCCAGCATGGCCGTCACCACTGCGGTGGTGGCGACCTTGACCAGCACCACGTGATCAAGACCCACGCGGTTGAATGCGTTTTCCAGCGCCAGTATGCCTTGGATTTCGTAAGCCTTGATCATGGCCGTGAGCACGTCCTTCATGACCAGCGGGGCCTTTCCTTGCGAGAGATTCTTCCGGCTCAGATAATCGGCCACGGCCAGAATACCTCCCAGGTTGTCCGAAGGATGTCCCCACTCCGCAGCCAGCCATGTATCATTGAAGTCCAGCCAGCGGACCATGGTCCCGATATCAAAGGCCGCCTTGACCGGATCGAGCTCAAACGGGGTACCCGGAACGCGCGCCCCATGGGGGACGAGTGTCCCGGGGACGATGGGCCCCAGGTGCTTGGTACATTCTGGATAGCGCAGCGCCAGAAGCGCGCAGCCGAGGCTGTCCATAAGACAGTTTCGGGCCGTATCATAAGCCTCGCGGCTCTTCACCGGGTAGTTCATGACATATTCGGCGATGTCCACGAGTTCCTTGTCTGACTGAGGACGAATATTCGCGTCTGCGGATGAATGACTCATTTCTTTCTCCTTGTTCCCGCTGAACAGCGTGGAGCAGGACGTTCTTCAGATCCGACAGGAGAGCGCGCAAGGTCTTCCGTATTGCCTTGTAGCGCTTCGACCGGCCTGCCGTCGGAAGTTCTTCTCATCGCAGCAGGTGGGCCAGGTCCTCGAAGGGGGTCCTCCGGGCAAGCTCAAGACTGTCCGACAGAGGCAATTCAGACCAATGTCCCCGCCGCAGCCGCAAATGGCCGACCGGGCCGCCGGAATTCCTCTTAACCGGTGCCCCTTTTCATGATTAATGCTTCCCCTGAGAAAATAATTGGTTGAGCTTCTTCTCGTAATCCATATAGTTCAGGAACTCGTAAAGTTCCTGGCGTGTCTGCATGGTATCCACAACATCCTTCTGGGTTCCGTGCTTCCGTATGGCCTGATAAACATTCAGGGCGGCCTTGCTCATCGCCCGAAATGCAGAAAGCGGGTAGAGCGCGAGGGCCACACCCGCCTCGCCCAGTTCACGGGTGGTAAAAAGCGGCGTCTTGCCAAACTCGGTGATATTGGCCAGCACCGGAACCTCGACCGCCTCGGAAAACTCCCTGTATTGCGCGAGCTCCGTCACCGCCTCAGGAAAGATCATGTCCGCCCCCGCCTCCACGCAGAGCTTTGCACGCTCCACCGCTGCGGCCATGCCTTCCACAGCCAGCGCGTCGGTTCGCGCCATGATCACAAAATCAGGGTCGGTCCGGGCGTCGGCGGCGGCCTTGACCCGGTCCACCATCTCTTCCTTGGAAACAATGACCTTGCCGGGCCGGTGCCCGCACCGCTTCTCCTGTACCTGGTCCTCGATATGAACGGCTGCGGCTCCGGCCTTGATCATCTCACGAATAGCGCGGCCCACGTTGAACGCACTGCCCCATCCTGTGTCCGCATCGACCAGAAGCGGCAGCGATGAGGCGGCCGTAATCCGGCGCACGTCTTCGAGTACGTCGTTCAGGCTCGTGATCCCCAGGTCCGGAAGACCGTAGGATGCGTTGGCAACCCCCGCACCCGAGAGATACAGGGCACGGTATCCCACCCGCTCCGCCATCATGGCCGAATAAGCATTGATGGCTCCGATCACCTGCAGGGGGCGCTCCTCCTGCACGGCAAATCTGAACCTGTGTCCCGCCGTTCCCGTGTTTGTGGTCATACCGTCTTCAATTCCTCCCTGAAAGTTCCGGCTTGTGGATCCTGGTCAGCGCCGTAATCATGCCATAAGCCAGGTCAAACACTTACCAGCCCAGTATCTCATACAACACACCGATAATATTTAATTAATCATGAACTTTTCCGAGCGGACCAGCCCAAAGCACAAGGCGACAAAATGCAATTATGCGCAAGGCCGTAACATCTTGGCTGCAATTTAACGCAGGGTAAGTGCGAGCTGATGATCCTGTTTTTTCAGACTCTGACGGCCTGGAGGAGGTCCCCGGGATGGCGAAGATTAAAGGCGGAGACAGAAGTGAAAACGATGGGGATCACCGAGGTCCTTTGCCCGGAAGGTTCGTATTCGGACCGCGCGGCCGAAGTTGGCCCGAAACCGGCTGCCGATTATGTCGGCGGGCGGGGCCCATTGGCCCCGCCCGTGTTCCAACATTATCAGGCGTGCGCTTTGGGATAGCCGATGCCTTTCAGGGCTTCCGTTATTTCATCGAGGATCGCCGGGTCATCGATGGTGGAAGGTGCGCGATATTCACTGCCGTCCGCGATCTTCCTCATAGTCCCGCGCAGAATCTTGCCGGAGCGCGTCTTGGGTAGTCGCTTGACCACCGCGGTATCCTTGTAGCAGGCGATAGGACCAATTTGTTCCCTGACCATCTTCACGAGTTCCGTTGCGATATCTCCGGCCTCTCGGTTGACGCCCGCCTTGAGGACGATAAGTCCCAGGGGAATCTGTCCCTTAAGAGTGTCTTCCGCCCCGAGAACAGCGCATTCCGCCACATCGGGGTGCTTGGCAATGATTTCCTCCATGGCCCCGGTGGATAACCGGTGTCCGGCCACGTTAATGACGTCATCGATCCGGCCCATGATGAAGGCGTATCCGTCCTCGTCCTTGTAACCTCCGTCACTGGTCATGTAATAGCCTTTGAACACACTCATGTAGGCCTCCACAAAGCGTTCGTTGGCCTTGTACAGGGTCGGGAGAGTTCCCGGCGGAAGCGGAAGTTTCACGACAACCGATCCCTCTTCATGGGGACCCAGTTCCTTGCCATTCGGGTCAAGGATTCGTACGTCATAGCCGGGAACCGGCACGGTCGGAGACCCGGGTTTGACCGGGAGTTGTTCGATTCCCATGCAGTTGGCCGCAATGGGCCAGCCGGTCTCGGTCTGCCACCAATGGTCGATAACCGGCCGCTTCAGGATGCGGCGGGCCCAGTGGTAGGTGTCGGGGTCGAGCCGTTCTCCGGCCAGAAAGAGATACTTGAAATCCGTTAGATCGTAATTCTGGCAGAAGGTTCCTTCAGGGTCTTCCTTCTTGATGGCGCGGAAGGCCGTGGGTGCCGTGAACAGAACCTTCACGCCGTGCTGGGAGATTACCCGCCAGAAGGCTCCGGGATCCGGGGTCCCAATGGGCTTCCCTTCGTAAAGCACCGTCGTGCAGCCTCTCAGCAGGGGAGCGTAAACAATATAGGAATGTCCCACGACCCAGCCCACATCGGATGCAGCCCAGTAGACGTCTCCCGCACGCACATCGTAGATGTTCTCCATGCTCCAGAACAGGGCCACCGCATGCCCCCCGTTATCACGGACCACGCCCTTCGGCATGCCGGTCGTCCCTGAGGTGTAAAGGATGTAGAGCGGGTCGGTGGCTTTCACCGGGACGCAGTCCGCGGGTTCTGACCCCGACTCCAGCGCCATCCAGTCGACGTCGCGGTCCGCTGACAGGGCGGCCTTGACGATCGGCCGCTGAAACACCACAACCCTCTCCGGCTTGTGCCGCGACAGTTCGATGGCCTTTTCCACCAGCGGTTTGTATTCCAGCAGTTTTTTCCCTTCAATGGCTCCCGAGGCCGTCACCAGAACCTTGGGTTCCGCGTGGTCGATTCGGAGAGCCAGTTCATTCGGGGCGAAGCCGCCAAATACCACGGAATGCACAGCCCCGAGCCGCGCGCAGGCCAGCATGGCAACGACCGCCTCAGGAATCATGGGCATATAGATAATGACCGTATCGCCCTTCTTTACCCCCAGGCTTCGAAGCCCTCCGGCAAAACGGGCCACGCGGTCCGTAAACTCGCGATAGGTGAATTTTTGTATCGTGTTCGTGACCGGACTGTCATAGATCAACGCCACCTGATCCGCCCGGCCCCTTGCCACATGACGGTCCAGCGCGTTGTAACACGTGTTCAGCTCCCCGCCGGAAAACCAGCGATAAAACGGAGGGTCCGAGTCGTCGAGGACCTTGTCCCATTTCCGGACCCAGTCGATCGATTCTGCGGCCTTGGCCCAGAATTCCTCGGGCGCTTCAATGCTCTTGCGGTATACGTCCAGATACCTCCCCATGCGTCTTTCCTCCTTTATTCCGTTTATCCTCGTTGCTGTTCCATGCAGGCCAACAGGGGGACTTCCAAAATATTATCCGATTTGAGCCCTTGGATACCACGCCATCCTGCTCCGCAGAGACAAAAAACCGCGCCAACCCGGAGGCTGGCGCGGTATTGCATGACGATTATGGAAACAATCGTGCCGAGAAGGGTTAGGCACCGGCCTCCTTCAGCGGTTCGAGGGACTTGGCTGTCTGAAGGAGCAGCCGGTAGCTCCGGTTCACGTCCTTCTGGGCCAGATCCATGAGTTCCTTGGCCAGGTCCGGGTTCGCGACCTTGAGCTGACGGTACCGGTTCTCGCCATAGGCATACTCTTCAAAGGGAATAGACGGTTCCTTGCTGTCGATGGTCAGCGGGTTCTTGCCCTCTGTCTCGAGCTGGGGATTGTACCGATACAGGGGCCAGTGGCCGCAGGCCACGGCTTTCTTCTGCTGGTCGAGGCCTGTGGTCATGTTGATGCCATGGTTGATGCAGTGAGCGTAGGCGATGATGAGCGAAGGCCCGTGGTACGCCTCGGCCTCCTTCATGGCCTTCACCACCTGGGCCGGACTGGCCCCCATGGAAACTCGGGCCACATACACGTTCCCGTATGTGGCGAAGATCATGCCCATATCCTTCTTGGGCATCCGTTTTCCAGCCGCCGCGAACTGCGCGACCGCTCCCCGAGGTGTCGACTTGGACATCTGCCCCCCGGTATTGGAATAGACCTCGGTATCCAGCACGAGCACGTTCACGTTTTCGCCCGAAGCCAGAACGTGGTCCAGCCCCCCGTAACCGATATCGTAAGCCCAGCCGTCACCGCCGACGATCCAGACCGACTTTCTTACCAACGCATCAGCCAGGGCAAGAAGCCTCTTGGCCCGGACATCGTCCTTCTTCTGTTTCAGCAGATCCTTCAGGATATCCACCCGAGCCCGCTGCGCCTCGATCTCGGCCTGCTCGGCCTGCGGCGATTCCAGAAGTTCACGACCCAGAGCCTCGGGGATGACGCCGCCATCCGCAAGTTTCTTGACCAGTTCAGCGGCCATTCCCGCCTGCTTGTTGATGGACTGGCGCATGCCGAGCCCGAACTCCGCATTATCCTCGAAAAGAGAGTTGGCCCAGATGGGGCCCCTTCCGTCGGCCCGTTTACAGTAGGGGGTGGTGGGCAGATTCCCGCCATAGATGGAGGAGCACCCCGTGGCATTGGCAATCGACATCCGGTCTCCAAAGAGCTGCGTCGCAAGTTTGATGTAGGGCGTTTCGCCGCAGCCGGCACAAGCGCCGGAGAACTCGAAGAGCGGCCGCATCAACTGGCTGCCCTTAATGGTCGACAGATTAAGATCCTCCACCGGATATTCCGAAAGGTTGAGGAAGAACTTCCAGTTTTCCTTTTCCCGGGCCCGCAGTTCCTCGGTGTTCCTCACCATATTGATGGCCTTCCGGTCCGTCTTGTTTCCTTCCGTGTCCTTGGCGTAAGCCGGACAGACATGGACGCAGGTGCCGCAGCCCGTACAGTCTTCTGTCGCAACCTGAATCACGCAGGTCTTGCCCTTGAATTGACCGCCCTTGGCCTCGATGGACTTTAACGAACCCGGAGCGTGGGCCAGTTCGGACGGGTTCACGACCTTCATGCGGATGGATGCATGCGGGCAGACCAGCGAACATTGCGCGCACTGGATACAGACCTCGGGGTCCCAGTCCGGAACGTTTACGGCGATATTTCTCTTCTCGTACTGGGTCGTGGCCGTTGGCCAGGTTCCGTCCGCCGGGATCTGCGAGACCTTGAGCACGTGACCTTTCCCTTCGATCATGCGAGCCGTCACGTTTCTCACAAAACCCGGAGCGTCGTCCGGTACCACGGATGGCCGGTTGTGACCGGATACCTCCGACGGCACCGGAACTTCCACGATGTTCTCCACCGCTCCGTCCACCGCGGAGTAGTTCATGTTCACAACCTTCTCGCCCTTGTTGCCATAGGTCTTCTTGATGGCTTCCTTGATCGACTTGATGGCTTCTTCCTTGGAGAGAATTCCGGAAATCAGGAAGAAGGCCGTCTGCATGATCATGTTGATGCGGGCGCCCAGCCCCAGGGCTGCCGCCAGGCTGATGGCATCGATGATGTAAAACTTGGCCTTCTTGTCGATGAGGGCCTTCTGCACGTCCGCCGGCAAGTGTTTCCAGATCTGGTCCTTCTTGTGGGGAGAGGTCAGCAGGAATGTTCCTCCTTCCTGCAGATTGGACAGCATGTCGTACGTATCCAGGAAGGTGAAATTATGACAGGCAATGAAATTGGCCTTCCGAATCAGGTAGGGCGCCAGAATCCGGTTCTTGCCGAAACGGAGGTGACTCGTTGTGATGGAACCGGATTTTTTCGAATCGTAGACAAAGTATCCCTGGGCGTTGTTTTCCGTCTCGGTGCCGATTATCTTGATGGTGTTCTTGTTCGCGCCCACGGTACCGTCGGACCCGAGTCCATAGAACATGGCCCGATATACGTCCTTTCCCTCGATATTGAAACTCTCATCGTAGTCGAGGCTGGTCCGCATCACGTCGTCGTCAGGACCCACGCAGAAATGGTTCTTGGGGGACGCGGCCGTCATGTTGTCAAACACGGCCTTGGCCATGGCCGGTGTGAATTCCGCAGACCCCAGACCATAACGGCCGCCAAACACCTTCGGACTGGCCGTCAGGACTCCGGCGTCACGCGCTTCTCCAATGGCCGTCCGGACATCCTGATAAAGGGGTTCGCCGGCTGAACCCGGCTCCTTGGTCCGGTCCAGAACCGTGATGGACTTTACGCTCTTGGGCAGGGCCGCCACCAGGGCCTTGGAATCGAAAGGCCGGAAAAGCCGGACGATCACGAGACCCACGTTCTCACCGTGGCTGACGAGGTGTTCCACCGTAGGGGCCACGACTTCACAGCCCGACCCCATCATGACGATCACGCGGTCCGCATCAGGCGACCCCACGTAATCAAAGAGACGATACTTCCGCCCCGTCACGTCGGCAAGTTTGTTCATCGTGTCCTGAACAATCCCGGAAACCTGGGCATAATATTTGTTTACCGTCTCCCGACCGGTGAAATAGACGTCCGGGTTCTGGGCCGTTCCCCGCATCATGGGCCGATCGGGTGAAAGTCCGCGCATCCGGTGAGCGTCCACCAGTTCATCGTCGATCACCGCCCGCATGTCGTCGTAGCTGAGTTCTTCTACCTTCTGAATCTCGTGGGACGTCCGGAACCCGTCGAAGAAATGCATGAACGGCACCCGGGACTTGAGGGAGGCCTGCTGGGACACGAGGGCAAAATCCATGCACTCCTGAACGTTCTGGGAGCAAAGCATGGCCCAGCCTGTCTGTCGCGCGGCCATGACATCGCCATGATCCCCAAAAATTGAGAGCCCCTGGCACGCCAGCGACCGGGCCGTAATATGGAAAACCGTGGGGGTAAGCTCGCCCGCAATCTTATACATATTTGGAACCATGAGCAACAGTCCCTGCGAGGCGGTGAAGGTGGTACAGAGCGCCCCGGTGGTCAGCGCCCCGTGAAGGGCGCCCGCCACGCCGCCCTCCGACTGCATCTGGCTGACTACAGGCACCGTGCCCCAGATATTTTCCTGCCCCTTGGCGGACTTGATATCGGCTTCGGCCGCCATAGGGGACGAAGGGGTAATGGGATAAATGGTGATAACTTCGTTCGTCGCATGGGCCACATGGGTACATGCCTGGTTGCCGTCGATGGTTACCGTTTTTCTTGCCATAACTGCTCTCCTTGGTGCCGATGATTTGATGGGATGGATCTATCCGGAAGGCCCGGCGGGGCCTGCCGATTCCTTACGAGCCGGAAATCTGTCAGGACGTTACGACGGCACTCCTTCGGACACCCTCGACCGCCGAGTTACAGACTTCTGGCGTGGACGCAAATGTTAACAATTGGGCTCTCGGGAGGTCAAGGCAAAACAGGAGCCTTTTTGAAGGGTTATCCTCCAAGAGCTGTCGCGGTGGACCCTGCGGAAAGGCGCCCCCGCAAAGGAACCCCCGCCTTCAGAAGAGAATGATCGAAGCCAGACCGAGAAAAACGAAATACCCAAGCATATCCATCGTCGCAGTGAGAAGGACGCTTCCGGCCAGCGGAGGGTCCACTCCAAACCGTTTGAGTATAAGAGGGATGGTGCTTCCGAGTCCGGCGGCCGTCAGCAGATTGAGCGCCACGGCCAGGGCGATGACGAATCCGAGCAACCAGTTGTTGAACCACATGAAGACCACCCCCCCGACCAGGACCGCGAACATGAGACCGTTTGTCAGCCCGACCATGAGCTCCTTCCGGAAGAGGTCTCCCCTGTTTCCCGACGAGATCTGCCCCGTGGCCAAACCCCGGATGACCACCGTCAGGGCCTGATTCCCCACGTTGCCCGCAAGGCTGGCCACCACCGGCAGCAGAACCGCCAGGGCAACCAGTTTCTCTATTCGCGCCTCAAACAATCCGATGACCCATGACGCAAAGAACGCCGCGACCAGGTTGAAGATGAGCCAGAGGCTACGGTCACGGGACGTCTTGGTCACAGGACCGAAAAGGTCCTCGTCTTCCGAGAGACCAGCCATATTCATCATATGCTGCTCGCCCTCATCCCGGATGATGTCCACGACGTCATCAATGGTGATCCGACCGAGGAGCTTTCCGTTGGTATCCACCACGGCGGCCGAAATGAGGTCGTACCGTTCGAAGAGACGGGCCACCTCGTCCTGAGGCGTACTGACCAGAATCGTCCTGGGTTTCGTGGACATGATCTTCTCCACGGTGGCGTCCTCGGGGCTGGAGACGAGATACGACAGCCGGAGGCTTCCCTTCAGAATGCCCTGTTCGTCCACCACGAACAGTTTGTCCGTCCGGTCCGGGAGCCCGCGCCTCCGGGCATAGCGAAGGACGGTCGCCACGCTGAGGTGGGGGCGAAGCGTGACCGTGACCGGCTCCATGAGTCCCCCGGCCGTCTCCTCCTCGTAGGATAAAGCCTCCTCAAGTCGCGCCCGGTCCTGGGCATCCATGGTGTCCAGGAGATCCTTGGCCACCTCGTCCGGCAGTTCGCCCACGAGGTCCGCCAGGTCATCCATGTCCATGGATTCAACCGCCTGTCGAAGCTCATCAGGTTCCAGTTCCTCGACAAGAGAGGGACGAACCCCGTCGCTCACCTCTGCCAGGATGGCCCCATGCATCTCGGCGGGCACAAGGTCGAAGACCACCGAGCGGTCATCGGCCGGAAGGCTCTCCAGGATGAGCGCAATGTCTGCCTCGTGGAGCCGTTTCAGCTTTTCCGAAACAGCCTCGAGGTTCTTCCGGTCGAGAGCACCAAGAATCTCGACCAGAATCTCGCTCAGGAATTCCTGCTGGATGGTCTCTTTCATGGAGATACGATCGTCCCTGTTCCGTTAAGGCCCGGTTCCGTCCGAACGAAGGATGCAGGCCCCGTTCATTCTAAGTAAGTGCCCTTGGGGAGTCAAACCATCGGCGCCCGCATTCGGCAGAATACGACGAGAAGGGTTTCCCGCTGCAACTTACGGATTCCGGGGAGGCTCAGGAGAAGGAATGAGAGCTCTTCATGAGGAGGCTGACGCCGAGATACAGGAACATCATGATGCCGAAGCCGGCAATCCCCATCCAGGCGACAGGCCGGCCGAACCACCCCCGGACCAGCCGGCCATGCAGGTAGAGGCTGTAGTAAAGCCATAGAATGGTCGTCCAGAGTTCCTTGGGCGTCCAGAGCCAGTAGGTCCCCCAGGCCAATTGGGCCCAGATGCCGCCGAAGACCATGGAGAGCGAAAACAGGCTGTACCCGGTGAGGATCGTGCTGTACTGGAGCCGCTCGAGGGCCGGGTCGTTTTCCCGCAGATACAGCAGACCAAGCCCCATCCCCAGGGTAAAGAGCGCATAGCTGATAAAGGAAAGGGCCACGTGCAGTTCAAACCAGTACGTGTTCAGGATAGGGGGAAGCGGAGTATCCACGCGTTTGGACATGAGGGACACGACCACCAGAATCAGCACGACGGGGTACACCCGTCGCGAGAGTCCCCGAACCCTTTGCTTCCACTCCACCAGCGCCGCAGATCCGGCGGCCGAGAAGGCATAGAAGAGGACGGTATCGTGGACGCCCACCAGCGGCAACCGACCCAGGGAAAAGCCACGGTAGAAGATATATCCTGCATGGACCAGAAGTCCGAGCCTCCGGGTCCACACCGCCACCCGACCGGTGCCCGTGTAAAGAGACAGGCCGTAGAGGAAAAGGACGGCAACGAGAATGCCCTGTTTCAAGGGCTACTCTCCCGCACGGATGGTCGCGTAAGGTTCGAGGCGGCTTGATCGGAGAGCCGGGTACAGGGCCGCGGCGAATCCCGTAACAAGTGATATCAGTAGGGCCAGGCTCACGAGATAAACGAGTCCTCCGGCCTGTGGCCATATGTAAATCAGGTTGAGGCTTGCCAACACGTTCTCGATAAAGGCCAGAACGATGGCCACGCCAAGCTCGAGACCCAGCACCCCCCCCAGGACCGAAAGGGTCAGCACCTCCAGCAGAAAGAGACCCGCCACTTGACCCCGCCGGGCCCCCATGGCCCTTAGCAGACCCACTTCTCTCTGCCGCTCGTTGACAGACATGGAGTAAACCCCGGCGACCATTCCGGCGCACATGATCCAGAGCACCACGATAGGCAGAATAAAGGTCGACAGGATGGCCGCAATATGCTCCTTGGCCGATCTCGTGGAGGCCTTCACCGCGATCACGTCCACTCCCGGAAGGGCTTTGCTTATCCGTTCGGCCACGTCCTTTACCGCGAGCCCTTCTCGCACCTTTACAAAAATCGAAGAAATCTCGTCAGGGCCGGGCAGCCGAACATCGCCGCTGACATCCTCCGGATGAAAGAGATGGGTGAAGGACTCGTCCCGCAGGGTTTTCAGATCCTCCTCCGTGATGGTGAGTTCTATCTTCCCCATACCCGCCATAAGCTCATGAACGTCCGCGATGGGCATAAATCCTGCATTGTCAAAGTATCCCAGACCCGTTCTTTCGAGATTACCGCTGACCCGGATCTTGTGGTTGTACATGGTCACTTCCTGGCCCGGATAGTACTTGACCCCCTGCCCGACCACCAGTTCCATACGGGACTGTTTCTCCGAAAGAACGTATTCGATCCAGGGTGCTACGGTGAAGTCGGTATCCGGGTCATACCCCACGATGAGGATTTCCTCCATGGAACAGCAGACCGTATAGGAAAGGGGGCGAAGAAATACCTGGGGGGAGACCCGCTCGACCCCATCGATCTTCATGACTTCCGGGACATGGGAGGCCGGCATATAGAACAGGGTAGGCTCGCCGCTCAGAAGGACGTCGTTGGCCGACTGTTCATGCCCTTTGGGAACGACCATGAGGTCGGCACCCAGACGCCCCGCTCCGACCTCCAGCGTATTCTCCACCGTCTGCATAAGAAGAGTGTAGGCAAAGATCGATCCCACAGCCATGCTGACCGCCAGAACCAATGAAGCGGTTCGGAATCGACGCTGCGTGAGATTTCGCGTGGCCAGGCGGAAAAGATTGAGTTTCACGACCGAAACCGGACCCGGTTTACGCATCGAAAGAACCGAAACAACCAGAACCGCCAGGCCGCAGAGAGTCAGGTACAGCCGGAGCCCCTGGTGGGCCTGCAGGGCCGAGCGCTCGGCCAAAAGAAGAATCGGGTGTTCAGTCCCGATATAGCCCGACAAGGGCTCGAGTCGATATGCCTGGACCAGGACGAGGATTCCAATCAGGGCCGTATAGCCATAGGCCTTGCGAGTCTTCAGTCCAAACAGGATCCCCGGCAGCAGAAGAAGGGCCAGCCAGGGCTCGGGATGGTAGGTCCAGCGGCAGGTCAGGGTCAGTTGGGCCCCGTGAGCCCCTTCCAGAAAACCGAGTCTGAGAAAATAGTGCGGCCCGATCGCCAGCACAAAGGCGATCAGTGACAAAAGGAAAGCGGGCATCAGTTCTCGGTCAGAACCCCGTGAGTCATGCGCACCTGTCGCCTGGTTTTAGCCGCCAGCTCGCGGCTGTGGGTCACCAGAACAAACGTCAGTTTCTTTTCCTCGTTAAACCGCCGGAACAGATTGAAGATCTCGGCTTCCGTATCTTCGTCCAGGTCGCCGGTGGGTTCGTCGGCCAGCACGACCTCGGGCTCATTGATAAATGCCCGGGCAATCGCCACACGCCTCTGCTGGCCACCCGACAGTTCCGAGGGATAGCTGTTCAACTTGTCCGACAGGCCCACCAGGCCCAGCAGTTCGCGAGCCCTCTGTTCCGTATCCCCTGTCCATTTACCGAAAGCGCTCGGCAGCATAACATTCTCGAGTGCCGTGAGCGTGGGAATAAGACTGGCGAACTGATAGATGAAATTGATCTTCCGGTTCCGGAAACCGGAAAGCTCATCATCGCTGATCGACCAAAGGTCCACCCCGTCAATAACCACCGTGCCCGAGTCGGGACGGGTCAATCCGCCCATGAGACTGAGCAGGGTCGTCTTGCCGCTTCCCGAGTGCCCGACGATGGACAGAAACTCACCCCTCTCGATATGCAGATTCGCATCGTTCACCGCATGAACCGCCTGTCCACCGGCCTGGTAGTGTTTGGAAATATTCTTGACTTCGATCATTCTTGTCTATTCCTCCATGTCTGAAACTATTCGCCCTTTCGGATCGCCGCGTAAGGCTCCATGCGACTGCTTCGGAACGCAGGATAGAGGGCCGCGACAACCCCCGTAAGAAAAGCCAGAAACAGACAAAGCACGATAATGACCAGGAACTGATCGGCCTCCGGCCAGAGATACGGCACATTGAGAGACGTCCGTATCACGTTCCGCAGCGCATAAAGAGATCCGCCTCCGATGGCAATCCCGATGAGTCCGCCGATAATCGACAGGGTGGAGGCTTCGTACATAATCAGCCCGAATACCGCTCTCCTTCGAGCGCCCATCGCACGAAGCAGGCCCACTTCCCTCTGGCGCTCGTTCACGATCATCGAAAAGATCACCCCAATCATCAGCAGGGCCATGACCCACAGGATGACACTCACTACCAGAATGCTTCGGAGCAGGACAAAAAGCTGTTTTCGCACCGAGGAGATGACCTGTTCCGAAACCACGGCCTTCACACCGTCAATATCGTGTTCGATATAAATCGCCACCTGTTCGGGTGAATACTTCGGGTCAATCTGGACCAGAATCGTGGAAATCTGGTCTTCGGAGACCGTCAGCGTCTGCTTGGCCTTGGAAGCGCTTTCCCGGATCATCCGCCGGGCCGTATCCAGAGGCATGAAGATCGAGTTGTCCAGAAACCGCATGCCGGTCAGTTCCAGATATCCGGCAATAGTGAATTCCTGGCCGTAGAAGGTCATGACTCCACCCACATCGTAGGTGACTTCACGGCCGATCAGGATTTCTTTGGGCCCCAAAGGTCGATCCAGCCGCTGCTTGACCCAGGGCGCAATGGTAAAGTCCACCTCAGGGTCAAAACCAATGAGTCGGGCCTCGGCCACGTCGCAGCAGGCATAGCTGGCCGATTGCAGAAAAAGCTGGGGCGCCGCCGTCTTCACCCCCTTGACGTTCCGGACCCTTCGAAGGAGGTCTCCGCTCATAAAGAAGGTGGTCGGCTCTCCGGCCAGGAGGGCCGCCCGGGCCTTCTGTTCGTATTCAGCCGGAACCACCATCAGATCCGCACCGAGCCGGGCCGTCCCTCGCTTCAGACTGAGTTCCACCGACTCCATGACCGTGGTGACCGAAAAGAGGGTCCCCGCCACAACGGCCACACTCAGGGCAATAGCAATGCTCCTGAAATACTTTCTTCTGAGATTCCTCTCGGCAATTCCAAAAAGTGATATACCCAAAACACCCTCCGCTGTGCGTGTCCTTCACGAATAAATTCCGGCCGGTCGCCCCTTCGCCTGCAATCCCGGCGACAGCCCGGCCAAGGTTGAAAGACCGTATATTTTATTGATCCCCAGCCCTAAAATGCCAATACAACGGTCCGGCACCGCTCCGCTAATCGTCCGTTGGTCGGTACTCCCGGACGTTTTCCCCCAAAAAATTAGGCCGGGTTGAAGTTCATCAACCCGGCCCTGTGACAGGAATAAGGTATTTCTGGCCTAACAGCCCTGGGCCGCCTTGCGGGCCGGCTTCAACTTCACCTTGTCCGCAATATTCTTGCCGTCCTCCACATGATAGGTGACCTTGGCCCGCATCCCTTTCTTGGCATCCTTCATGTCCTCCGCGCTCAACACCACCGTAATCTCGTCATCGATGGTGATCGTGCTGGCCGCCTCGTCCACGGCCGTGACCTTACCCTTGGCGTCCTTCAGGTCCGGGCTGGCCATCGCCACCCCGGCAACTCCGAGTGCAAAAACGACTGCGATCATCAGTGCTAACAGTTTCTTCATTCTCCTCAATGCCTCCTTCTGGCCGACGGAATCGCCCCGCCGAAAGTTTATGAAGATTTAAAATATCTTCACATTTACAGCCCGAATGAGCCGTTTAGTCCCCCTCGTTCCTGCAAACAGTCTATCCGCCCTTTGCTGAACCGAAGCTGAATACCGGTTCAGATATCCTTCATGGGTTTGATGAACAGAAAATACACCATGGTCCAGTTACCGAGAATGATGAAGATCGTGGCTACCACGCTGGCCATGGCGAGCGTGGAGAACCCCGTCAGGCTATGTCCCACGTTGCAGCCCCCCCCGAGCACGGCCCCGAAGCCCATGATCAGTCCGCCCATGAAAACCTTGACCATGGTCTGCGCATCCGGAACCACCCATTTGAACTCCTTCATGCTGCGAGCACTTAGGTAGGCCCCGATGGGCGTGCCAAGGACCAAGAACGCGCTCCACGTTGGCGGCCAGCCCCGCTGGGCATACCCCGGCAGCAGGACCCCCAGATCGTCGAGCGCATCCACAACCTCCTCGTTCTGCCAGAGTTCGGGATCGAGCAGGTTCGAATTCATGAGCCAGCGGAAGAGTTCGGCCGTGGGCCCCGTGTAGGAGACACCGCGCGCGCCAATAGGCTGGCCGAACTTCTCCGAAGCCCACCAGGCCACCACAATCACCAGGCCAATCAGAATACCGGTCACGTGCGGAGCAAACCCCTTCTTGGGTCTCGCAAACTTTTCCTTGAGCAGCCACGGGAGCGATACCGCAATCAGAATCGCGATGACGATCCACTTGAAAGAAATTCCGAACACCTCGTCGATGCCGAAGATGTTATAAAGCGTTAGCGGCTCGACAATATCCCAACCCGTTGCGAGTGCCCCGTCCTCGTCGATACCGACGCGGAAGCTCCGGAGCTTGTTCACCACGGGACTGAGAACACCGGTCTGCGAGGCCATGATCGACACCGCAAACCCGAGCACTGTGAAAAAGGCCGAGATCATACCCTCGCCCACACGGAACCAGATGCCGCTTCCGCAACCTCCGGCAATGACGATGCCCAGCCCGAAGATGTAACCGCCCAGGATATTGGCAATCGGAGCAAAGCTTTGGCGCCGGAGCACCTCGATCTGCCCCATGTCTTCCAGAAGGTTGGCCCCCACCATGGCCACGAGCAAAGCAATGAGCGAAGCCTTCATGAAGGTGTAGTCCTGAATAAAGATGGTGTCCCGGAACGCAGAGTTCATACAAAAACGCCCTCGCTGAAGCACGACACCGGCCGCGATCCCAATCGCGAGCCCCGTTACGACGGTCATGAACATTTGAGAACCCCCCTTTGAACTGATAATGTTCGGTACGGTGTTGCAGCCTTACCAGACCATGACCCGGTCGCAGGTCTCGATGGACGAGATCACCCGGTCATACTCAACCCCCTCCAGGTCAAGGCGAATCACCTCCACCTGGTGTACCTTTCTATGCGCTTCAATGATCAAGCGGACCGAATCCGAGGGTGCTTCCTTGAGAACATGAAGAACCCTCATGTCTAAAACGTCAGGACGACGTCGTTTTCCATGAGCCGCTCGGCAATCTCTTCAGGCTTGGCCAGGGTAAATTCGCCCGGAGGCACAACGTTGGTAAAGACCGGAAGGCCAACCTCCCGAACCATGTCCAGGTTCGTGGTCACCTCCCTTTCATCGGCCAGGGCCCGATCAAGAACAAATACCGTCACGTCTTCCCCGAGAACGCTGATCCCCCCACTGACCCGCAACCCTTCAGCCTGATTGCGCAGAATCACAACCGCCACCCGCTTCGCCATGCGCGCCTATACCGTAATGACCCGATCCGACGTCTGGATGAGCTTGGCATTGTTATACTGGCTGCCCGATTGCATTCCTTCGGGCATGGAATCCACCAACCCTCTCTGTTTTGCGCTGTGCAGACAATAGATCAGATCCATGGCCGTATCTTCGTTGAGGGAAACCAGATCAGGATACAGGGCAAGGCGGACCCCTTCATCGGTGGCAAACACCCGGACCCGGTGTCCACGGTTAAGCGCAGCCCGCACGAGACCCACGACATGCTGCGGATACCGGTCTGAGGTTACGATAATCCCGATAACCATGGAAGTCCGATTTTACCCGTCAAAATATCGCCCAGACTTCGGTCACGCCCCTCTCGCAACGGTACAAACAGGTAATCTTTAACACAGCAAAAAAAATGAAGTCAAACGATCCAAACGTATTGACGCATCAGTAAAAAAGGAGTTTTTACCGCTTTGTCGCCAGCCTCAAAAAAATGGGCGTGGTCCGTTTTCAGGCCCACGCCCGTGTTCCCTCGCGTAACGTGCCGACAGGATTGAAGATTGCCCGCGCACACTCATCAATGTCTATTGATACACGACTGCGGCCAACCCCGGCAAACCTATTTAATTTGCTTATCACCCAACAAGCAATATTTATCGGCCATATTTCCTTATGCGCAGCGGGTAAAGCCGCAACTTCTGCAGACGGCACATCCGCCCTCATGTTCCACTGCCCCGCCGCATTCCGGACATGCACCGTGGCCCGCCATCGAATCGGTTTCCTCTCCGACCTCCAACGTTCCTGCTCGCCTCTTGTCTGTCACGAAACGTTCAATCGCGGTCGCAATGGCATCGGAACAGGAGAGCACCGGGCCTCCGGGCCCCCAGCCCTTGTTGTGGCAGCTGATGCCCTTGAGCTGTTTAACGATCTCGGAAACGCTGATATTGGACCGGAAAGCCATGGACACGAGACGCCCGATGGCTTCCGCCTGACTCGCCGCACAACCACCGGCCTTGCCCATCTGGGTGAAAACTTCGAATGGATTTCCCTCTTCATCCTCGTTGATCGTGACGTAAAGGTTTCCGCACCCGGTCTTCATGATCCGGGTCACTCCGTGCATGACCTCGGGCCTTTCCTTGGGTGTGATCCGGCCCACCGAATCGACCGTGGGTTCGCCTTTCTCACTTCGGCCCGTCGCCCCGGTGGAAAGCACCTGCTGATCTCGAGACCCGTCCCTGTACACCGTAACGCCTTTGCATCCCAGATGGTAGGCCTGCAGGTAAACCTCTTCCACATCCTCGACCGTGGCCGAGTATGGGAAGTTGACCGTCTTGGACACGGCATTATCCGTACGCTTCTGAAAAGCCGCCTGCATCCGTATGTGATCCAGGGGGGTGATGTCATGGGCCGTCATAAAGATGCTCTTAACGTCCTCGGGAATCTCGGTAAAGTCATGGATGGTTCCCTGATCAGCGATCTTTTCAATCAGTTCCCTCGACCAGAACCCCTTTTCCTTGGCCATCCGTTCGAAGTACGGGTTCACTTCCACCATCTTCGTTCCTTCCAGAACATTCCGCACAAAAGAGACCGCGAAGAGGGGTTCCACGCCGCTGGAGCAGCCAGCGATGATCGACAGGGTTCCGGTCGGGGCAATGGTGGTGATGGTTGCGTTTCGCATGCGCCGCTGTCCCGCAAAAACGCTCCGCGAATGATTCGGGAAATCGCCCCGCGCCTCCGCCAGGCTCTCTGAGGCCAACTGCCCCTCTGTCTGAATAAGGCCCATGACCTTCTCGGCGAGCTTGAGTGCCTCCTCGGAGTTGTAGGGGATCTGGAGTTGGATCAGCATGTCGGCCCAGCCCATAACCCCCAACCCAATCTTTCGATTCGACTTGGTCGTTTCTTCGATCTTGGGCAGGGGATATCGATTGACATCGATAACGTTGTCCAGAAAATGCACCGCCTCGCGTGTTACCCGTTTGAGCTTCTCCCAGTCTACGGCCCCACCGGTCACCATGCGGGCGAGATTGATGGACCCCAGATTGCAGGATTCGTAGGGAAGGAGCGGCTGTTCTCCGCACGGATTCGTAGACTCGATTTCTCCGACCGAAGGCGTCGGATTGCCCGCGTTGATCCGGTCGATGAAAATTATGCCCGGTTCTCCGTTCGTCCACGCGTGCTCAACAATCAGGTCAAAGACCTTTCGCGCGCCAAGCCGCCGCGTGACCGTTCCGTCATGCGGATTACGAATGTCGTATTCGGCGTCGGCCTCGACGGCCCTCATAAAATCCTCGGTCAGGGCCACAGAGATATTGAAATTATTCAATCTCGCATTGTTGTCCTTGGCCGTGACGAATTCCAGGATGTCTGGATGATCGACCCGCAGGATCCCCATGTTGGCCCCCCGACGCGTGCCCCCTTGCTTGATGGTCTCGGTTGCCGCATCAAACACCGTCATGAAAGAAATGGGGCCGGAAGAAATCCCTTTGGTTGAACCGACCACATCCCCGCTAGGTCTGAGACGTGAGAAACTGAATCCGGTTCCTCCACCCGACTTGTGGATCATCGCCGCGTTCTTCACCGCGTCAAAGATGGAGTCCATAGAGTCTTCCACCGGAAGCACGAAGCAGGCAGAAAGCTGGCCGAGGCGGCGGCCGGCATTCATCAGCGTCGGACTGTTGGGAAGAAAGTCACAGGACGAGATCAGGTCAAAGAACCGTTTCTCCAGTTCCTGTACCTCCTCAAGGGGACGGTCATAAAGGAGGTCCGCGCGGGCAATGGTTCGGGCCACCCGCTGAAACATATCCAGCGGGGCCTCCGTCACGCGACCCTCACGGTCACGCCTGAGATACCTCTTTTCCAAAACTTTGACGGCATTGCTGTTCAGTCCGAGATTGGCCGATGTGGCACTCTGCATTTTTGGTCCCCCTCTATAAGATTCGAGAATACGCTTATAACTTCAATATTAGAAGAAAAAAACAAAAACCCTCATAAAATCGGAAAATTATGTTCCAGAACGAAACCGGATACCCCCCCCC
>QJVM01000002.1 GCA_003235715.1 Nitrospirota bacterium
CCAAGCCAAGAACAAAGATTGAAGAAAAGATGGCGGCCCTTCGAATGTCTCCACCCGCATATCCGCCAACGTACCCGATGATCAGGGGAATTGCACCCAATACACAGGGGCTTGCCGCAGAAAGCAGTCCTCCCGCCAGAACGAGGATGTAAGCTAAGCCACGCTCTGCCTGGACCAGTGACCCAAGGGAGATAAACCACTCCTCCACGGGTCAGATTCCCATTTCCTCCAGTATTTTGACAATCTCCTCGTATGGAAAATATCCGATATGACGAAAGACCTCCCTGCCATCTTTATCCAAGAATATCTGGGTAGGAATTGTCATTACCCCCCAAGCGCGACCCACTTCAGGTGACTTGCGAACATCATGAAACTCGATTTGAAGTCGATTCCCGTATTCCTGTTCAAGTCTGTCCAGCACGGGAACCATCTGCTGGCATGGAATACACGTAACGGAGCCCAATTCCAGCAGCATGGGCAGCCCCGGCCTGGCCCCCTGGCGCGGGTTTGAAGAATCCTTGCCAACCCCGCCATCGGACCGCGAGCAGGATATCAGGAAGACTGCAGCAAGACAGGCCGCAAGAAGCCCCGCTTTTTTGAGCGTGACAGATAGCCTCATACCTTTATCCGAGTACAGCCTTCACTTCCTCCACCGAGGCGGCCTTCCCGTTGATCCGAACCTTCCCGTCGACCGCAAGGGCCGGGGTCATGATCATGCCGAAGGACATCATCTTGTTGATGTCCTTCACCTTCTCAAGTTCGTACTGAATGCCCATCTCATCGGCAGCCTGCTTGGTGTTGGCATACAGGGTTTCACACTTTTTGCAGCCGGGTCCCAAAACCGTCAGTTTCTTCATCGAAAATCCTCCTCTTTCAGGTTAGGCCCGCTTACGGCAGGGCCCCGTATATCATCCCACTGGCCGTTGCCAGTACCATTACCAATAAAACGAAGACCGCCGTCTTTTTGGTGCCCATCACGCTTCGGATCACAAGCATGTTGGGAAGGCTAAGAGCCGGACCAGCCAGCAGAAGAGCCAGTGCCGGTCCCTTTCCCATGCCCGAACCGATCAATCCCTGGAGAATCGGCACCTCCGTCAACGTGGCAAAGTACATGAAAGCCCCGGCCACCGAGGCAAACGCGTTTGATCCAAAGGAATTTCCGCCTACCGCCCGCTCAATCCAGGATGAAGGGATCAGCCCTTCGGAACCGGGCCGCCCCAGTAGCACTCCCGCAACCAGCACGCCTGCAAAAAGCAGGGGAAGGATCTGCTTGGCAAAGCCCCATGAGGTCGAAAACCATTCCCCCATCTCTCCCTTGTCACTGGAGGTCACAACGGACAAACTCAGGGTCCCGACCACGAAAACGAGCAGCGGGTTGGTGGGAAAGAGTACAAACGCCAACGCCGGCGGGACGGCCAGAATCGCCATCCGCTTAAACCCCAGACCGAACCAGAGAAGAAGAATAATGGTAAAGGCAATGCTGAAACCGGCCGTGATGGCCCACTTGGCGGAATAGATGGCGGACCATACACCGGAAGCCTCTTCGGGCTTTCCCCAGTTGGCAAACACAAGGATTCCCACCATGGATGCAAAGTACAGCGCATTCTGCCAGAGTGGGCGTGCGACGTCCGCTTCCGGAAGCGTTGCTTGTTCCATGGCCTTTGCCTGCTCCTCCTTACGGAAGATAAGCTGCATCAACAGGCCGATAACAACGCTGAATACGATTGCGCCGATTGCGCGGGCAACGCCAAGCTCCGGGCCAAGCACGCGCGCGGTAAGAACAATTGCGAGAACATTGATCGCCGGTCCGGAGTAGAGGAAGGCGGTCGCCGGGCCAAGGCCGGCGCCCATTCTATAGATTCCCGCGAACAGGGGCAGTATCGTGCAGGAACATACAGCCAGAATGGTTCCGGACACCGAGGCAACACCATAGGAGAGGATCTTGTTGGCTCCGGCTCCGAGATACTTCATGACCGAGGCCTGGCTTACGAAGACCCCGATGGCGCCTGCAATCAGGAACGCCGGAACCAGGCACAGTAACACGTGTTCCCGTGCATACCATTTAAGCAGATGAAACGCTTCCAGAATGGCGTTGTCGAATCGCACGGATCCCACGGGCAGATAAAAACTCCCGAGAAATACCCCGATGACCAAGGTCAATGCCTTCCACTCGTCCTTCCAGTTCATCCTTTAACTCCACGCCGCCAAGATATTTGGCCAGTTGGCCAAATATACAATGCCTTCCACTCGTCCTTCCAGTTCATCCTTTAACTCCACGCCGCCAAGATATTTGGCCAGTTGGCCAAATATACGACGAAAAAAAATTACCCTGCGACTGCTGAAAGATAAATCCTTGCCCTTTCCTTGAGAACCGCCTCAACACAGGAGAAGAAATTGACGACGCAGGGCACGCGCAGGGTATAGAAGACCTGGGTTCCCCGCTTTTCATCCATGACGATGCCGGCATTCTTCAGAAGGGAGAGGTGTTTGGAGACCGTTGATACATCAGCCCCGATCATTTCTGTGAGTTCGCAGACGCACCGCTCGCCTTTGGCAAGTTCGTCCACGATCAGCAGTCGGGACGGATGTGCCATGGCTTTCAGAACCTCGGCTCTGGCCTCATACTGAGTTTTGGTTGGCTTCTTCATTCTTGGCAGTTTAGCCAAATAGCCACACAATGTCAAGCTTCGGACATTCCATGGCCAAGAACCGAAACTATGCGTATCGCGTCGGGTTGACATCTCGATGCGGCCCTGCGTATATTTCGCTTGTTGACGAAATATAGAACCGTATGAAAACCGTTCTTAATATTGGCAAAGCACTGTCGGATGAAAACCGTCTACGCGCCCTCATGGCCCTTCGGGAGGGTGAACTGTGCGCCTGCCAGATCGTTGAACTCCTTGGGCTGGCCCCTTCGACCACCTCCAAGCACATGTCCATTCTTCAACGGTCTGGTCTGGTTCAGGCCCGAAAAGAGGGCCGATGGATGTATTACCGGCTGAGCGGACCCAAGGCAAGCGCCGAAGTGCGGGAAACTCTTATATGGTTATTGGGCAGCCTCGCAAAGGACCGCCGGGTTCGTGAAGACGCCGGGCTACTCCGCAAGATATGCTCGGTAGAAAGGGAAGACTTGTGCCGGAGCCAGAGAACTCGAAAGTGAACATACTTTTTCTTTGCACCGGCAATTCGTGCCGAAGTCAGATGGCCGAAGGCTGGGCCCGGCATTTGAAAGCAGATAGTGTGGAAGCCTATTCGGCAGGCATAGAGACACACGGGCTGAACCGGGACGCGGTTCAGGTTATGGCCGAAGCGGGCGTGGATATCTCGGTCCATCGGTCAAAGCTGGTCAGCGATATAATGCATATTCCCTTTGATTATGTCGTCACCGTCTGCGGACACGCGGCGGAGACGTGCCCGGTATTTCCGGGGAAGGCCAAGGTCTTGCATCATGGTTTTGACGATCCGCCGAAGTTGGCACAGAACGCCAAAACCAAAGAGGAAGCGCTTGAGCAGTATCGCCGTGTGAGGGATGAAATTCGGGCCTTTGTGGAAACGCTTCCTCAGTCTCTGAGCCAGAAAGCCTCAGATATTGGGGTGCGTCTTCAAGTGACGGGGAAGAAGTTATGAGCGAAACATCGAAGAAGATGAATGTCTTTGAACGCTATCTGACTCTATGGGTCGGGATTTGCATGCTGGTTGGAGTGGGGTCTGGGAAACTGTTTCCATCATTCACGGAAGCCGTAAGCCGGATGGAGTTTGTGGAAGGCTCCCACGTGAATGCGCCCATCGCGGTCCTGATATGGCTGATGATTTATCCCATGATGCTGAAGATCGATTTCGCCGGTATCAAAGGTGTGGCCAAGCGACCCAAGGGGCTTGCCGTCACCCTCTTTGTGAATTGGCTCGTGAAACCGTTCAGCATGGCTCTATTTGGCTGGTTTTTTCTTAAGGTCGTCTTTTCAGGGCTGGTTACTTCAGAGCAATCCTCGGACTATTTGGCCGGCCTGATTATTCTTGCCGCCGCACCCTGCACAGCCATGGTATTCGTCTGGAGTTATCTCACCGACGGTGACCCGGCCTATACGCTCGCACAGGTGGCCATCAACGATCTGATTATGCTCGTGGCCTTTGCTCCGATTGTCATGTTTCTTCTTGGGGTGGCGGATGTTGTGATCCCGAAGGAAGTGCTTGTTACCTCGGTGGTCGTCTTCATTGTAATCCCCCTCGTAGCGGGTGGCGCTTCCCGCGTTTGGATCATCCGGACAAAGGGCAGAGAATGGTTTGAAGGCAAGTTTCTGGCTTTCTTCCATCCGGTTACGGTGATGGCCCTGCTTGCAACGCTGGTCCTTATATTTGCGTTTCAGGCCGAAAATCTGACCGATCAATGGTTTGCGGTTCTGATCCTGGCTGTCCCCATATTGGTGCAGGTGTATTTCAACTCTTCTCTTGCCTATGGGCTGATGCGTCTGTTCAAAGTCCCCCATAACGTCGCATCACCGGGGGCACTTATAGGCGCAAGCAACTTCTTCGAACTTGCCGTGGCCGTGGCGATCACTCTGTTTGGACCGACTTCGGGTGCCGCTCTTGCGACGGTAGTTGGCGTTCTTGTAGAAGTCCCGGTAATGCTTTCGGTATGTGGAGTGTGCAACCGCTCACGGGATTGGTATAACAAGGGGGTCGAACAAAGTCTTGTCCGTTAGAAACGGACCATCGTGTACCTTCTAAGGCAAACATCGCTGGTCACAGGCCCACGAGCGCGGGCAGGTCCCGAAGGAACTTCGCCAGGCCCCAGAAAAGGACAAAAAATTCCAGGCGGCCGAGAATCATGCCGGCGATCTGGATCCATAACTGGCCTTCGGGGGACGCAGCGCTTGTGAGTCCCGTGGACAGGCCGACCGTGCCAAGAGCGCTGGCAAATTCGAAAAGACTGTCCGCCAGTGGAAGCCCCAGGGCCGCGAGGGCACATCCGCCGGCCAGCCACCCGAGCAGGTATAGCCCGATATAGGCTGTGGGTCTCCATAAATCATGCTCGCCCAGAAACAGTCTATGCTTCCCCACCCAGACGGATTCCTCACTCACGGAATACCGGGGCAAAAGCGCAACCATGACCTGGCGCCTCAACAGTCTGAACAGGAGATAGAGGCGGTGCTGCTTGATGCCCCCGGCGGTTGAACCGGCGCCTCCGCCGATGAGCATCAGCGTGATGATGACCAACCATCCGAGGGCATTCCAAGCGGGAAAGTCGACGATGGCAAATCCGGTCGTGGAGAGTGCGGCTACGGCCTGAAAGACCGCCGTACGAATCCCGCGTGACGTGTCGTGATAGGCCAGGCCCGTGACTCCGAAAAAGAGCACGAGCATGGAAACCCCCAGAACGACGGTGGCGGTGCGTATCTCGCCATTGCGCATCACCGGCTGTCCATAGCCGCGGGACAGGGTGTACGCGGTCAGAAAGTTAATGGAGCCCAGCATCATCAGTACGATCAGGACCGCCTCAATCCCGGGACTGTCCCAGAAAGCGATGGATTCGGTATGCGTGGAAAAACCGCCGGTAGAGATGGCGCTGAAAGCGTGGTTGACCGCGTCAAACCATTCCATTCCGGCGATTTTGAGGGCGGCGGTTCCCAGGAATGCGTAGAGGCCATAAAGGGTGAGCACCATCCGGGCCGAATGCCGGACATGGGGAACGAGCTGTTCCTCCCGTCCCTCGGCGGCGCTCAGACCCACACCGGGGGGGCCGGCCATGGAACTCAGCATGAGGACCGCCAGACCCGCACCGCCTGCAAGCTGCATGAGACTCCGGTGAAAGAGGATCAGCGGAGAGGCCTTTTCAATGTCGACGACGGAAAGCCCGGTGGTGGTCCATCCGCTGGTGGCTTCGAAGAGGGCCCGTGTCCAGTCCATGCCCGAGAGCCGGAACGGAACCGCTCCGGCCAGGATGGCGCTGCACCAGGCGAAGACCACGATGATCGAACCCTCAGCGATGGAGAGGACGGTGTCCGGGGATGGTCTAAAGCATTTCCACAGAAGCCAGCCCGTGGAGGCCAGCAGCAGCCCGGGCCAAAGGAAACGATGACCGATTCCCATCTCGGCGGGATAGAGGAGGACCAGTCCCGCGGGACACAAGGTAATCAGTCCAATGATGCAGAGAAGAACCCCGAGGTAGCCTGCGAAGCTGCGATAACGCCGGAGGAGAAAGGAACGGTAGCGCGAGGGGCTCATGCCGCGGGTTCGCCCGTCAGGATCCGCAAGGCCGGCTCGAGACTCGCCTCCGTTGCAACGAGAATCAGTCTGTCCTCGGCCTCCAATCGGGTTCCCCCTTTGGGGATCAGGACCGTTCCCTTCCGAATAATTCCTCCAATGAGGGCCTCCGCCGGGAGTTCTAGGGATTCAATCGTGCTTCCGGCGGCGGGCCCGTCCTCTCGCAGGATTACTTCGGACACTGAAACGGTTCCCTCGGCCAGTGAGACGATCCGGGAAATCTCCTCAAACCCCGCCTGTTCCTCGAGGAGGATGGAGAGAATTCGGGTTGCTGAGATCGCCACGGATACGTTGAGCTGATGAAAGATCTCCTCATTTTCCGGGTCGTTCACCAGGGCGATGGTCCGGGGAACGCGGTAGACCCGATTGGCAATCTGGCACACCACAAGGTTGTCCTCGTCGTTCGGCATCAGGCTAAGCAGGGCGTCCGCCTGATAGGCCCCCGCCTCCTCGAGGACCCGCGGGTCTGTGCCGTCGCCTTCGAGAACGGAGGACGCTGTCCGACGGGACAGTTCCCGGGCCTCCGTGGCGTACGGCGTAACGATGGTCACCAGAATCTTCTTTCTTGAAAACTGGCGGGCGAGGTAATACAGAATCCTGCCCGTTCCCACCAGGAGAACCCTCATGCTGACTCCTGCCGTGCACGCACGGCTGCCAGAAACGTGTCGACCATCAGGCGGGTGGGACTGACAATCTCGATTCCGGCGTCAAGAAAGACCGTTTCTCGTTTCGGGTCATAGACGCGAGCCAGCACTTTCGGGACCGAGAAGACGTGCCGGGCCACCTGCGCGACCATCAGGTTGAGGGTATCCTTCTCGGTTGCGGCGATCAGGCAATCGGCTTCCTGGATACTGGCCTCGACAAGGACATTCCTCTCAGCGGCGTCCCCTGTGACCCGGAATCCACTGAAGCCGGGTTCAAGAAGTGAGAAGGAGGAACGGGAGCGATCAATGATGACGACGCGACTGCCGGCCTGGCTGAGCCGGTTGGCGAGAGAGGAGCCCAGACGCCCGCAGCCTACGATCACAATGTTTCCGAGAAATCCACTGCCTGACATAACCGGATCCCGACACCCTGTGATGTCGCACGACTCAAGGCTTGGTCAATAGGTTCCGTCCCATCATAGCACTTTAACGGGAAAGTGCCGAAATTCGCTTGATAATTAGGTATCCCTGGAACGGACGAAACCGGGGGTCAGGCCGGCCCGTCTGGAATCGGTCCGGAGCAAGGGGATGCCTCGCCGGATATCCGTGCGCGGGGTGGTAACCCTCTGTGATACTATGGGCTGCTTCGGCTCAAAGGTCTCCCAGGGATATGAATGCTTCTCTGTCACGCATTTTCCGCCATCTGAATCCTGCCCAACTTGCGATTCTCAGCTTCGGACTGGTCATTCTCGTGGGGGCAGGCATGTTGATGCTACCCGTATCCTCCGTGGGGCCATCGCTGGGCTTCGTAGACGCGCTCTTCATGTCCACCTCGGCCACCTGCGTCACGGGTCTGGTCATCGTGGACCCGGGGACGTCCCTGACGGTTTTCGGTCAGGCGGTCATCCTCTCCCTGATCCAGACGGGCGGATTCGGCATTGTGCTTATGTCCACCTTCTTTCTGTTCATCATGCGGCGCCGGGTCTCCGTACACGTTTCGGATGCCATCAGCGGTTCTTTCCTCAAATTGCGGCGATATCCGTTAGGGTTTCTTGTGCGGAGGGTGGTTCAGTTGACCCTCCTGTTCGAGGCCCTCGGAGCTCTGGTGCTCTTTGGCAGTTTCTACCAGGATTACGGCGAAGACGCGGTCTGGCTTTCCGTGTTCCATGCGGTGTCCGCGTTTTGCAACGCTGGGTTTTCCCTGTTCCCGGACAGCCTGGTCCGATATGCTGATGACCCGGTGGTCAACCTTACGGTGGCGGTGCTCATTATCCTCGGGGGAGTTGGTTTTTTTGTGATGGTGGACGTCTGGGACACCTTGAGCAGGGACCCTGATCCTGCCAAAAGAAGACTGAGCTTCCATTCGAAGATTGTGCTGACCGTAAGCCTGTTCCTGCTTGTTGGCGCGGCGTTGCTCCTATTCGTCCTC
>QJVM01000080.1 GCA_003235715.1 Nitrospirota bacterium
TTTCAACGGCTCATGCTCCGTAACCACAAGAAAGCGCCATGACTGGTTGTTGAAGCAGGATGGCGCGAAAGTGGCCGCCGTTATCAGGCGGCGGATGATTTCATCGGGGATATTCTGCTCGCTCAGGGCCCGCTTCGCCCTTCGCGTGGCGATTTCAGGAACCAGATCTTGCATCAGTAGTTTCCTTTCAAAAAGACCGGGATCCGGTAATCTTCATACCCGAGTCCCGGCTGAATCAACCCTTTCCGGGAGTACTCCCCCGAAGGCTATCTCTTACGCCGCCTCTTCGAACTCCAACGCCTTCGCGTATTCGGTGGACCTCGTCACAAGGACTCCACAGGGCGCCCGGTCCACTATCCTATTGATGTTCCGGCCGAAGAGGTAATGTTCCAGCTTCAGCTCTTCGTGATGTCCCAGAACGATCAGGTCGATATTCTTCTCCTTCGCCACCTTAAGGATGGTATCCGTGGCGTTATCCCCGTCCACGACCTCGACCTCCTCGACGGGAATCGACAGGGAAAGCTTCTCGAGTTCAGTCTGAACAAACTGGCTCAGATCCTCAAGCCTCTTCTGGCGTTCGAATCGTAATTCCTCGTCAAATATGGCCCCGCCAATGTTGTAGAAGAACCGCGTCAGAGTCTTGTACACGTTCACCACGTAGAGTTTGGCTCCGAACGCACCCGCGAGAGTCGCCGCCATACCAAAGGCCTTCTTACAGGATGGCGCGAAACTTACCGGAACCATAATTCTCTGGATCGACATTTCCGGTCACCTCCTTGTCTCTGTACTTCCAGTTTAGCACCGTAAAACTGCGTTCGGGCATACAAAAATTGGGCGAGCCAGAGATTCCCATGGGAACCCTGAAGAAAGGAAGCTTAGAATCTCAGGAGAGGACGATTGAGGCCGAATTATGCCTGCCAGCGCTTTTCTTTCTTGGTATGAAAACGGGTTTCAGCAAGCTCGTGATTGACCGCAATGTCACGCTTCGACCAGGAATGTCTGTTGCCGGACCACCACGAAAGATTGAAAATGCAGGGTTCCTGTTTCCAGGAACCCCGCCATCCAAGGTTAATAACGATATGAGAGGTTCGCGTAGGCAAATAATCCCATCTCCGGGACCTTCACCCCACTTGCAAAGGGGTCGCGCTGGTAAGATAGATGCGTGCTGTAGTACTTGTCGAAGACGTTGTTGACCCCGCCCACCAGAGACCATCTGGCCCAGTTGGCGCCTGCCTTGAAGTCGGTCACCCCCCAGCCCGGTGTTTTCTCCTCCTGAAGGCTCTTATCGACCCGGTTCTGATCGTCCGCAAATCTCTCCGTGGCCTCTATGAACCAGAGTCCGTTGTCGTACCTGAGAGAAACCATTCCCGAGAGGGGCGGGATCTCGGCCAGCGGATCGTCCGTGTCCTCGTTTTCGCCCCGCACGTATGACAGCGTTCCCTTTAGAAACAGGTCCAGGGGAAGCGCAATCTGGGTACCCAATTCCCCTCCGTACATGGTCGCGTCGATGTTCTCATAGGTCCGAGCCGCAATCAGGGGTCCTGCCCCGTCCGGGTCGGGTCGATCCACAACGTAGATGTAATCCGTCAGGGCGCTATAGAAGATGGAGGCACTGGCGAAGACCTTTCCGCTGGACCATTTGGCGCCCAGATCCGCCTGGTTGTTCCGCGTGGGATCCAGGTCCGGATTACCAACCTGATTCTTGCCCATCATACGCTGCAACCCGAGGTAGAGTTCCTGGGGATCGGGCGTGCGACTCGCCGACGCAAGTCCGGCAAAGACCTCCAGGGTATCCGTGGCCTTCCAGGTTACCTGCAGATTGGCGCTCGGCTGATTATACTCAGTGTCCGTGTCGAGCGAACTGCCAGGAACATAGGGCTGATACAGGCTGGCCAGCCGGGCATCCGTGAGATCGGTGGCATCCACCGTCGTGTGGTCGAACCTCGCGCCACCTTTTAGCCTGAAACCGTCGCCCAGCGGCAGGCTGTACTCTGCAAATGCGCCAATATTTTCAACGTCGACATCGGGAATCATGGGCTGGGGCTCATAGGACCTCCACCCCGCGGCCTCGTTCTTGGCATCCCAATTCCGCCGGTAGACGTCGAGGCCACCTGTAAATTCTCCGGGGCCCGCCGAGATCGCGACGTTCGCCTTGGCACCGGTGGTAATGGTCGAGGCATCGGTCTGCATCATATAGTCGCGGGTTACCATCATGCTGGGGAGGGAGCTGACCCTTGAGGTGTCGTCCATCAGGTGTTCGACCTCGTTGTGCCAGACCTGAAGGTTGATACGGGATATGACCGGAGAGAGCTCTGTCAGGGTCGTCGTCAGGTTGACTCGTTTGGTGCGGTCGTAGTCGGCGTCCATCAGAAGGTACGGGTAAAGAACGTGTTCGGCATCCTGGTAGGTATAGCTCAATTCCGTACGGCTGTGACCGGCCACGTATCCGATCTTGGTCCAGACGGTGTTGGTCTCGTAGGCTCGGGAGTCCATCTCGTCCGGCCGGTAACGGTTGGAACTGGTGCTGGGGTAAATATCAGTGAGCCGCTTCCCGTCACCGGACTTGGGGACGTCGGACTTCTTGAAGGCGTAGCCAAGCAGCCCGTCCATGTTTTCAACGCCATAACTCCCCACGAGCGACGCATCGACATAGTGGAAGCTCCCATAGCTGAAGTTCGTGGCCATCCCCGGACCCTTGGCCGGAGCCTTGGACACGGCATTGATCATTCCGGCCAGGCTCCCCGGGTTCTGCAGGTCATAGGGGCCCTTGATTACTTCAACAGACTCCACCTCGGCAAAGTCGAAGTGGAAGGAGGGCGGATCCATTCGCGACGGGCAACCGCCGTGAATGCGGACCCCGTCCAGAAACATATTCAGGTTGTCGCGCTGAAAACCGCGCAGCACGATATCGTTGGCGATGGCCCCTTTGCGGACAATGTTAAGACCGGGCACGTTCTGGAGCGCCTCTCCGATGTCGCGGGCCGGACTTTCCCGAACCTCGCGAATGGTCAGATTCTCCTCGTTGCTCTGCTGACGCTCCCCACGAACCGTGATCTCCTCAAGGATAAGTGATTCCTCCTCGGCCCAGGTCGCCCCGGCCATGGCGAACAGCAGGGCCCCCATCAGGACTAACCGGGATGTACCATGTTTCAGCATAAGTCCTCCTTGTCATGCGACATAAATGAATTGACTTTGCCGGCCAGCTCGGGGCCGACGGGTAAAACGGGCGCTACCCTGTGGGATTACAGGAGGGCATCCGTTTCATACAATCCCTTTGGCTTGAAATCCATCCCCGTTTGGCGCACACGACGCAGAACCAAGGCTATATGTCCGGCACATAAGTATCCTGCCGGCGGGAATGGTCACAAAATGGTCGGATACCCCCAACACAGGGGCTTGGAAAGGAATTAGGTTTCGGGAGGGTACTCGATTTCCAGGCAGTGAATGAAGTCGTAAGAAGGATTCGGCGTAGCCGCTCCAACCCTTTTGCAGCAAGCTTGGACTATCTCGAACGTGTGTTGCGTAATAAAGGGCAGGTGAGCATCGGAGAATATACCCGAAGAGGGCTGGCTGCACACATCCAGTACGGTAACGCCCTGTTCGCCTGAATCAAGAGCAAGTCCCGGGCGGACAATGCCGGAAACAGGAAACAGGGTCAAAGTGGAGACTGTCAATAGCAGAATGGCAATCAGGCGCATGACGTTTGCTGTAAATCCGTTGACAGAATACTACAAATCTTTGGGGATTTTCGAGCCTCATATTCGTACCTTGACGGAAAAGCCCCGGAGGCACCCGGTCTTCGGGCATCCTTGATTCAGATTTCCCCCGTTTCTTCAGAATTATTCAACTTCATTTCAACCTGCACGAATAACCATTATTTCAAGGGAAACCCTCTAAGAACTGGGAAGGGAAAAGACCGTGGCCGACGGGGCTCGATGGTTGAAAAGCACAAGACTCCGTGGTATTTATCAGGTGTGCTGACGACAGCATAGATACTGTCATGACCAAGTATCGGTCATGCCGTTGCAAGGAGGGGAGCCATGGCGTCATACGACTACAAATGCAGCAAGTGCGGAAAGAAGTTTACGGTGGTGATGACTATCAGCCAACATGGAACCAGGAAGGTACACTGCCCGAAGTGCAATAGCGTGAAGGTGTCGCGCCAGATTACCGGCTTCTTCTGCCAGACCTCAAAGAAGAGCTGAAAGCAGAGGACAGTTGCAGGGGGCCCCGTTATGGAGCCCCCTCTATTCCGCTTCGCCCCCCTGCCTGCGCGAGGCAGGGAACGGTTAGTACCGTTTAAAACTCGTAACGCAGTTCTCCGTACGCCCCATGTGCAGCGAAATGTTTCCTGAGCTGGGCGCTGTACTTCACTGAGGTTGTAATGCCACTGGCATTAAAGAACACCAGCCCAACCCCCACGTTGGCCCCGTGCTGTTCCACGTCCTGACCCTTGATACTGAACTCGGCATCCGGAGCCCCGGCCAGGTACGCGCTGATGACACGATCGTCAATATCATAGTCATAATTCCAGGCCGCGCTCGCTTCAGGAACAAGAGTTCCTCCCCCCAGGCTGAAAGCCGTCGATACCCGCAACCCCAACTCGGACGCGAGCGACTCGGTATCCCGGGAACGTACGATCATATTCAGAGAATCGGCGCCCTCTTCCGTGAAACCATCTTCATCCAGATAGACATAGAAAAGGGAGGCAAAGGGCTGGAGCACCCATGGCTTCAGGTCCACATTGTAACCGCCCTCTAAGAAGGCCGAGTACGACGAGCCATCGTGGTCACTTCGCGCTATTCGATTCAACGACCCGATGGTCACGAAGCGCTTGTTCTTGTAATCCTGGCGCCCGTAGTTAAAGACACCGTCGAGGTAAAGCTTCTCAGTGAAATAGCTCCCGTAAAGGGAGCCGTAACCCGTGTCGATGTCCCCTTCGCCCTGGTTGTCTTTGAGGTCTATGTTCGTGCCGGAATAGCCGATGCTAAGGCCTGCAAGGTACGTCTGACCAAAGACCCGGTCCATCCCTAACGTCGCACCTGCAATATTGTAGTCATAGCCGGTGAGCCCGCGGTCATCATCCTGCGTGCCCCATTGCCCGAAGCCGTCCGCCCAGACCCCGTAGGTCCATTCCTTCGGCTCCTCCTGCCTCTTCCGTAAAAGCTCGCGAACACTGGCATCCGAACCGTTGTAGGCCAGCAACACTCTGTCTCTCTCCCAGGCCTCATCCGGGGTGGGCTCCCTCCGCTGCTGTTTGAGTAACGCCCGAAGGCTGTGCATGCGTTCCAGCAACATACTGCTGAACTGTTTCGCGGCTCCGTAAGTGCTTCGCGTGGCAATGTCATAGTCTGCCCCGCTCAGGCTTGTGAAAGCCTCGCGGAATTGTCCATCGGAAGTCAGCGACTGGAATTCCCCAAGGGCATTCGCGAAATCCCCCGTGGCCGTCGGGATCACCCGGTCCAGGTAGGCCGCCACGCTCTCTTCCGTCCGGTTCGTAACCACGGAGGTCACGCTCTTGGCATCCGTTATGACCTCCACGACCTGTTCTTCCTGATTCAGCGAGAAACTGAGAAGCGGTGTGGGCGGGGGAAGCGTCACCTCGTTGAAGGACCCGCTGATCAGTTCTCCTTCACCCACCGTTTCCACGATGTCGTATATCTGGCCGTTGGTATATACGCCGGGACCCTTAGATACCCCAAGGTCGCCGCCGAGCGTGGAAGAACCTAGTACATGGAACTTTCCATGGCTCCCATCGCCGTTTACCGCAGTGTTAAAAACACCCGCACTGTCAAAGAGATAGTCGCTCTGTACCTGAAGGGTGCCCTCCGGGATCTCCAGCTTCAGCATGGGTTCGAGGGCAGGGACAACATAGGTACCAAGACCTATCTTGGTGGCCATAACAAAGCCGGTCAGCGGGTTTCCAAAAAAGCCTTCACCCTCAAACACCAGCGAATTGATCCCTCCGCCTCCGAGGATAACGCTATTAACCACGGGGCTGCCAATCAGATGGAAGGTGTCGTCGTCGGCTCCAAGATCAATATCGCCCTCGACAAGGGAACCATCACCAAGGACTACGGTGTCATTACCCGCGCCTGACC
>QJVM01000271.1 GCA_003235715.1 Nitrospirota bacterium
TTTCCCGTATATCTCAGGAAGAACAGCAAAAGGGGAAGGCCGGCGGCCAATGATGCAGAGAGGCAGGAATGGAGCAGAAGAATGACCCGGTCCGTTCGCGTATCCTTTCCTTGCCTGAACCTTTCCATAAGCGCATAGGCCACCTGCCCAATGATCAGACTCATCGGAAAACCGATGGGGATAAGATAACGTTCCTTTTTCTCAGGGAGAACGGAAAGGAGGACAACGGTGCCGATCAGCCAGATCGCTCCCAGACTATAAACCGAAAGATTCTTGAGTCGTCTGCTCATATATGGAAGCGCAAAGGCTGCGGCGAAGAGAATGATCCAGAGGCCTGCGATATATGGAAAATTGAGGTAGTAATACCAGGGATTGCCATGCAGTGTTGTCATTCTCGCCCTGACCTCGGATTCGTATACAGCCCGCGCAATCTCGGGATATTTGAGATAGACCGGCACGGGCCAGAGCAGGCCGATCAGCCCACAGACGATAATTGCTCCCAAAATGAGACCCTTTACCCTCCACGCCCCCTGGAACCCGTAGATCCAGAGATAGGCTATTCCAAATGGAAACAGCGGGGCATAGAATGCGGCGGGTCCCTTGCTGAGAACGGAAAGGCCCATGGCAACGCCAAAGCCCAGGAAATGCAGGCCCGCGTTCTGTTTGCGCGTCACTCCTCGAACAAAGAACAAGAGTGCCGCTACCATGAAACTCTGAGAGAAAATATCCCATGAATTTGTTCGTGCCATCTGGATGACAAGCACATTTGTGGCCAGAATCGCAGCGCTGAGAAAGGCTACGGTATAGTTTCGGCCGGTGAGCTCGACGCACAGACCAAAGAAGAATAGAACCATAAGGATGGCACTCAGGGCAGCCGGAATCCTCATGGTAAACATACTGTCAGGGTCCCCGGCCAGAATACGGGACAGTGCTGTCAGCCACGTGGGTAGAGGGGGTTTCGCCACCCTGACTTGCCCGTCCATGCTGGGTATAAGCCAGGTTCCGTGTTGCACCATTTCACGGGCCGTCACGAAATTTCGGGCTTCCATCAGCCCGGGGTCCACCGTTTCAAGATGGGCCACAAAGGTCGCAAGGCAGATGACAACGAGGATGAGCGCATAGGCGGCAGGCTTTATATCGATACGGTAGGAGGGCATAGTACGTTCGGCGCCAGGGCTGGCCGTAAACGCTGTATATTAAACGAACCATCACGGTTAAGCCGAGGCTCCAGACATTCAATATGGAACTTAAGCGGCCCCGAACGGATCCAGATACCGCCGATTGACGCTCAACGTTGGCTGTGCGGAACACAGTACCGCACAGCGGTTGATGTGAGCCGCAAGTATGGTAAACTCGCAGCACTCGGCGCTTGGATCCCGGTCGACGGCACCATAAACACCGAATCCACTCAATAAAGACCCTTTTCCATGATTCTTCATGACCTTCACGTGCATTCGATCCAGTCTGCCTGCGGACTTCATACCGTTCTTGAGATCGTAGATATCGCAGCTGCTAAAGGGGTCAAAACGGTGAACATCTGTGACCACGGTGAAGCGTCTGGTCGAAAAGTCAATTTCGGAGTCTTCGTTGACAAACGACGTTTCCCCAGAGAGGTCCGGAGCCGGTCAGGCAAATCCGTTACGATTCTGGGGGGAATCGAAGTGAATATCCTCGACGAACAGGGGAACAGTGATCTTCCAAAGAAATATTTCTCCCTGTTCGACCTGATAAGTGCAGGGTTCCACCCGCTTACGGTTCCCCTCCCGTCAGCCGTTCGGAATACCAGAGCCCTTGAAAACTATCTGAAGCATTCTCCACTTGATATTCTGACGCACCCGTGTATCAGGTCTGCTCCCCTCGATATCGACCGGATTGTCGATCTGTCGCTGGAATATGGCTTTGCCCTGGAAGTCAATAACACGAATCTCCGCCTCGGGAAGACAGACCATGAACAGATACTGCGAATGATTGATATCGCTTCAACGAGAGGCGCGCGATTGGTGGAGAATTCCGATGGTCATACGTTTGCAGAGATCGGCGAGAACGACAAAATAGAAGAACTTCTGGCATATGCCGGTTGTGCCGGAAGTGCGCTTTTTCTCAATCGTGACGAAACGCGCCTGACCGCTTTTCTTAAAGAGCGAAAGAATCTTCGATTACCGGACTGATGCTCGCACGTTATTCCCCCAAGGGGTCTTCCTCGTCATGATCCTTGTCACTGGGGGGACAGGCTCCCTCGGTCGGGCACTCGTCGACCGTCTTCTTCAAAATGGGGATGAGGTACGTGTCCTCTCCCGAAAAAACAAGTTACGCCAGGCAGAGACTTTTATAGGCGATATCACAGAGCCAAAGGGTCTGGATGCCGCCATGCGCGAGGTTCAGGTGGTCTATCACCTTGCAGCACTCGTGGATCACTATGCATCTCCCGAGACCCTTCACCGAGTTAACGTTCAGGGTACAGTCAACGTGATTGAAGCCGCCATCCGCAATGGCGTTGGACGATTCATCCATTGCAGTTCGGTAAGCGCCGAGCCCGGGGGGGGGACGACCGACTACGGAAAGTCCAAGATCGAAACCGAACGCCAGCTTAAGACTTACCTAGACGATATTCCCGTCATCATTATCCGACCCGGCCCTGTCTATCATGAAGATCGGAGAAACTTCCGCCGCTTTCTCACTTTCTGCAAAAGAACCGGAATTACTCCGGTGCTGGCCCCTGACGTTATGGTACACCTTGCGAGCCGAAAGAACGTAATTGACGCTTTCTTTCATGCGCGCAACCACGGGACACCCGGTAACGCCTATGCGGTCTGCGACCGCGAACCTATCCATCGTTCCACCCTGAGCCGTATCATTGCACAAGAGACAGGCGGCCGCCTTATAACTCTTCCCCTACCCGTTCTACTGCCTTTTCTGCATATTGGAGCGCTGCTCTTCGAAGGAATGCATCATACTTTCGGCTACCGACCCCTGTTCAATCGTCATTACCTTAAAGTACTCACCCGGGAACGGGCTTACGACGTAACAAGAACGCGCAAAGATTTGGGATTCGAGTCGGCCTGTACGGAAAAAGATTTTCGAGAATCAGTGCAGCGCTGCCTTGGAGCGCGGTGACAGTATCCTGTGGGCCGTTAACATCCTTCCGACAACAGCGCCGGTGCCGATAAGAGCGAGCAGGGCCATTCCCTCCTGAATCCGCCCCGAGAAGCAGGCCAGGGCCAGGACCCCGAGGCGGACCCCCCTCAAGCTCAGTTTCTCCCCGACCCGCGTCGCAGTGGCCGCCTCCAGACACGCACTGACATAGGAAGCCAGCAGGACTGTGCAGAGGACAAAAAGACCGAGCCTGAGTTCAACAAATTCGCCCATGACTATGGCAGAGATGATCGTAAAATCGGCACCCCGGTCAGATACCCGATCCAAGAGAGCGCCAAAGGGAGTCTCCCGGTGGGTCAGCCGGGCTACCGCTCCATCCAGGATATCCAGGAAGCCGGACAAAAGGATGAAGCTCCCCGCCCAGGCGATCCTGCCCCGTATCAAGAAAACGGCCGCCAGGGCCATGACGCCGAAAGAGGACAAGGTGATTATGTTTGGGGATATCCGGGTGTTTACCGCGATCGGAGCCACGGCGTCTTCCACCCGAAGTTTTATTTCCCGCATGTTCATACGGCCCCCCCTTTCAACAAAACCATTACATTCGTAAGCTTTACGCCCTTCCCTAGGAAAGGATATCGGGGCGTTCTCAGTTCCTGGACTTCTATTTTACTCTTGCCGTTCTGATGCCCGCACGGCCATCGCATTCGTACGAACAGACTTATTGACACCGTTTCACCAGTGTGATAGACGTGAGGATATCAGCCGAAAGGCAAAGGGGCCCTTTCACAAATGAACTCAATACACGTGCCGATCTGGGACCTCGTCCTCTGCCTTTCAAACGCCACGGACCTGGTGACCCACCAGGTCAGTGACCACCACAAACGGGTCGCCTATATTGCATCAGAGATTGCCGCCGCCATGGGGCTTCCGCAGGATACACGAAACCGTGTGACCATGGCCGGGGCCCTCCATGATGTCGGCGCCTTGAGCCTTTCCCAGCGACTGGACACCCTCCATTTTGAAACAAAGCAGACGACTGAACATTCGGTTGCCGGAGCCCTCCTCTTGGGAAGTTTCTCGCCCTTTGAGGAACTTGCATCCCTTGTCCGGCACCACCATGCGCAGTGGATCGACAGGGATTCCCGATTCAGGTCCAGGGAGGCCAGCCCACCCACGGAAAGCTATCTCCTTCACTTGGCCGATCGGATCTCCGTACTCCTTCCCGATCAGGGTCAAGTGCTGGTACAGGTTCCTCACATTTGCCGAAAGATTCGGGAACAGTCAGGACACATGTTCGAACCAGGCATGGTTCAGGCTTTTCTGGAACTGGCCAGAAGGGAATCCTTCTGGTTTGATCTGACCTCGCGGGGTATGGACATCCTTCTTTCCGATCGAATGAGACGCAGAAGTCTCCGCCTCGACCTCAGGATGCTGGAACAGTTCGGACGTCTGGTTGGATACGTGGTGGATTTTCGGAGCCCGTTCACCGCAATGCATTCCAGCGGAGTAGCCGCCACGGCAGAAGCCGTCTCTACTCTTTTCGGATTTGACGAAGACAGGAGACGAAGGATAGGGCTTGCCGGCTCCTTGCACGACATCGGCAAGCTGGCCGTGGCTTCTGAGGTGGTTGAAAAGCCGGCCGGCCTCAACCGTTCAGAACAGAGCGCGATGAGAGGACACTCCTTCCATACCCACCAGGTTCTCGAAGCGGTAAGAGGGTTTGAGGAAATCAATCAGTGGGCCGCGCTTCACCATGAGCGGCTGGACGGAAGCGGGTACCCCTTTCACTTCACCAAGCGAGAACTTCCCCTCGGTTCACGGATTATGGCCGTGGCGGATGTATTTACCGCACTTACGGAAAAGCGGCCCTACCGAGAGGGGCTGACACCGGACAGGGTGCAGTCCCATCTTCATAAAATGGCACGGAATGCGGTCCTGGATGAGGACGTGGTTCTGGCCCTGGACCGCCATGTCGATGACCTGAACCATATACGGGAAGCCGCGCAAACGGAGGCCGCCCTGACCTATAAGAACTTCCGTGCCCGACTGAACGAGGCGGTGGCCACGTCATAATGCCGGGGCGGTCTATCCGGCTTGCGCATTCAGTGCTGGAAAATTCAGAAGCAAATTCGCCAGGACTTCCGGCCTCAGAATCATGTCCTTTCGATTGAATCGCACAGATCAGTATCATCGCCGGGAGATGGACACCCTTGGATGGGAACTCACCATCTGCAATACTCTGGAACCGGAACAAAGCCCGGCCCGGCGAATGCTCCGCAGCCCGAATACCTATGGGAACCTGCTCATGGACTTTCTCTCTCCGATGATTCCGGAGGTCGACTTCCCGACCAGCGTGCTGGAAGTGGGAGGAGGCTATGGATACCTGATGCGGGATTTCCTGCGACGATACCCCCGATGGCAGGGGACCATGCTCGAGTTGTCCCCGACGATGTTACAGAAACAGAAGGAAACCCTTGCCCCCTTGAACGTACGTTTCCTGAACTCAGATTTCTTCGAGAAGGACATCGGTTTTTTTTCTGACTTTCAGGCCGCATTGCTGAATGAAGTCCTGGGGGATTTTCCCACCGCCTGCGACGTATCGATCCCGTCGACCCAGGATTCCGCGGATTTGGAACTGGCCAGTCTTCTCAGGTATCTCAAGCGTTTCCGTCTCGAGGTTCCTTCCCAGGGAACGTTCAACCTGAACATCGGAGCCATAAGGGCCGTGGACCTGCTTTGCTCGGCAGGGGTTCCCTTTATTTATCTATCAGAACACAGTTGCGAAGCCCGTGCCCCGCGTGAGTGGCTTCCCTGGCTGGATCCCCTTTCGACGGGAATCCCTGAGCCCGTTCCTCTCAAAGGGCACATGGAATATACCGTCAAGTTCTCCTATCTTGAGCAGGTTGCCCGCTATTACGGATATCGTACAACGAGGGGA
>QJVM01000144.1 GCA_003235715.1 Nitrospirota bacterium
GGATGTCCTGACCCGAGACTATCTCACCCTTCTTCCCAAGAAACATACGGTCTTCGAGATTCTGGAAACCGTCCGTCCGACACCCGAGGTGGTTGCGGCCTGCCGTCGGTTGAAGGACTCAGGCTTTCTTCTTGCGCTCGATGACTTTGTCTACCATAAACATCTGGCCCCCCTTGTCGAACTGGCTGATATCGTAAAAGTCGATTTCCTCGAAACGCCCCCCGCGGACCGGCAACGGCTGGCCGATGACCTCGGGCCAAGAGGAATCCGCCTCCTGGCGGAGAAACTCGAGACCCAGGACGCCTTTGACCATGCCGTGAGCATGGGCTTTGACTATTTCCAGGGGTATTTTTTCAGCAAACCGGTCATCTTCCGGCGAAGCGACATCCCTTCCTTCAAACTCCACTACATGCAGGTCATCCAGGAGATCCACAAGACCAGTATGGATTTCGAAAGGCTCGAATCCATCATCAAGCAGGATTTCTCACTTTCCTACAAGCTGATCCGCTACGTGAATTCGCCCTTCTTCGGCCTTAGAGGCAAGGTGCACTCGATCCAGCAGGTTCTCTATCTCCTGGGAGAGAAGGAGATCAAACGGTGGGCCACGCTGGTCGCCGTGACCTCCATGGCTGACGACAAGCCACTCGAACTGGTCATTCAGTCCGTCATCCGGGGCAAGTTCTGCGAGAGCCTGGGCGGCAAAGCCGGGAACCCCGGGGAGGAACATGATCTGTTTCTGCTGGGCATGTTCTCGATGCTGGATGCCATCATGGATAAACCCATGGTCGAAATACTTGAGGATATTCCCATCGCACCCGATATCCGGGATGCGCTCCTGGGCAAACAGAACTGGTATCGGGAGATCCTGAACATCGCCATCCGGTATGAACGGGGAGACTGGGAAGCCTTCGCGAACTGCTGCGCCAACCTCATTGTGGAAGAAAAAGAGATTCCGGACGTTTATCTGAGTGCCGTGGCCTGGGCCGAGGAGGCTTTCGGCAGGGTCGCCCCTGCGGCGCAGGCGGCAACGGCCTGAAAACCGGACCGGCCGCGGCCTTTTCTCAGGTCACGTTGCGGTTCGTTCTCGTGGCTGAACGGCCCCCGTGCCTTCCTCAAACACGATTTCAATGGGTGCGACCCGGTTGCCGGTAATCGGTGGGACCCCGACCGGGCAGTCCTTTTCATGGACTTCTATCGCCCTCAGGGTGCGGCGGGCAAGACCACCCGGAACGTGGTCCCCGCGGAACCTGAATCGACCTCGACGCTTCCTTCGTGCAGCACGACAATCTTGTGGACAATGGCCAAACCGAGACCCGTCCCTTCATCCTTGGAGGTAACGAAGGGAAGAAAGATCCGGTCCCGCACTTCTTCGGGAATTCCCGGGCCGGTATCACTCACCTCCACCCACACACGGGGCCCCTCTGACGAGGCCCGGACGGTCAAACGCCCCCCGCCCGTCATCGATTCACAGGCATTCTTGAGCAGATTCTGATAACACTGTCGAAGAAGAATTTCGTCCCCCCGAACCCAGGTCTCAGCTGGAATGTCCAGATGGATCTTTATCACAGCGCCTGCACACCCGGACCCGTCCAGCGCTTCCGTCATGAGTTCGGAAAGGTTTACCCTTTCGAGGTTCGGTTCCGTGGGTCGCGCAAAAAGCAGGAATTCGGTGATCACTCGGTTGATCCCTTCGATCTCCTTCCTTATGTGCCGGACCATCTGCCTCGCTTCGTCGTCCAGACCAGGCCGTCCGTCCAGCATCTGCGAGTAACCGGCAATCACAGCCATGGGATTTCTGATCTCATGGGCAATCCCCGCAGAGACCTCTCCCAGGTGGGTGAGACGCTCCCGGAGTTCGACCTTCTCCTTCAGTCGGCGCACTTCGGTCAGGTCCGTAAAACCCAGGATGCGGCCGAGATTTGCCCCCCCCCGGTCCGTCAGGTCTGAAATGAAAAGCCCGAGCCAGAGTCTTCGCCCGTCTCGGGTCGTGTATCCCGCCTCCTGTCGGCCGATGGGCGGCTCACCGAGCATGTGTTCCATCGCAGAACCGAGCGCCGAGGCCGTCTGACCCGAAAGCTCATCGGCCTTGAGACCCAGGACCGTCTCCGCCGCGCGGTTGACCATCACAATCTTGCCGTCCACGTCGAAGGTGATCAGTCCGCTCGGCACACTCTCAAAGATATTCTCGCTGTAAGATTCGTAATGGTCGGCCCGGCGCTCGGCCCGGCTCCGCAGTTCCTCGAGTTCCCGCTCCTTCTCCTTGAGCTTGGCCACCAGCTCCTGGAATGTGCCCACGACGAATTCCATGGGCTGCTGCCGCGGGCCCTCGGACAGCTCGGCCCCCGACATGCGCTTCCGGATGAGCAGCAGGGATCGCAGACCCAGGACCACAAGAACCAGCGTCAGGGCCAGGAGGATCAGGAAGAACGGGAACATCCCCGAGGGCATTCCCTTAAGGTCCATGGCCCAGGTACCAGCCCACGATCCGGTCTCCCAGAAGCAGCGAAAGGACCGCACCGAGCGAGAGAAAGGGACCAAAAGGGACCTTGCTCTTTCGTCCGCCTCCGCGGGTGATCACGAGGGTGAGGCCGGCGATGGAACCGAAGAGGCTCGCGGAGAACGTGGTCAACAACACCCCCTTCCAGCCGATCAATCCACCGAGCATGGTCATGAGCTTGACGTCACCCATGCCCAGTCCCTGGCCCGGAACCTCCTCCTCGTTCTCCTCGTCCGGCGCCTCGACCTTTCGCCCAAAGGACTCGCGCAGATAGTCCCAGGTCCAGACCACAGGGCCAAGGAAAAGATACAGCACGACCTCACCCGCCAAACGGACCGTGAGGGATGGCCGGCCGTAGTAAAAGAACGAGGTCCAGAAGATGACCGAAAAAAGACCGTAACCGGCGGCCGTCCCCAGCAGGCTCCCCCGGACCCCCAGCCCGACCCCTGGTTGGAAAGGGTCCACCACCAGGAGAGAGCCCAGGGCCAGAGCCAGAGGCGCGCCCGGAATCGAAATCGCGTCCGGAATGATCTGGTGGTCAAGGTCGATGAAGGTCACCACGACCAGCGCGGAAGCTAGGAGGGCAAACACAGCCCCCGATGCCGTTAACCCGAACCGGTAAACCATGAGCGCCCAGAGGACACCGTTCAGCGCCTCCACCACCGGGTAACGCCAGGAGATCGGGGAGCGGCAGAAACGACAGCGCCCGCCGAGCATGAAGAAACTGAGGATCGGAACGTTGTCGTAGAATCGGACGCGGTTCCCGCAGTTGGGGCACGAGGACGGAGGGCTGACAATCGAGCGCCCCTCCGGGAGCCGATAGATGCAGACGTTCAGGAAGGACCCTACGACCGCCCCGAAGACAAAGGCGGAGGCCAGGAGAAAAGCCGGAGGCATCATGGTTTACGTATCGGCCATATCGGCCGGGGAAATAGGGGAAGAGGACCCGTCCCGCCGGGAAGGGTCACACCTGTTTGGTTTCTTCCGAAGGGGGCGGTGCTTCATCGCCTTCGGCCTGCTCGTCCGACGGCTGGCCGCCCAGCTCAGAGGCCCGGGTCATGTAGAAGTCCAGTTCCTCCTTCAGGCTGGAAAGGTCCGATATCAGGTCACGGACCGTAGCGTTGTCTGACGGGTTCTTTTCGTCCTTCAACTCGTAGATGCGCTCTCCGAGTTCATGGTACTTCTCGTCGATTTTCCGTCGGATCTTCTGGGTATCGTAAACCACCTTGGCCAGCGACGTTTCAACCCTCGTCCGCTGGGCCAGAAACCGACCGATGGCCTGTATGGAATTCAACCCGTCTTCAAGATCCTTGCGAATCCGGTCCCACTTCATCGGCATCCCTCCCCAGTGGCCCCTCAGACAGCCTTCCGGTTGTGACACGGGTCAGCAGGTGACGCCGAAAGTGTATCACATATCCGACGCCTCCCTCGCCGCAAACCCGCGATGCAGGCCAAGCCGGCTCCACTTTAAAGCATGTTCTGGGCGCGGACCTCTTCCACGGAATCATTGGAGGCTCCGGTGTCCTCGTCGGCATCTTCCGCGCTGGACGACGACACGGCCTCCTCGTCATCCGAACCCGCGTCGGAATCCTCCGCCCCCGTCGGGGCAGCACCCAGTTCCGTACTGGCTTCGGTCTCCTTCCGGATGGACTCCTCGATCTGGACGTTACGCACCTGGTTGTACTCCGAGTCGCTCATGATGTCGATGTCCCAGCCGGTCAACCGCGTGGCCAGCCTGACATTGCCGCCCCTCTTGCCAATGGCCAGGGGCAGTTGCCCCTCCTCCACGATCGCAAGAGCGGATTTTTCTTCCTCGTTAATGGCGATACGGTCAATGGTCGCCGGAGACAGGGCCTTGGAAAGAAACAGTCTGAGGTCGCCGGTCCAGGGAATGATATCGATCTTTTCGCCCCGCAATTCCCGGACGATGGATTGCACGCGGGTGCCTTTCATGCCCACGCACGCGCCCACCGGGTCCACGTGGCGATCACTGGAGGTCACGGCCATCTTGGTCCGTTCACCGGGATCCCTCACAATGTTCGTAATCTGGACAATGCCCTCGGCAATTTCCGGCACCTCCATGCGGAACAGTTCCTGAACGAATTCAGGCCGGGTCCTCGAAAGCCGGATGCTCGGACCCCGCGGAGTCATCTCCACCTCTTCGATGAACGCGCGTACGATATCGCCCCGCCGCAAATTCTCGCTGGGAATGGAGGCCCTCACCGGGAGAACCCCTTCCGTCTTGCCGATATTGACGAAGATCAGCCCCTTTTCCCGTCGGGTTACGGTACCGCTGACGACTTCGCCCACCCGGTCCTTGAATTCCGAAAAGATCACGTCCCGCTCCGAGTCGCGGACCTTCTGGAACAGCACCTGCTTGGCCGTCTGTGCGGCAATACGCCCGAAGTCCTGAAGCGGGAGCTCTTCTTCCAGCATGTCGCCCACCTCGACGTCGGGGTCCAGGCGGAGGGCCGCTTCGAGGCTGAGTTCGGCCTTGGGATCCTCCACCTCCTCAACCACCGTCAGAATGCTGTGTGCCGAAAGCTGGCCGGTGCTGGGGTCCAGGGTTACCCGAATGTTTGAACGGGTCGCATACTTCCTGCGGGCGGCGGACTCCAGGGCCGCCTCAAGATTGGCAATCAGGGTGTCCTTGGTGACCCCCCGCTCGCGGCTGATCTGGTCAATAAAGTGAATAAGCTCTCGGCTCATGCCATGCCTCCTAAAACTCGACCTCAAGTCGGGCTTTCTTAACGTTTTGATACGGTATGGTCACCGTCCCCTTCCCCGCAACGTCCAGGATGACGTTGCCGTCCTCCACCCGCATGATCCGGCCGATAAACACCTTCTGGTTATCCATCGCCTCTTCAAGGGTGACCTTGGCCAGGCGTCCCGCAAAGCGAAGAAAGTCGGACAGGCTCATTAGCGGGCGGTCAAGTCCGGGCGACGAAACCTCCAGCGTGTAACTTCCCGGAATCAGGTCCTCCACATCGAGCACAGCCGACAGCTCGCGGCTTATCGTGGCACAGTCTTCCACAGACACCCCGTCTTCCCGGTCGATGACCAGCTTCAGCAGGCCGCGGCCCGAACCTCTGCCGAAGGAAAGCTCCACCAGCTCGAATCGCTCGAACCTGAGGATCGACTCGGCGAGCTCCATGAGCTTTTTTTCCAGCGGTGTTTCACCCATAGTCCGAAAACTAAACTGCCGCCACGCCCCTCGGGTATTGGCGGCAGATCATCACAATCTCCCAGAACCCCCCTTCACCGGCCTCCCAAACGGAGCCGATACGTCCGCCTCACCGGATAAAACAAAAGAGTGGGAGAACCCACTCTTCGAGGCCCAAAAAAATACCATAAATTCAAATGGAAAAGCAACCCTGGAACCTCCATGCGTTGTTTCCCTGTTTTGCTCTTCCATGGGGTGTCCCTTTGGCTGCTCAACGCGTCCTTCTTTAACATCCCTTGAAATCTCCCACCCCCGTAATCCCTATTTTCCCCGCTCCGCAACCTGCACCCGGGGCCCTCACC
>QJVM01000154.1 GCA_003235715.1 Nitrospirota bacterium
TGACGGGGGTGGCAGAATTCGCAGGGGGAGAAAGCGAACTCATAATCACCACTCGAAAAGTCATGCGGTGACCCTTCAAGCCCCGCATTCGCCGAATGCGGAACTGTAAAGAACAGGAGCCCCATTAAGATAACTGAGGTAAGTGCGAACATGTTCGTAACGCAAGTGCACCATAACTTAAGGAGTAGTGCCTAATTTAAGTACATAGGACTGAAGGATGTTTGTCAAGGGAGATAGGCGGGTATGAGGCCTGAGGTGCTCCTCTGGAACAGTCACATTGTGGGCTGCTTGGATTAAGGTTAGTAAATGCGTATCTATTTTGGGTGCGGGTTTAGGTGAGGAACACGAAAAGGTTCGCAGAGACATCCAAGCGGCATTCGGATGGCCGCCGGGCAATCAGGTTCAACCCATTTATTGGCCAAGCACGGTATGATTGAGTGAAGTAGTGAGAAGAAACAGTATGAACAATGGAAATGCAGACTCTGAGAATCGAGGGTCCCGGATGAAGAAGATAGGAATTGTAGTCAACCTTTTGGGTGTCGTGATGCTGGTTGCGGGCCTTACAGGGAAGTTTACTGAATCATATGAGACCGACCTTGTCCTTATGAAGTGGGGGATCTCTCTGGGAATCTTGGGCCTAGGAATCATTGGGTATGCCACCTGGAAGAAACATAGGGGACTGTGAGCCGAAGAGGTCTGAACATCGGAATGCAACTTTTCGAGAGTCTGGCCCCGATCTATCCTCTCTATCCTCAAGCACTTAGTACGGAGGCATTAAGTTCTCCCCCTCTAGACCCTAAAGTGCACAACCCAAGTCTCATATTCGGAAAATTTTGTGTCTCATTACGCGAAAAGTTTTATGAAACGTGAGAAGCCAACCTTGCATAAATGCAAGGGATTTTGCGTTATTGCAAGGTTCTGTCAGTCGAATACCCTTTGATATCAACTCGATGACATTGAGAACGGTTCTTGCTTTATAGATAAGCCGTATTTGGGAGAAGGGCTCTCGGTCCGGAGGGAGCGACAAAAATATTTACGCCTCCCGGCTTATTGCATTGGTCCTTTCGTATGAATGATTAGAGGGATAGTTTCTGAAATGACAAGGACCATTGCCGCCTTTCTGCTCGCATTCTTCTGTGCGGGCTGTGGTGCAACTGCAAGACAGGCCTACGTAGATCCCGGCATGTCTCGGCAGGAAGTGATCAAGAGGCTTGGACCTCCAATGGCCGTCGTGTCGAAGGAAGAACTCGGCGTGGAATACCTGCATTACCGGCTTCCGCCATTGAAACCACCTGGAGGTGGCGCCCAGCTAGTTGAAGTTGTCGTGCCGATACATGAGGGGGTTGTCGTCTCACCGGATCATTTTCTCGGAATCGATTAAGGGCTATCTGGATGGCACTGCAAGTGTATCTGTTTGGAAGGTAGAGCGGGAATCAGTCTTGGGGGAGGTACTATGTTGGAAAAGAATCTCTCAGCTTATGTGGACCCGGACGGTAACAGCCTGAACCTGGCGTGGTCGGCCCGGCTCCGGTCGGACGCAGAGATCGAGGACTTGGCCAGACGTCTGAAGGAACAGGCGGCCTCCGGCGAAATGCAAGACGAACCTTCGGCCTGTCTCCTGGCCTGGACGGAACGGAACCGTAAATATGCCGGGGAATGGCCGGTCAACGTGCTTTTTGAAAGGATCATACAGGTGGCTGACCTGAGCTATATCGATAAGGACGAACCCCGCGAATTGTGCGAATTGGTTCTTGGACTGGGCGACGGGAAGACGATTATCAAGAACCTAATGAGACAATCAAAACTGTTTGGGTTGGACGACCCTTCCGGAATCCGTTTCCGAGGCAAATTCTTCGCGCTTTCGGGCCGTTTTGCCTATGGGACGAACTGGCAATGTGCTCACGAGGTCCGGTTGAGGGGTGGCCGTGTCCAGCCTGCACCTAACGAGCATACCCACTACCTGGTTCTTGGCCTTATGGAGAGTCTGGATTCCCTGCAATCGGATGTAAGGAAAACCCTGGAAGAAGCGCAGGCCCTGCGGAAGAATGGGCGGCCCATCCGAGTTGTCTCTGAGGCCCGCTGGACCCAGGAACTGGTATCCTGATCTATCGTTGAAGCCTTGCCATGTATTGAGGCTGTCACCTAGAGGTCATCCGGAGACAGGACCACCCCTTCGTGTATCGGCACAACGAGATCTCCCAGGTCTACGTCGTCAACGGCCTCGGTTTCTGAAAACTGGTAATACAGATATTCCACCCCGGTGTCATCCCTTGACAGCACCGTCATGGGAGGGCCAAGTCTCTTAATCACTTCCTTTCGGGACATTCCCGGCTTTACATAGGACGGCGGTGCCGCCGTTGTCGCGCATCCGGCAAAAAAGACCGTCAGCAATGTGGCTGCAATGGCTCTCATTACCGCAAATTTCCTCCTACGATCGTACGTCTTCAACTTCAGACACCCCATTCCTGATGTCGTTCGAAATATGGGCGAAGATACGGACCGTGTTCAGGCGAAGGGATCGGGATTCCCTTCTTCCATAGCCTGGTATACGGGTTCGTCAAAGGACTCCATGGAATCGGATTTTGAAAAGGCGAGAATGCCCCAGTACACCAGATTGACAAGGGGGATCATGAGCAGCAAGCCCAGCCACTTATTACGCCCGGTGTTCTCCGAAATGCCCATGCAGAGCGCGGCTCCGAAGGCAAGAGCAAGAGCGAAGATGACCAGAATAAAGACAGGGCCAAGCATGACGAGGAAGCCAGCAGGAATGAAAAGAAGGGGAACAAGAAGCCACCACCACGGCTTCCCGGCCGTACGGACAAAGGTATAGGCCTGAACGATGGGGATAAAAGCAAGCCATGGACCCGCGACTCCAACCTTGCGGGCGACCAGAAAGAGACAAAGCGCCAGGTATATCCACTGCACGATTCCAAAGACCTGTACGAAAATTCCCATGGTCTGCAAGATCCCCATCAACTGCATGGGATTGAGCCCCATGGGCATATCCTGCTCCATCCCTTGAGTGGCCTGCTCCATCATGGCCTGCATCCGGGCCGGGTCATTAACCAGTTCCTGGACCTGTTCGGGGGACATATTCTGAATATCCTGGGGCTGCGGAGACGGAGGCTGGGACGGGGAGACCGGTTCGGACACCACCGGAGCCGGAACCTGAGTTGAAGCCTCCATGGGTACGGCAGCTTGGGGTTCGGCCTGCAGCGCTTCAGCCGGAACGGTTTCAGCAGCTATCGGTTCCGGGGACGCCGTCTCTTCCGGAACCACGGGCGCGACCGGAACAACAGGGGCCGGGCTTGAATTTCTAACTACGGGTGCGGTCCGCCTTGAATGACGGGTGGCGCCCATCCTTACCCGAGCCTCCATTTCTGCAATCCATGGCAGTCCCTTTATGGATGATGGCGAAAAATCCGGGTCCAGGAGGTACCCCGCCTCGAACATTTCAACCGCCTCGGCATGTCGTCCCTTCTCATAGAGTGCATAACCCAGAATGTAATAGGCAGCTGTGTCCGGGTTGCTGTCAACCCATGGAACCAGCTCCTCGATGACTTCATCGAATTGCCCGTTGGCTAAATGTCGGGTAGCCTTCTCCACTTCCGGGCTGGACTGGGCCGAGGAAAATACGCTCCACAGCGTCAGGACGATGATGGTGAAGCCAAGGCGCATAATTCTCTTTTTCATAATGCACTCCTAAAAAGAAAATATGATCCAGTCCGGTCACACCCCTAAAGGGCTCCAGAAAGGCCGGAACCGGCTGATTCTGAATACTTATCGACTTTGAAATTGAAATATGAAGGGAATCCCATCAAACAGGGCGGAGATACGTGAGGGGTGGTCTGTGCCTCCGCGATTCCGATCCCGGAGCCGCAAAGTCCTATATGGGGGGCTTCAGAGCATCCAAATTTGCCGGCTGAACCAGGGGTCAGGGCCCCAGAAGTCTGGCACCGTCCCCGCAAATGTCAGCGACCGGTTCAAACAGGAGCAATAGTCTGAACCATATCGCTTGTCAGGGCGAACGCCTGATACCGAGGAGATGGTAACAGGGCCCCGCCCGGAAGATTTCAAAAGGATTCCCGAACCGGAGGGCGCCTAAATTCAGGGTAGAGGCGCTTCAACGAACGGTACGCCCATAAGGTCGACCAGAAACAGGAACACGGATATAACGAAAGCGTCATTCCCCGGAGGGGCCGGATTTCTCGGAGGGGGGGGCCATTCTCGCGCCGTTGCGGGCGCGTATCTTTGTATCAATCATATCCTCGTGGTAGAGCCTGAGAAGCCCGGTCAGTTTCCGCACGTAATGGTCCTCGTATTTATCCAGTTTGCCGTCCATATGAATAATACGCCAGACATTCTCCAGAAGTTCGATCTTCTCTTCCCTCGAAAAGGACTCGTTGACCATCTTGGTGAAAGCGAACAGGTCCACCGCATGTTTACGCTCTGCACGCGCAAGGGCAACGATTTCCGACGCCTCTTGTCCGTCAAGTCCAAATCGGGTCTGTATGGTTTCGAGCACGTGGTCCAGTTCCTCATCAGTGCACTCGTAGTCGGCGTGTGCGGCCTCGAGCAGCAGAGCGCACGCTGCCACACGAATACGCTTGTCAGGGTCTGGCGTGGAATTACGGTCCTGGTCGGTGGGATTGGCGATTATTCTGCGAATCAGGTCGAACACGGGCTTTCAGGGGACGGATCAAGGATTGAGAATTCGGTAAATCGTCCCCATTCTGGCGGGTTTTCAGACGAAGTGTCAAAGACCGCCGTATTCAGGGGATAAAGCTGGGAGCAAATAAAGGAAGCCGGAACTCCACCCATGGTTCCGGCTTCAAACCCCCTCCTCCCTGTAGACCAAAATGAGTATGGCTGAGGTAGAAAACCAGGTCTTTACTCCCTCCTGGATTCCCCCAACCTCAGCCCGTTGGGTTTACTGCAGAATAGATGCCACTTTTCGGATAAACAAAAAAAGCTATATTTAAAAGAGGATTGCGCTTGGATTGCCGTAACGACTCCCGGGCAACAGTAAAGAATTGCGACGGCCTTGTCTTAATCGGGACGAACCTGGATTCCAGAACCGCTTGAAATGTGAGGGTTTAAGCTTTCTACACCAGAGTTGAACGTTTCATAAAATCATCTGACGCGTGTAAAGAATCCTGACATACGGTTGGCCTTCAAATAGCCCTGTCAGGTCAGTCGATGATTGCCGTGACGATTCCCTTATCGTTAAATTCAACCGCTTTCGTTTTGAAACGATTGACCCAGTATTTCCACCGCAGGCTGTTCCAAAGAATCTCCTCAGATGGCCTTCAAAAGGTTCTGCGGACTGCTTGTGGTTGAGGTAGGAATAGGTTATTTCTGTCGCCTTTACGCGGAAGACAAATTTCTTCTGCCCCTGGTCCACGACTTCCACCTTGGAACAGATGGGTATGGCCCGGGTTGGAGATTGGCGAGCGTGTATACGTGGGGCAGGGTTGAGAGATCGTCTCCGGCTTGCGAAAGGCACGGAAGAAGTAACAGGAGGACACCGATTCCAAATTTAAGATACGAGCGGCCGAGTCGTCTCATATAAATCTCCTTGGCTCTGGCAGATAGGCATCAGGCTACGGATGAGGTAGACTAATTTCTATAATTAACTTCGATGGTATTCAAGGGAAGCATTTCCTGGCTTGAAGGGTTGTTGCGGGCCCGATGGAACCCTTCCTTTAAACCATCAAGTGCGACCTCAAGGAAGGTCTCCATGGGGGTTCCTGGACGGCTGACGGTCGGGCTCATGTTCAGGGATCTGTGCTCCTTTCCGTTTACGGCCAATACTGTGCCCAATCTGAAAGTTTTTCTCCTCGTGTTCATGGGGTTTGCGGCGGCCTCGACCGCCTCATGTGCCCGCTGGCGTGAGCCGGGGATAGGGAGTGTGCCGCAACTGTCTGACCATGAGGATTCTCGAGACAAGGTTAAGGCGGGTGACCATAACGATTTCAGAAACCGGATCCGGGAAATAGGCGACGTT
>QJVM01000151.1 GCA_003235715.1 Nitrospirota bacterium
AGACCATCCCGGAGGTGAATTCTGTTCGCAACGATCTCGTGGCGGGAGGCCTCCCCCTATGCCAGGCTTTGGCCTGTGTCCCGGAAGCTCTTAGGGACATCGAACTCGGGTCGGAACGGATTTCGGCTATCATTCGCAATGTTACCTCTCTGGCTCGGACGGACGGACCCGAATTTGAAGACGACGTTAACGTGAATGAAATTGTCCAGTCTGCGGTGACGATCCTCCGGCATCGCATCAGCAGGACTACCGCAAACTTTGAGCAGGTCCTGATCCCATCTGTTCCCATTTTCCGTGGCAACCGGCAGAAGATTGAACAGGTTGTGATCAACCTTATGGTGAACGCAATGGAGGCTATTCAGGAGAAAAACTCCATGATCAAGATTGCTACCGCGTATGACGATAACCATAACGAGGTGCGGATTACAGTTGAGGACCATGGAACGGGTATGGACGAGGAAACGCTCAGATACTGCAACGAGATGTTTTATACCACCAAGGCCAAGAAAGGCGGCTCCGGCCTCGGCCTTTCGATATCCAGCATTTTTATCCGGGAGCATGGAGGCCGTCTGGTGATCGAGTCGACAAAAGGGAAGGGCTGCAGGGTCACGGTAGACTTACCGGTAGAAAGATTACGTGTTGCGGAGGGGACAAGATGAACGAGGAAGATGCAAATCGCCGACCTATCCTGATTGTGGATGACGAGCCGGGGGTCCTCAGGGCTGTGAGCACGGCCCTCACCGGGGCTGGGTTCAGGATTCTCATCACCGTAGAGGACAGCCGTGACGTTATGAAAATCATGGCGGACAACAAGAAGGTTGGGGTGGTCATCCTCGACCTCCGAATGCCTCATGTCAGCGGCCAGGAACTCCTGGCTGAAATCCGGAGGCTCTATCCGCGGGTTCCGGTGATCATTCTGACGGCCAACGACGATATCGAGAGCGCGGTCCAGTGCATGAAACTGGGGGCCTACGACTATCAGGTCAAGCCCGTCGACAATACCAAGCTGATTCGCACAGTAAGGAACGCTCAGGAGATGCACGAACTCCGGCACGAGATCCGAACGCTTCGGCACCACATGATTCTTCATGACCTCGAGAACGAGGAAGCTTTCTCGGAGATGGTGACCGTGAGTGGGCACATGTACGGGATCTTTCGGTATTGCGAGGCCATCGCCAAGTCCGGAGAACCTATTCTGATAACCGGTGAGGACGGCACAGGGCGTTCGCTGCTGGCCAGGGTTATTCATGGGGCGAGCGGACGGGAGGGTAAGCCTGTGTCTGTTAACGCGGCCGGTATGGATGAAGCCGCCTTTGCTGCCGCGGTGTTTGGAACAGAGACGGTGACCAGCCCGGGAGAGGCGCCCCAGGAAACTCCGGGGGCGCTTGCCGGATGCGTGAATGGCACACTGATTATCAAGAACGTCCAATCCCTGGGCGATGATTCACAGAAAAGACTAATCCGGCTTCTCGAGGACAAGACTTATATTCCCCAGGGGGCCGGCATGGCCAGAAGGGCCTCGGTACGGGTTATCGCCATCGCCGGGATGGATCTGGCAAACAGCGTCCAGGAGGGGCGGTTTCGGCGGGACCTTTCCGCCAAGCTCCAGGACCACCATGTGGAAATGCCTGCGCTCCGAGAGCGCAGGGAAGACATCCCGTTTCTGCTGAACCATTTTGCCGAATTTGGGGCATCCCGGTTAGGAACGGAGAAACCGCCTGTGCCCGCCGAGCTCATTTCACGCCTGATGTCCTACGACTTCCCGGGGAATATTCCTGAACTGGAAGACCTGGTCACCAAAGCCATACGGAACTACGCAAAGGGCATATCGCTTATGGATACTTTCCAGGAAACGCTTGGCACCCGGCTTCCGGCTTCTGGCAGTGGGTACGATACTGCCGGAAGTGCAGACGCGTTGGTCAGGGTCTTCGGGCACTTTCCAACGGTCGAGGAGGCTGTGGATCATCTGATCGACTCGGCCCTCAAGGTTACGGATGGGAACAAGAAGGCCGCGGCTGACATCCTCCAGATTACGCGACAGACCATTAACCGCAGGCTACGCCTCAAACGATGAGCGGAGCCTTATTCGTTTAGGCTATTCAAAGAAGCCGATGTAGGACGGGGCGCTTCCTGCCGGGAAGTGCCCCTTGCGTTTTGCCAGAAGAAGGGTTCCGACCTTGTATTGACGAACGTTTCACGGTTCACTGCCCCGTCCTCTTTTTTCGAGCGAAGAGCTTATCTCCATTCGGTGACGCCCCGTAGCGGGGAACGATATCCCGGCAAGACAAATCCTCCATCCCCCTGTAACTCTGGGGAAAAATTGCTTTCAGAAATATTTTCGCGGTAGGCCTACTTCCTAAAACAGCGGCCTCTTTGGCCAAACTCGGATAATATTGGTATTCTATGTGGGAAATAACGCACCAAGTGTGGAAAAAAACTCGCCAGATATGGGGTTTCCTATGAAATTTTCTTATGATTTTTATCTTTTTGACCGAAATTATCTGAATTAATGGAACTAATTTATGGAACAGTTTGTGGCATGGTGACTGCATATCATTTAAAGGATTTTCCTATTGAATTTAGACATGAATTGGTTGCTAATCTCACTTATTTTAAGTAAATCAATGACTTGCGTGTACTTTGTGCGCAATTCTAAGGTTCTGGCCCCCCAAAACGGACCAATCGTGTCCGTCCTCACCTCGACATGGGGCGAGGGTTGGATGCAGAGGGTACGCAGTCTGCTCTCATTCTGCGACCGCATCCAGCCCTACTTTTTTAAGCAAGCATTTCGTGCTTTCTTTGCGCGGGATGTGCGGTCCATAGGTTTTTGTATGAATGACGATTTGATGATCCGAGAAACGGCAGGTAGGAGAAATCTATGAATGACGTGCCTGTGACGAGGACAGTCCTCGAAAGAGGAATAAAACTTTCCAGAGGAGGGGGCGGGACCTTGACCGTACTTCTATTGCTATTGGCACTGTTTCTCGTTATGCCAACGCCGTCGCATTCCGGTCTTTATTACATCGATACCTGTGTGGACTGTCACAGCATGCCGCCCGCGGATGCAACGGGAGGGGTTCGAAACACTCCTGAGGGCGCGGTGGCCGGGACGCACGGAACGCACTCTGCTCTTCTCTGTTCGACCTGCCATATAGCACCCCCCGGATATGTGGACGATGGCAACCGAGGAACGGCATGGGACCATTCGGAAGGAATTATTGATGTTCTTCAGGCTGACATAAATGGAGACGGAGGCAGCTATACGCTCCCTGCCACTTCGTTCAATACAACCACCCGGAAACCGGGGGCCGATATTCTTCAGACCATGGGCGTCACGGCAGCCGATCTGGGATCCTGCGAGACTTTCTACTGCCACAGTGACGGAACGAGCAATACGGTATTTTCCAGCGGTGTCTGGCCGACCTGGGGTTCATCCATTTCGTGTGGCGACTGCCACGCTAATCCTCCTGCGACCAACGGCCATTCCGCGCATATTGCTGCTGCTGCGGAATGCGGTGATTGCCATAATGGTGCCGGCGATGGTTCCGTGGTCCCGGCGTCCGGCCATGCGAACCGTAGTGTTGATGTCCTGAACGGCTATACCGCTGGAGGCACCCCGGGGAACTCCACGGCCGGGACGTGTTCCACAGCGTCATGCCATACGGATGGGTTGAATGCCGGAACGGTAACCACACCTGCCTGGGATACGACCTCCGCTTGCGCCGAATGTCATGCGGCGGCTCCGGCGACGGGTTCGCACAGTGCACATCTCGGTGTGATTTCTGCGATTGGCGGCCCGGATGCAGTATGCGGTAACTGTCATGATGGCGCGGTCCAGGGCACCACGGCTCCGGCGCAGCACCGAGACGGCAACGTGGACGTGTACGATGCCTCGGCTGGCGACCTCGGTTACACGCAGGATGCAGCGATTGGTTCAGGCAGCTGGTCGACCTGTTCGGCGGCTTCCTGTCACGAAGACGGCCGTACGGCCCTGGTCACCACCCCGACCTGGGGCAGTGCAGCGACCCAGTGTACGGAATGTCACGCCCTTCAGCCGGCCACGGGCTCCCATGCGGCGCATCTTGATGAGCCGGGTGTGGCCTGCGATGATTGCCATGCTGGCGTGACCGAAGGCACGGATGCCAACAGCGCGAATCATCGTGATGACAACATCGATACGGTGGCGGCTCTGGGTTACACACAGAACAAGACGAAGAACACGGCGTTTGAGAGCTGTGCTTCGGCTTCCTGTCACAGTGACGGTCTGACGGGCACGGTGGCCTCACCGGTCTGGGGCACGTCGGCGGGTTGTGCGGCGTGTCACGCAGAGGCTCCGGGTACGGGTTCTCACAGTGCTCACCTGAGCGTGACGTCGGCCATTGGCGGTGCGGATGCGGTGTGCGGCAACTGTCATGATGGGGCCGTTCAGGGTACGACGGCTCCGGCGCAGCATACGGACGGCAACGTGGATGTCTATGACGTCAGTGCCGGTGACCTGGGTTATCCCCAGGATGCGGCGATTGGTTCAGGGAGCTGGTCGACTTGTTCAGCGGCATCGTGTCACGAGGACGGTCGTACGGCGCTGGTGACGACGCCGACCTGGGGTGGTGCAGCGACCCAGTGTACGGAGTGTCATGCGCTTCAGCCTGCGACAGGCTCTCACGGTGCTCACCTTGCAACGGCCGGGATTGCGTGCGGCAACTGTCATGAGGGCGTGACAGAGGGCACGGATTCCAACAGCGCCAACCATCGTGATGACAACATTGATACGGTTGCGGCTCTGGGTTATACGCAAAACAAGACGAAGAACACGGCCTTTGAAAGCTGCTCCTCTGCTTCCTGCCATAGTGACGGTCTGAACGGCACGGTGACGACCCCGATCTGGGGCACGGCGAGCGCGTGTAACGAATGTCACGCAGCGGCCCCTGCAACAGGTTCGCACAGTGCCCATCTCAGTGTGACGTCGGCCATTGGCGGTCCGGATGCAGTCTGCGGGAACTGTCATGATGGCGCGGTCCAGGGCACGACGGCCCCGGCGCAGCACACGGATGGCAATGTGGACGTCTACGATGCATCGGCCGGTGACCTGGGCTATCCCCAGGATGCGGCGATTGGTTCGGGGAGCTGGTCGACCTGCAGCGCGGCTTCCTGCCACGAGGACGGACGCACGGCACTGGTAACGAGCCCGACTTGGGGCGGCGCGGCGACCCAGTGTACGGAGTGTCATGCGCTTCAGCCGGCAACCGGTTCTCACGCAGCGCACCTTGACGAACCCGGCGTGGCGTGCAATGACTGCCATGAAGGCGTAACGGAGGGCACGGATGCCAACAGTGCGAACCATCGTGACGACAACATCGATACGGTAGCGGCTCTCGGTTATACGCAGAACAAGACGAAGAATACAGCCTTTGAAAGCTGCTCCTCCGCTTCGTGTCATACCAACGGTCTGACCACGACGCCGGTGGTAACGCCGACGTGGGGCACGCCCGTGACGGACTGTTCAGAATGTCATGCGACCCAGCCGTCGACGGGCTCTCACCCGATTCATCTTTCCAGCGGCGCCAACTGCGGCAACTGTCATGATGGGGCGGCTCAGGGCACGACGGCTCCGGGCCAGCATCTGGACGGGAATGTCGATGTTTACGACACGACTGCGGGTGATCTGGGCTACACCCCGGATGCGGCGATTGGCTCGGGGAGCTGGTCGACCTGCAGCGCGGCCTCCTGCCATGACAATGGTACGGGCACGTTGGTGACGACGCCGACGTGGGGCACCTCGGTGACGGATTGTTCGGAGTGTCATGCGACCCAGCCGGCTACGGGTTCGCACAGCACGCACCTTTCAGGCGGAGCGGCCTGTGGGGACTGCCATGATGGAGCGGTTCAGGGCACGACGGCGCCTGAACAGCATCTGGACAACAACGTGGACGTCTACGACGTAACCGCCGGTGACCTTGGGTACACGCAGGACAAGACCAAGGGCACGGCTTATGCCTCCTG
>QJVM01000048.1 GCA_003235715.1 Nitrospirota bacterium
GGTTTCATCCAGCATTTCCTTGAAGCTCGAAAGAGTCGAATCGTTTGAAATCATTTCGACCCAGAAGAAAAGATCGTCAACGCTGAACAGATAAATGTACTTGCGTCCCGCTTTTCCAAATGTCGAAAGGAAAAAACGCCCGTTTTCGAAGACCCGGATACCGGTTTCAAACGTGGGACAGATATAGGCCTTTCGGTAGTGATCCATCCATTCCTCAGGGTCACCATCCAGTTTTCGGGTGGAGACATAAAGCTGACCGGGGCCGGTAAACACATGCTTGTGCCAGCCATCCTTTTCTTCGAGAGTCGAACTCCAGTCCGGAACCGTACAGACAAATCCGTCCTCGCTCTGGTAACGGATTCCTGGACTGGCTTCGGGAAGGGTGGCCTGGAAGATAATAAGTTCAACCAGCAGGATCGCACCCAGGACTCCCAGAATAATGGAGAGAAATTTTCTCATGAGCGAAGTACGGCGTAATGACTTTGCGGGCAGCCGCAGATGGTCAGGGCAAACGCACCCCTAGACGCGGAGTTCCCGAATTGCCCCGGCTAGTCCGGGGTCACCCCACGCTGCTCATCCAGCAGCGTCCGGACCACGGTTCCGAGTTCCACCCGTCCCAGGGGCTTTGCCAGAAAACGACTGACGCCGCTTTCGCGCATTTCTTCCTCGGTCATGGAAGGCAGGTAGCCGGAATAAATCACCACGGGAATCCCGGGGCGAATGTCGAACATCCGCCGCGCCAACTCGCGTCCGGTCAGAACGGGCATATTCTCGTCAAGAATAACGAGGTCGTATCCTCTCCCCGCGCCCTGCCGGAAGTTCTCCAGCGCCATCCGGGGATGCCGGAACGTGGTGACGGCGTAACCCATGTCCTGGAGGACTTCCCTCAGCATTTCCAGCACAAGGTCGTCATCGTCCACACAAAGAATGCGTTCGTTCCCGAAAGGAGCCTCCCCGACAGAAACGACTTCAGGAGTAGCGGTCCTGGTTGTTAAAGGCAGAAGGACTTCAAACGTGGAGCCCACTTTCGGCGCACTGTCCACGTAAATGCCTCCCTTCATTGCCTTCACAATCCCGTGAACCACGGACAGTCCAAGACCCGTTCCCTTGTCCGCAGGTTTCGTGGAAAAGAACGGGTCAAAGATCCGCTCCATTGTGCTAGGGCTCATACCGTGGCCGTTGTCACTGACCGTCAGGCGGACATAGGAACCTTTCGGGAGGTCAGGATAACGTCCGGTGCCGGAACCTTTCACCTCTGCGTCGTCCACCCGAAGCAGCAGAATGCCCCCGGATGCTTCCATGGCCTGAACGGCGTTTGTCGTCAGATTCATGACCACCTGGTGAAGCTGCGTTTCATCCCCCTCGACCAAACCGGGGGTTCCGCCCGACTCGACGTCCACGATGACCCCCGGTGGAATATTCCCTCGCATCAGCCTGAGCGTCTTTCCCAGCACCTCCGCGAGAGAGAGTACTTTGTTTTCGACAGGTAACTTGCGACTGAAGGTCAAAAGCTGGCGAACAATGTCCCTGCACCGCTCCGTGCCAAGGTGAGCCTTTTCCAGGAACTCTCTTACGGGGTCCTCGCTTCCTATCCCCTTCAGAGCCAGTTCGAGATAACCCACGGTGACCGAGAGATTATCATTGAAGTCGTGGGCCACCCCCCCGGCCAAGGTCCCCACCGTCTCAAGTTTTTGCGCCTGGTACACTTGTGCCTGAAGCTGTATCCGTTCTTCCTCACTGCGCCTGATGGCCGTCATGTCGGTTGCGGTACAGACAGCTCCTGAAAATTCACCTGTCTCGGCCTTGAGGGGAACATAGGAAAGCAGGACAGGCACCTCAGTCCCGTCCCGGCGCTGAAAGCTGGCCTCCAATTCAGCCCTTTCCCTCTTTCCGTTTCTCACAGCCTGCACGGCGGCCGTTGCAGGTCCGGAATCGGCCAGCACGTCCGGCACAAAGAGATGTCCCACAAGGTCTCCGTTCGAACATTCCATCAGGCGGCACGCGGCCGAGTTTACCCGGATAATCTGACCACGGTCGTCCATCACGAGAAGACCTTCTCGAATGGATTCGAGGATAGTATCCACGCGGTTCCGTGACACCGTAGTCCGGTTCAGCGATTCGGTCATGTGGTTGAAGGCGCGTACCAGCCGACCCACCTCGTCTTCCACGGGTACCGGAAGAGACTTCGTTTCCCGCCCCTCAGACACGCGCCTGGCCTGACGGGAAAGCTGAAGCAGAGGTCTGGAAATTCCCCTGGCCACCATGGCCGACAAGATACCACCGACCAGGCAGGTCGCCAGAAAGATAAGGATGATCTGATCCCGAAACTCGGTGGGCAATTCCTTGAACCTCCGGTACGGATAGATCGAATAGACCTTCCATCCCAGGTCCACCATTTCATAGCAGGCATAAATATGCCTGCGCCCGAAAAAAAGCCCCATACCGGAATACAACCGGTCATCGGCCGTACCGTAAGATGCTTCATCTTCCGTCAGAAAATCGGGGGGGACGGACCCGACCTGAGTCAGGTCCGGGTGCACAAGGACTCTGCCGTCGTGGTCAACGATGGCTCCGTTTACGTACGGTTCCTTGGGGTAGTCTTCAATCCAGCTAGCCACGTGCGGCCAGTCCACTGTTCCCGCCACGACCCCCTCAAAGCTGCCTTGCGGATGGCTGTACACAGCGGAAGAGAGGGTCAGGAGATCCTCAAGAGGGGAGATGTGCTTTTCGACACGAACGGCGACCTTGCCCTTCTCCTCAACAACACGCGCCATGGAGAAACTGGGCGGAAGGTACCCGAGGTCCTCCTCCATCCTGCCGTCATCCACCATAACGCTCAGCGTGCCATTCGCTTCTATGAAGTACAGGCGGTGAAAATCATCGCTGTACGTCGTGAAATAACTGGCCAGAGCGGACTTGTCCTTAGTGTGAATGTAGTCCTCCAACTCTCGTCCGTTGGCAATATGATCGAGAACGCTGCGCCGGCTCTCCACAAGTTCCTCCAACCGGTCTCCCATGTCCTCCGAATAGTGTCTCAGCCTCTCCTCGAGACCGTACCGGAGCTGTTCGGCAAGACGCGCATAGGCAAGGACACCCAGAATGAGGGCCACCAGGGCCACCACACTCAGGTGGGTGAAAGTAAGTTTGGATCGAATGGAGTTGAACATTTCCTTTTGCCTGACGTATCAGTCGTTCATACATCCCTGGATGAAATCCCCGGAACACTCGTGTCGATGGTCCCCATTCTCTTCCTGGAAACGGACGAGATGCGAAAGGGTGTCACAGACAGGCGTGGCACAGCCGAGGGCCCTTCCCTGCCGGGAAACATAGCCTGTCAGAGCGTCTACCTCGGTTTTTTTCCCGTTCTCCAGATCCTGGAGCATTGAGGACCGATGGTGATAGGTGGCCGGTACCTGAGTGGCGTAGAAAACACCCAGATAGTCTTCAGCGGTGTCCCACCAGGTTCGCTCCCCCATGGCTGAAATCACCGCAAAGGCCTCCCTCACGACAGTCTCCATCACAGCCCGGGTATGTATGGTCTCCGCGAGCGCCCCGTAGGGGACCCTGAGAAGGGCCCCCAAAGGGTTCAACGCGCAGTTGTACAACAACTTGGCAAAAAGGTCCCGGCGGATATGGGGCGTAGTCTCGCACGGAAGCCCGCTGGAATTGATGGCGGTCGCCAGAAGCCGCGCCGCCTCCGGGACCTCGCCTTCTGCAGGCCCGCCCAAATGAATCGAGTCGGCCGAAACCGTAATGTTCACAACCCCCGGTTCCTTGATCTCGAATCCGGTGATAACGCGAGCCGCCAGGGCGCGGGCCTTTCCGAAACCCTCGGTCAGCCTCTCGAGGTTTCCACAGCCATTCTGCATGGAAACCGGAAAAAATCTCTGCCTACTTATCGTCTGAAGCTCGGCCACGGAGTCAGCCGTATCGTAGGCCTTCGTCGTGATAAGGACGTAATCAAAATCCAGGTCTATGACCGACTTCGTGGTCTCGTGCAGAGCCAGAGCATCCGGCGCAACATGATAATCTCCGAAGAGGCCGGTAACCGAAAGACCCCGTGCCCCCATAGGGCCAAGAAACCTGTTTCGCAGAAGAAAATGAACCTCGTGCCCGGCTGAGGCCAGAAGACCTCCCACCCCCTGGCCAAGAGCACCGGCTCCGTACACCAGAACCCTCAGCGGCCGGAAATCGGCCTGCACCTCTCGGCTAGTGTCCACCACGACAACGGGCCGCCACGCACATATGGACACCTGCCGTTGGCCGGTCAACGCAGAAAAAGTTCATGCCCGCAGGTCAGCCTCCTCTTCTGGTCTGAAGATCATACTTATTTCTTAACGTGCACGGCCCATATATTTATGTGATACGTCGTACGACCGAATATAACATATTAGAATTATGAGTTTTTTTAACCTTCCACTGCGGTCGTTCCCGCAAGGATCACTTGTCGGTCAGCCCTTTCGACTGAAAATCTCTTGCGTGTGCGGGAACGCTAGGAAATTCAAAGAGAAACCGTTTTACCGTGAGTCCATCCGCATTGCGATGGACAACCCTCGCCCATCGCTGTTATAAATGTTATATAGAAGCCCGGGTAATGATAAAGGGCCGCCTGAAGTGAGACTTAACAGGGGGGGAGAAAAGGCACTGATTCAAAAGCCTGTTCTGACCGCCAGCATGTACCGCACAATGGACGTGAGTCAGAGTCCGCCCCGGCTTTGGAGGAGACATGCCTAGCATGGCCCTGAACGTCGAAAGAAGATCCCACAAGCGACATACCTATTCGTCCCTTTCCTGCAGCATGTGGTCGAACCACGATGTCCAGGTCATGAATATCAGTCTCGGGGGCATCCTGATAAGGACCAACAGAAGACTCACGCTGAATCGCGAATATCCTTTCAAATTGATGTACCAGGGCGATTCCAGTCCCGTCTCCGGAGTAGTGAAATGGTGCTTCCTGGTGGGTTCAAAGGTCGTGGGGTCTGGTGAGCAGGTACCTGTTTACAATGCCGGCCTGAGTATTCTGGGGCAGAACGCAGAAAGGGTATACAAGGCACTCCAACTTACGGAAGAGGTATGCCGCGTACCCGCAACCGGCAAAGCCCCTTCCCCCATTGAAGAGCCCATGGCCCCCACCGTTCTCAGCGAGCTGACAGGAGAGCATACGGTTTGGGTGCAGATGCCCATGACGTTTCGGGTGCGGACCATGAGCAACACCGGAATGCTCATCGAGACCGACCAGCCCTACCGGGCGGAATCCAGACTTCGAATGAATTTCAGCCTCAATGACAGACTTATGGATATCGTCTGCCGCGTCACGGGACAGACCGGGGATACCGAAACCGGAGGATTTTTGATGTGGCTTGAATTCATTACGATTTACGAAGACGGAAACTGCCTCCTGGACTGCACGTCCCCGCAACATAGCTCTGCGGCCCTTTCAGGACAGGATGCGCCAAGGTAATTCAGGTTCTTCGCCTTACATGGTACGGGAGGGGTCCAGGGCTTTTAGGGGCTTTTGAGGGGATCGTAAAGCAAACTTCGGGACTCACGAAAGCAAGGATCAGGTCAGGAACACCAATCGATGGGAGGGGGACCCCTCGGGCCTGCACACTGAGCTCCCTGAGGAGTATTCTTCCAGACCCGTGGTCATGGGGTCTGGGATGCGCGTCCATAGGAAACAGTGCTTGGGTGATGTCAGCCTCAGCCACGAATAAGGCAGCCTGGAATGGGGCATGAACCATGTATAACGAACATTTTGGCCTGAGAGAAAGGCCCTTCAAATCCGTACCGGATCCGGACTTCTTCTATCGTGGCACGCGGGAGCGGGAGGTCCTCGACCGGGTAAAGGTTTTCATGGACGACCCGTCGGTTTCTTTGTTCGTCCTGACCGGGGAGGTCGGCGCAGGAAAGACCCTGCTTCTCAAGGTTCTCGGAAAAGACGTTCCGGATACGTACCGTATCGTTTC
>QJVM01000232.1 GCA_003235715.1 Nitrospirota bacterium
ACCCTATCTGCTATGGTAGGGTCCAGTGAACCAGCCAAGCTTTGACTGGAACCCGCCGTCCGAACCACGGGAAATGAAAGGGACCGAACCCATGTCTGAGACTTTTGTTGAGCAGGGCATGATGGACAAGATTAAGGAACTTGAGTCGAAGGTCGTGAAGGTGGTCTCCGCCGTCAAGGAACAGCGCGAGGAAAACCGGGTTCTTCAGGCCAAGATTACGGCACTCGAGGACGAATTGAGAACCCGGGAACAGGAACTCGCCCGCCTGCGGCATGAGGGTGAAGACTCCGAGCGGATGAAGCAGAACCTGAACGTTTTGAGGGAGGAGCGGGCCGCCGTACGCAATCAGGTTGAGGAACTCCTCCGGGAACTGGAAACGGTGGAACTGGGTTAGCACCGGGCCCGAGCCGCGATATGCCGAAGCAAACCATCGAGGTGACCATCATGGGGCAAACCTATACGCTCACCGGCGATGCCGATGAAGCCTACATCCGTGAACTGGCCCGCATGGTGGACGTACGCATGAAGGAATTGTTCGAGAGAAATCCCACCATCAATCCGCTGAAGGCGGCCATCATGACGGCTGTGAACATGGCAGACCAGATTCTGAAGTACGAGAAACAGGCCGATGCGGCCAATGAATACCTGAGTGAGAAGGTGAAGGCTCTAAACAACCTTCTGGAAGTCTGAAGCCCGCCCGCCTCTATCTTTCGTTCCGGATTCGTAGCTCGATTGTCGAGGGTTCGTTCAATTCCAGGAGTCCCATTTCCGGGTTGTGCACCATGACCGATCGCCGTCGGTTCCATTGCTTCTCATTCATCCGGCCCTTGACGCGTTCCAGTTCTGAAACCGCCGTGTCGTAGCGCCGCTTTTCCTCTTCAAAGTTTTTTCCGGGAATCGAGAAGTCTGCCCCGGTCTTCCAGATGTCTCCGAGGAAGAGCCACGGGGCAAAGTCAACGAGTCGCGCGCTCTCGCTGGCGAGCCGTATCTCCTCTGATTCAAGGTCCACAAGGTGCAGGCCCTCCCGGCCCGCCTCAATCCGATAACTGCCCGAAAACTCCTCTGCCTCCTCCTCCACAAAGGTCCAGGCCGAGCGGGCCACCTGCAAAGGGCCGTGACAGCTCTCGCAGGTTCGAGACTTTGAAAAGGGATGCGCCACCTGTTCAATCTCGAGCCAGGCCAGCTGCCGGTTGTTTCCCGGCAGACCGTCGAAGGTTCCGAGCATCACGTAGGCGTCACGGGTCTCGCCATCGGGCCAGCGGAACCGGACCTCGTCGCTGCCCGGAACTTCACCGTCAAAATTTCCAAGGGAATGAGGCCAGATCTTGACCGGAATCCATACCCCTTGCTGGTCCTTCATCAGAAGGGGCGGCTCGAAGGTCCCCAGGTACAGAGAATACTTCTTGAAAGGGTTGGGTTCCCCGGCCACCTCTCCTGGGCCCCAGTAGGTCATCTGGTATCCCGAAACCTTTTCCACATGGCAGGCCTCGCAGGTCACCTTGCGATGAAGGGATTCGGCGTGCGAGCGTTCGGCCTCGAGATGGCAGTCTCCGCAGGTGGCTCGACGCTGGATATCTCCCATCCCGCCCGGGCCGGTCAGGTGACAATCCACGCAAACAATCTTCTTTTTGACATGAACGTCAGGTTCCATGCCCGGAGGCGCACTGAAATCGCCCCCAAGGTAGCTGTCGCCCCTCCTGCGCTCCATGCTCCCCGAGTGGCACATGCTCGACCCTCGGCCCCCGCCAGAGCAGGATTCGGCCGGCGGTTTCTTTCCAAATAGATGGGCCCCTTCCCCTTTGAAAGGGGCAAAGTGGCAATCCAGACACCCTGCGTGGCAAACGTTGCAGTACTTCTGCTTGGCCACGGCCTGAGCCTCTGAAAAAGGCGCGTTCAGCTCCTCGAGGATGGCCTTCTGATTCCGGAAATCAAAGCGGTTTCCCACGGCCTTTCTTGCCGCCGGTGTATCGGCAAAGGACGGTCCGCAGTTCTGCGGACCATAGGGCTCCAGCCATGTCCGCATGGTTCGCTGACGGAAGTTCGATCCCATGATGGTTCTGGAAAACTGTTCCACCTCCCGGGGGTGACAGGCCCGCTGGCCGCAGGCCTTCTTGCCGAGGTCAGGGTCGTAGCCGAGCGCCTCGAGGTTCCGGTCGTGATAGAGCACGTTCCGCACCCAGGAATCCTCCATATAGTCGCCGTCCTCATCCACCTCCTTGGGCAACATGGAACGGAGGGCGTCGTCGCCCGTGGGCACGAGGGCAGATTCAACCTCATCCTTACGGTTCAGGATCTCCGCATTATGTCCAAGGTATACCGCCTTCAGCATGCCCTGGTGCGCCTCCTCGGCTCTCTTGGCCCGCCCATCGCCAAAGTGACATTCATGGCAGGCCACGCCCCGGTGTTTTGTCTCTTTCTCGACCTGCTCCGCCGTCATAAAAAGGTAGGGGTAGCCAAGTTTCTCCATCTTCTCCCGGTCCGAGTGACATCTCACGCATTCAGCGCTCGAATTGCCGTAATACACGTACCCGGCCAGCGCAAGAGCCACAACAAACTGAAGAAGGAGCAGAAAAAGAAAAACAGGCCGGCTGAAGAGTTTTCCAATGTCCCCTAACACGGTTCAATTTTACCCCATTGACCCTTTCCAGGTCCCGGACGATTTAGGTGCTTTCCCTTTCTTGACAAGCAGATACACGGATTCTTATACTGCCTTCATTCCGGAGCAACGGAAAGGTTTAGGGGTCTTCTTTTCCGTGCCTACCCTACCGCAGATTCCTTCGAAAGCAGGGCATACACCATGGCAGAATCACTGCACGCGGAACATCTGGCCGATCATCTGTATCTGAGGGGCACCGAGCTTTATGAAAAGGGAGACTTAAAAGGAGCCGAGAGAGAGTTTCTCAAGCTCCTCGAAATCAATCCCCGTTTTGCGGATATCCAGAACAAGATGGGGTATATCCTGCACAACCGGGGCGACCTCCGCGGGGCGGCCGAGTATTTCCAGAAGGCTTTGGATCTGAATCCGTCCTATACCGAGGCCTCGCTGAACCTGGCCGTGACCCTGAATGACCTTGGAGAGTATCAGAGGTCCCAGGATGCCGTCACCCGGGCCGCTCAGCTCGCCCATGAGAACCGCGGCCAGCTTGGGTCCTTTACTTCGAAGAAGCTTGCCAATGAGCATTTCAGGCTGGGAAACATTTACCTCGATATGAACATGAGCGAGGAGGCCATCGACGAGTACCGTAAGGCCGAGAAACTCGCCCCTGAGATGGCCGATGTCCTGGTCAAGCATGGCATTGCTCTCCGGAACCTCGGACACTTCGACCAGGCCGTGGGATACCTGACGCGAGCCAAGGAGATCAACCCGAAATTCGGTCCGGCCCGGGTCCAGATGGGCATCACCTATTACATGAAAGGCCTTCTCTCCGCCGCCATCCAGGAATGGGAGGAGGCCCTCTCCGCCATCCCGGACCTTGAACAGGCCCGGGTTTATCTGGATCTTCTGAAACAGGGGCGCTGAAGCCTTGTCCCTCCTCTCGGTCCGTTCCCTTACGGTCCACATTCCACGCGGTCCCCTCGTTACGCGTGCCGTTGAAAATCTGAGTTTTGATATTAACCGGGGGGAAGTGTTTGGCCTGGTCGGGGAATCCGGATGCGGAAAATCCATGACCGCCCTGGCGGTCATGGGGCTCTTGCCCACGGCAGCCCGTATCGTAAAGGGTGAGATCGTGTTTGAAAACAAAAACCTTGTGGGCCAGCCCGATTCGGTCCTGCGCACCATCAGGGGCAACCGGGTGGCCATGATCTTCCAGGAGCCCATGACCTCCCTGAACCCGGTTTTCACCGTTGGTTTCCAAATCGCCGAACTCCTCATGACCCACAAGGGCCTCTCGAAAAGGGCGGGTATGGACATGGCCGTGGACCTGCTCGGGAAGGTCAAGGTTCCCTCTCCGGAACTCCGGGTCCACCAGTACCCTCACCAGATGAGCGGTGGCATGCGGCAACGGGTCATGATCGCCATGGCTCTTGCCTGCGAGCCGGCCTTCATCATCGCCGACGAACCGACCACGGCCCTGGACGTCACCATCCAAGCCCAGATCCTGGAGCTTCTGGAGGAGCTTCGGGAAAGCACCGGAACCTCCATGCTGTTCATCACCCACGACCTCGGCCTGGTTTCCGAGATCTCGGATCGGCTCACGGTCATGTATGCCGGTGCCGCCATGGAACAGTCGGAAGCCTCCCGGGTCTTCTCCAGACCGGGACATCCCTACACGAGAGGTCTGCTCGATTCTCTTCCCGTCGAACGCGGCCGACGCCTCAGGCCCATCCCCGGGACCGTCCCCACAGCAGAGAATTTCCCCCCCGGATGCCGGTTCTCGCCCCGTTGTGCCTTTCGCATCGAGGCGTGTGACAAGGCGGAGCCGGAACTAAGGGAACTGCAGGCCGGTCACTGGATTCGCTGTATCCGGGCCGAGGAGATTGCGCGTGCCTGAACTTCTAAGGACAGAGGCCCTAGCCAAGCATTTCGATTCAACGGCCGGGCTCTTCGGCCCGAAAACGGTTGTCCGGGCCGTGGACGGGGTTTCCTTTTCTATGCAGAAGGGAGAGGTTTTCGCCGTGGTCGGCGAATCAGGTTGCGGCAAGTCCACGCTGGCCCGCGTGATTCTCAGGCTCACCGAAGCCACCGCGGGAAAGGCCTGGTTCGACGGGGTTGACCTTTTTGGCCTGAACCGGGCCGAACTCAAAGCGCTTCGCCGAAGGATGCAGGTCATTTTCCAGGACCCTTTTGCCTCCCTGAATCCCCGCATGCGGATCCTCGATGCCGTAGGAGAACCCCTGGTCATTCATAAGGAGGCCTCTGGACCGGAACTCCGGCAAAGGGTCTATTCCCTTCTCGAGCGGGTCGGATTACCAAACTCGGCCGCCGAACGGTACCCCCACGAATTCAGCGGCGGTCAACGACAGCGCATCTGTATCGCCCGGGCCATGGCTCTGGAGCCGGACCTCATCGTGGCGGACGAACCCCTGTCCGCCCTCGATGTCTCCATCCAGGCGCAGGTCATCAACCTGCTTGATGATCTCAGGAAACAACACCATCTTTCCTATCTCTTGATCAGCCATGACCTCCACGTCGTCCAGCACTTCGCAGACCGGGTGGCGGTCATGTATCTGGGAGTGATCGTGGAGGAAGGGACGGCCGAGGATATTTTCAACGCGCCTCTGCATCCTTACACCGAGGCGCTTCTGTCAGCCGTGCCTGAGCCTGACCCCGAGAAGCGCCGGCATCGCATCGTTCTTCCCGGCGATGTCCCAAGCCCCACACAGATCCCGTCCGGCTGCAGGTTTCATCCGCGCTGTCCCAAAAGCTTTGAGCCCTGTGACAAGGTGGTTCCAGGCCTCATCGAAAACCAGGGTCGCAGAACCGCCTGTCACCTCGTGAACCCTGTTTAGGACAACATCCTTGCTGCAAGTCTGCTTCGCCGTCCCAAGAATTCGATTCGTTGCACCATATCAGAGGGAAGGAGAAAAAGTGTTATGTTTCTTCTGCCTCTTCGTTCTTGTGTATTCTGGGTGCTGGCTCCTGAATTCTGCCCGTTGAAAAATCGACATAGCCACAGGCACTCTGACCCCGCCCAGAAGACGGGCGTTTCTACAGCACACTAAAAGCCAAACATCCCTGCGTTAGGTCGTCAGCCGGTTAAAGCCCCATGGCCATGTTCTGGGCGAGGTCACCCTCAGAGACCAGCAACATCCCGCGTGCAACGTTGTTGTTTTCCCTCTGCTCCCTGACAAGATCATCCGGATCGAGCCGAACCGTTATGTAGTATTCTCCAGGCTGAAGATTATCGGGCAGTTTCCCCCGCCACGAATTCTGAGCATTCCGGAGCCGGCCAGGATTCCGGCAACTGTTCGTGCACAGGAACCTTTCAGGTCTGCTCCCCCGCACGTCGGAAAGGT
>QJVM01000076.1 GCA_003235715.1 Nitrospirota bacterium
CCAAAGCACGCGTTCCTACAAGATGCTGGAGGGCACGCGCGGACAACGGGGCATCGATATCCATGCCGTGGCCATGGGGCTTCAGCGGATCAGCCAGCTCGCCACGGACTTCCCGCAGATCGATGAGCTGGACATCAACCCCTTCATCGTGGGCGACGTGGGCGTGGAGCCCGTGGTGGCCGATGCGCGGCTAACCCTGCGGCGGCCGGCAGGGGGACCGACATGACCGTAGCCATGACCTACGACAGCGGCTGGGCCGAGCGCTACCGGGATATGGTAGCCAGCCCCGACCTGGCCGTGCAGCGGCTGAAGCCGGGCCATCGGGTGTTTGTGGGTACCGGCTGCGCCGAGCCCCTCGAACTGGTTCGCGCACTAACGGCCCAGTCGTGCCGTCTGGCCGACGTGGAGATCATTCATCTTCTGACCCTCGGGGAGGCACCCTACGCAGACCGGTCGTTGTCAGACTGTTTCCTCGTAAATAGTTACTTCATTTCCGAGAATGTGCGCGCTCACATCCAGGAGGGTCTGGGCCATTACACGCCCATCATGCTCTCGGACATCCCGAGGCTGTTCCGTTCAGGCCAGCAGCCACTGGATGCCGCCCTGATCCAGGTCACGCCTCCGGATGAACGCGGTCGCGTAAGCCTGGGCGTGTCCGTTGACATCGTGAAGGCCGCGGCCGAAAACGCCTCTGTGGTGATTGCCGAGGTGAACCCGAACATGCCCTGGACCGAGGGCGACTCGCTGCTGGATGTGTTTGATATTGACGTGCTTGTCCCTGTGGAGACGCCCCTTCTTGAGATGCAGCCCCTGCCCTCTAACGACACGGTCCGGACCATCGGGCAGTACATCTCGGGCCTCGTGGACAACGGCTCCACCATCGAGTTCGGCATCGGCCGGATACCGCATGCCGTGGTGGAATTCCTGAAGGAGAAGAAAGACCTCGGCATCCATACCGAGATGCTCACCGACAGCATCATCGATCTCATAGAAGCCGGGGCCGTGAGCGGTATGCGCAAGACCATGGATCGGGGAAAGATCGTGGCCAGCTTCTGCATGGGAACGAAGCGGCTGTACGAGTATATTCATCGGAACCCCCTGTTCTCGTTCCAGCCCACAGAGTACGTGAACGACCCCTATGTGATCGGCCGTCAGAGAAAGATGGTGGCCATCAATACAGCGCTGGAGATAGACCTCACCGGCCAGGTCTGCGCGGATTCCCTGGGATCCCGATTCTTCTCGGGTATCGGCGGACAGGTGGATTTCAATCGCGGGGCGGCACGCTCCGAGGGCGGCAAGGCGATCATCGCCATGCCCTCGACGGCGCGCAAGGGCACGGTCTCGCGGATCGTTGCAAGGTTGAGTCCCGGGGCCGGGGTGGTCACAACCCGAGGTGACGTCCATTATGTGGTGACCGAGTACGGGGCCGCCTACCTGCACGGCAAGAGCGTCCAGGAACGGGCCATCTCGCTAATCAGCGTCGCTCACCCGGATTTCCGTGACGTCCTCCTGGCCGAAGCCATCGAGGCCCGTTACATCCGCCAGGAGATGTCGGACGTGGCGGGGCGGCTTTTCCTCGCCGCTCAGGAAACACGGACGGCCTTTCTGCTGCAGGACGGAAACCAGGTGACCTTCCGGCCGGTCCATCCCACGGATGAGCACGGGATGAGAGACCTCCTGTATGCCCTCTCGGAACAGACCGTGTACTACCGCTTCATGAGCGAGATCCGGAAGTTCCCCCACCGTCAGATCCGGGACTTCGTGTACATCGACCACCGGAAGGACGTGGCCGTGGTCGGGACCGTGCCTGCGGCCCACGGTGAGGAGATCATCGCAGTAGGCCGCTACTATCTGGACGAGAAGACGAACCGGGCCGAGGTGGCCTTTGTGATCCTGGATGCGTGGCAGAACAAGGGCATCGGGACGTTTCTCTTTCGGCACCTGGTCACTATCGCGAAGCGAAACGGCATTGCGGGCTTTACTGCGGAGGTGCTCCAGGCCAACCGCCGGATGATGGCCGTGTTCAACGACAGCGGGTTTCACATGACCAGCGAGTTGAGCGACGGCGTCTACAGCGTATCCATCGATTTCTAGCAGCGCACAGATCGGGCCAGGAAACGTACCAAAAGAAGGGCGCCATTTCTTTTGGTTCGTTTTCTTTGGGCGGCCATGAGAATGAACACCCCGGGACTAAGACCCGGATTGCGGACCAGGTCTGGAATGACGGGGATTCCAGGTCACGTCTGGACACGGATGGCCCTCCTCCATTTTTGTCGGGTCCGACACAGAAACGTGTATTGGCACAGTCCCACCTTCCGGCCACTCCCTTGAATTCGTAACGTTTTCCTGTAGCTGGAGCCTGGCATGGGTTTCGCTTTAAGGAACCTCGAGAATGGAAGCAGTCCCGTCAGGGGTCCTGAAAGGAGAACCGAGCATGAGATCCGCATCCCTGTTTACCGTGGCCCTGAACCGCAAAGGGCACAAGTCCGAAGAGTATCTTCATCTTCCCCTGGCCGCCGGTTGCAACATCCGATGTTCCTTCTGCCCTGCCGACGGGTGCGTCAACGGCGTTCACGGAAACACGGCCCCCCCTCTGGAAACGGCCACAGCCATGGAACTCGTGGAGGATCTGGTTCAGGAGACTAAGGGGAAGCCCAGGATTCTGCTTGCAGGGTCGGGTGAGCCCCTGGCCAGTCCGAAGACGTTCGAGTTCCTGGAAGCGGCCCGTAAGGAATTCCGCAAACTGGACATCACCCTGGTCACCAACGGACTACTCCTCCCGGACCGGTTCAAGGATCTCCTGGCGCTGAATGTGTCCACGCTCTGGATCACCATCAACGCCTCCACACCGGAAACCGCGGAGCTGATTCACCCCTGGGTGCTGTACCGGAGAAGTGTGTATCACGGTACGCGGGGCGCGCTGCTTCTTCTGAACAATCAGTGGAGCGGGCTCATTGCCGCAGTGGAGACCGGATTCGTGGTGAGGGTGAACTTCGTCGCCCTGCCAGGCATCAACGGTCACGAAGCGGGTGCCGTCGCGCAGACTGCCGGACGTCTTGGAGCGGACTGCATGAAGGTCATTGCGCCGCCCCCCTCAAAGAGTCCGTGCAGTATTGAGGCCGTCCGGCTCACGGATGTGGGAACCATTCGGGACGAATGCGATCGTTTCCTTCCGCAGGTTTAAGAACAACCATACTCACTCTTATGTGAGGAAAGGAGGCCATTCCTGCCTGACAGTCGAACCTTCCGGGTCTGCCTTCAGCAAGGGCCCGGATGATGGGTTACGAATGCTAAAAACAAATTGCAGTTATTACTGACACCAAGATTCGACCTATGCACTTGTCACCGATGTGCGTGGTCCATGTCATCTGTTCTTCTCTTTTGCGGTTCCCCCATCATCGCCCACCGGACCCGGCGGAAGAGAAAGCGGCTTCGGCTGTCCGAGCCCCAAGGCCGTGTCGGGGGCGAGTTCCGAAGGCGCCTGGAGCCGGGGCCGAACAGGAGGCGATGGGGCGCCCTTTCTCTTGGTTCGTTCTCTTTGGGCGGCAAAGAGAATGAACGAATCAATGAAGATAGAATCTGGATTCCAGATCAAGTCTGGAATGACGGCAGGGACAAGAAAACTCAGGCGGTACTGAGCACGCGGCCCACGGCCGGGATGAAATCCTTCTTCCGGGAAAGCACGCCGGGCAGGCGGCAGGTGCTTTCCCGGACTTCCACGTTGAAGGCCTTTTCCACGATCCACGTATCGCCCTTGAGCAGGACGCGTTCATGGGAGGCATGAAGCGGGTTCGTCACCAGCATGGCCGTCATATCGTAACCCTCGGACCGGCGGAGCCGTTCCAGCTCATCCAGAAGTTCCCCTTCCCGAAGGTCGATCTCCTCGCAGTCCAGAACCATCATCTGGCTGATCCCGAGTTTCTTCCCGTAGATTCGGACCTCCCGGAAGTCTGCGGCAATGAGTTCTGCGGCAGACTTGTTCCCGATGTGAATGCTCGCATGAAGCAGTTCCTTCCCGTAATCCCGGAGCGACAGTCCGGCCACCTCGGCCAGCCGTTCGGCCACCTGGCGGTCGCGGTCCGTGGTGGTGGAGAGGCTCAGAAGCAGGGTATCGGACAGGATTCCCGAAAGAAGGACCCCCGCCACCTCGACCGGGATGTCCACCTGGTAAAGGAACATCATGCCCGCCACCACAGTGCACGTGCTGCCGACCGGGTCGTTGTAGACATAAATAGGAGCCGCCGTGGAGATATCTCCCACCCGGTGGTGGTCGATGATCTCCAGGATCTCCGCCTCGTCCACGTTGTCCACGGCATGCGAGACCTCGTTATGGTCCACGAGGATGGCGCGCTTGCGGACCGGTTCCAGAAGGTCGGTTCGCGTAATGAACCCTATCAGGCGATCTTCGCTGTCGGCCACGATGGCCGAACGGTAATCTGAATGAATGATCCGCTTTCTCAGCTCGGAGATGGGCGTATAAAGTCCCACGTTGACCGGGCTTCGGCTCATGATGGAAGAGACCGGCTCGGACATCAGGAGGAACTGAACGGTGGCAAATGCCGGGTGCGGGGAAGAGATGACGAGCGTCCCGGACTGTTCCGCCCGCTTCAGCGTTTCGCTTCCGACCGGGAGGCCGTCGGTGATGATGAGGGTGCCGCACCCTGCCTTAATCAGTTCGAGCTGGACGTCCTGCTGGTCTCCCAGAACCACGATATCGCCCTCATGAATCGTATTGAGCAGGGTTCCCCGCTGGAAGGAACCGATGAGCACGCGGCCCTTCAGTTCCGTTACCCGCCGGGCATTGGAAAGAACGCGGCCGTCCATGGTGCGAAGAAAGATATCCAGACTGATAGGCGCATTCGTCAGGTCGGTAAGGCCGGCGCTTCCCACGTAAAAATGGGCGATATCACGGAGTCCTACGATACCGGCGACACGTCCGGCGTCGTTGACCACCGGCGCCGTCCGGACCCCCTTTTCTCGCATGAGAAGAGCGAGCGAATGAACGGAATCCCTTTCATGAACCGAGATGGGACGGCTGAGTTCAAGGTCGCTCACCGTGGGAGCAAGGCTTTCGATCTCATCAGGGGCCGGCATGTTGAAGCGTTCGAGGACGAAACGCGTTTCTTCATTGAGCTGCCCGGCCCGCGCCGGCATGAAGATGAACCCCTTGTCCGTGATGTTCTTGAAGTGGGCATACCCGATGGCCGAGCAAACCGAATCGGTATCCGGGGTCCGGTGCCCGATCACGTAAACGATCTTCTTTTTCACGGGACTGGCCGTCACGGGAGAGAGGTCATGGACCGGGGTTCATGGAGAGTTCAGAGTAGATTTCCGGCTCAAAGTAAAAAGATGGTAGCAGTCAGGGCTCGGCACCGTCAACATGAGGATTTCAAAGGTTTATTTGACCTTGTCCCGGCAGGAATCTCCCGGCTGGCTTGAGCTGGTCAGGTCTCCGTCCGTTGACATAGGCCAGTCAGTGATAGAATGAAACGGGCATTTCGTTTGTCCAGAACCCAATCTTGCCTGGACACAGAGATTGAGGCGTTCCTCCCGAGGTGTCGAATTCTCCGACCCTCACCCGTGGATTTGGTTCTGCTGTTGCAGCCCGGTGGAGATTCCTTGAAAGGCCTGCTGATCTGCCGGTAAATACACTTATGGCTGTACATGACCCATTCCAGGGCAGGGGACCGGATTTTGTCCTGACCGCAGACGCGTGCGCGTCCTTGCCGGGCGGGCCTTGCGGTTCCCCTCTGGCTTGGCTCTTCTCTAACCACCAGGAAGGAATAAACCTCGAATGAACCTTGCTGCCTCCGGGATGCCTGCATGACCCCGTCCAGCCGCGTGACGACACAGGGAAAGTTCCTGTACCTTGGAGACGAGAAGTTCTGGGTCAGGGGCGTGACCTACGGCACATTTGCTCCGGCGCCGGACGGGTCGGAGTTCCCGCCGGACGAGACCGTACGAAAAGACTTTGCCGCCATGGCCGCCCACGGCTTCAATTCCGTGCGGACCTATATCGTCCCGCCCCAGCGCGTTCTGGACGAGGCGCTGCGTCATGGCCTGAGAGTAATGGTGGGCATTCCCTGGGCCCAGCACGTGACGTTCCTCGACGACCGCTCGCAGACGCGGAACATACAACGGGCGGTCGAGTCGGCGGTGAGCAACACCCGCCAGCACCCGGCTATTTTCGCCTGGACGGTCGGCAACGAGATTCCCCAGTCCGTGGTTCGCTGGCATGGGAGGAAGCGCGTCGAGGACTTCATCGAATCCCTCTTCCACATCGTCAAGTCCCGGGATCCCGAGAGCCTGGTGACCTATGTGAACTTCCCGACCACGGAGTATCTTCAGCTGCCATTCCTGGATCTGTGCTGCTACAACGTCTACCTGGAATCGCGGAGCACGCTAGAAGCCTATCTGGCACGTCTCCAGAACATTGCAGGGGAGCGGCCCCTCCTCATGACCGAGATTGGTCTGGACAGCCGCCGCAAGGGAGAGGACGAGCAGGCCCGCTCCCTTGGCTGGCAGGTTCGCTCAGCCTTCGCGGCGGGCTGCGCCGGTTCTTTCGTGTTTGCCTGGACCGACGAATGGTTCCGCGGCGGCTTCGATATCAGGGACTGGGATTTCGGTCTGACGACCCGGGAACGGAAGCCCAAGCCGGCGTTGACCACGGTAAGCCAATGCTATGCCGAAGTGCCCTTTTCCTCCGGTATCGAGTGGCCCACCATCTCTGTGGTCGTCTGCACGTACAACGGGTCACGCACAATCCGGAACACCCTCGACGGACTGACGAAGCTCACCTACCCGGACTACGAGGTCATTGTGGTCGACGACGGCTCCACAGATCACACGGCCAGCATCGTCCGAGAGTACGGCGTGCGCCTCATCCAGACCACGAACCACGGCTTGAGCAGCGCCCGGAATACGGGCTGGAGGGCCGCCTCGGGAGAAATCGTGGCCTATATTGACGATGACGCGTGGCCCGACCCGGACTGGCTCACCTATCTTGGCTACACGTTCATGAGCACCGCCTTTCCCGCGGTAGGGGGTCTGAACCTCGCGCCCCCGGGCGACGGCTTCGTGGCCGAGTGCGTGGCCAACGCGCCGGGCGGTCCGGTGCATGTGCTCGTTTCGGACCGGGAGGCGGAGCACATCCCGGGGTGCAACATGGCCTTCCGGAGAACCGCCCTCGAGGCGGTGGGCGGATTCGATACCCAATTCCGCGTGGCGGGGGACGACGTGGATATCTGCTGGAAGCTTCAGAAACGGGGATATCGGATCGGGTTCAGCCCGGCCTCCATGGTCTGGCACCACCGTCGCAACTCCGTGAGAACCTACTGGCGCCAACAGAAGGGGTACGGAAAGGCCGAAGCCATGCTCCATCACAAGTGGCCTGAAAAATACAACATGACGGGCCATGTACGCTGGCTGGGAAGGATATACGGTCGAGGCGTCACGCACCCGCTGCCGTTTGGTAGAAGCCGCGTTTACGGCGGCGTATGGGGTACCGCCCCCTTCCAGTCCCTCTATGAACCGGCGCCGGGGAAATTCCTTTCGCTGGCTCTTATGCCGGAATGGTATCTCGTCGTTATTATGCTGGTGTTTGTCTCCGGTCTGGCGACGCTGTGGAGCCCCTTCACCCTGGAATGGTTTTTCCTTGGATTGGCTGCCGCCATTCCGGTTGTCCAGGCGCTTCGCAACGCACGACAGGCCACGTTTACGAGTCGAACCAGCCGGCTTCGACGGGCCACAGGATACGGTATCGTCACCGTCCTCTATCTCATGCAACCCCTGGCGCGTCTCATGGGCCGGCTCTGTCACGGGCTCACGCCGTGGCGCCGCCCAGCGGGAGCCGAAACGGTGTTTCCCCGGCCCCGGCGTTTCAGCCTTTGGAGCGAGACGTGGCGTGCGCCGGATGAATGGGTCCGAGCGGTCGAGTCCGCCCTGCTTGAAGAGCCGGTGCGTGTCTTTCGGGGTACGGACTTTGACCCGTGGGATCTGGAGACCCGCGGCGGCATTCTGGGCTCGACCCGCCTCTATGTGGGAGTGGAAGAGCACGGCGCCGGACGACAGATGGTACGCATGCGCACGTGCCCCAGAGTCTCCCCTTACGGGGTTGTTTTCTTACTCCTTCTGTTCCTGTCCTCCCTCGCTGCAGCCGCTGACGGGGCCTGGGCCGCTTCGGCGGTTCTTGGAACCATGCTTGTTCTGCTGGTTCTTCGAATCGTGCAGGAGTCCGGCGATGCGGCAGCGCTCTTCGTGCGGAAGATCGAAACCCTCACGGAAACCTTTGCCCCGAAGCCTGAAGAAAACGTCTGACCTGCATCGTGTGAATCGGATCGGTCAGGGGGTCAGAGCCCAGGGTCCTGCAGTCCGGGCCGCTAAATGCATCGGTGGATTCACCCGGCCCGAAACAGGGCCCTGGAGAAAAGCACATCCGGGGTCACGAGGCAGGGAACATACGGGAGGGAAGAATGGACCTCATCCAAGGTAAAGCGGGAGGGGGCTGGCAAGTCAGACCGCATCCGCAACCCGGAAAACGCGCCATGGGAATGAGGACGCCGGAAGCCCTCAGCTTCCGGGCTCGCTGCCCGCAGGCGGGGCTGCGCAGGAAGGACATTCCACCGGCTCTGGCCAGTCCGCCACCTCGTGCATGAGCTGTCCGTAACTGTCCCAGAGGAATTCTGCCCCGCATTTCGCGCAGGTCAGGTTTCGGGCCGGCCGGGTATCGAGCCATGTGCGGCACCTTTCGCAATAACCCTGGGGTGGCGCCACCTCAAGAGAGGTTCGAACCAAACCCATCTGGTCCGCCTTCTTCCAGACCCAGACATGGGTGCAGCCCGCGATGCTGCACGGGACCTGGCGGTCCTCCAGCTTTTCGGCACAGGCGTCACACATTCTTGCCGGAGGTTCCGTAGCTCCTGAACGGAACTGGGCCTCACGGCTCCAGGTCCAGGTGTTTCCGCAACCTTTAATCTTGCAGGGGACCTGTTTGTCCTCCGTCGCCATATACCTTTCATTACAGGCGGGACACATCCTTCGAGGGTCCTTCTGCCCCTTGTGTTCCATCTGCGACAATCGGGTGAAAACCCAGGTGTGGGGACATCCCTTCACCCGGCACCGCACGTCCCGGTCGTTCAGCACCTGGTATCGCTGAAAACATTCGCTGCACATCCGCTTCGGCGGTCCGCTCTCGCCGCTTTCCACCTGCATCGCCGGTGTCCAGGTCCAGGTCTTCCCGCAGCCTCTGACCCGGCAGGGCACCTCAACGGGCTGGAGGTCTTTCATCTTCTCGTGACAGGATTCGCAGAACCTCTGAGGGATCTTGTGACCCTTGAGTTCCACACGCTGGAAGGGGGTAAGGGTCCACGTGTTCTGGCAGCCCGACGCGCGGCACGGAAATGTTTCGGCCTGGGCCTCCGCCATCTTTCGCGCACACGCATCGCAGAATCGCTTGGGCGGCGGCTGCCCTTCTTTCAGAAAGACCTGCTGTCTCCCGGTGAGTTTCCACGTGTTCGGGCACCCCTTGACCCGGCAGGGCACCTCGATGGCGGCCAGGGAGGCCGCCTTCTTCTGGCACTCCTCACACAGATACTCATCCCGAGACCCTCTTTTCCTTCCCCGCCGCTCGTCCACGAGCTGCTGATAAGCGCTCACCGTCACTGAATTCCCACAGCCCGGAGCACTGCAGGATATCTCGCGATCCGTAAATTCCCTGTAGCGCTCGAAACAGGCGTCACACATCCGCCTGGGTTCCTTTGCGGTCTTACCCGTGGCCAGCTTCAGGAGTTCCTCTTTGGGCAGAACCCAGGTATTGGTGCAACCGGGCACCTTGCAGGGCATCAGTTTTTCTTTGACAAAATGAGCAAGAGACACGAAAAACCTCCTCAGCCGAACCAGCCCGACCAAGCCTCTCCGGAAGTGCGGTGAGAACAAACCGGCCCCATCCCGCCCTTGTCCAGAGGGATCCGCTTTCCGAAGGTTATATTACTTCTTTCGTTCCGGCAAGGTCGATCCGGCACGGGCATAATGAGCCGGTTGTTGATATCTGTCCCGGAACTCGACCAAGCTAAAAGCCATGGATTGTCCGGAAGGATCCAAAACAAGGGACCCCGTCGCCATCATCGTCGCCGTGGATTGGGAATCCGGGTGGCTGCTCGGACAGGGGGCGGGACCGACGGGCCTCCTGAAGAAACCGTTCCCGGTGAAACACTTCAAAGTCGGTGATGCGGAATGTCTTGTGGCCGTTTCTGGAGTGGGCAAGATCAATGCCGCCGGAGCCGCCACATTCCTGGCTGAACGTTTCCAGCCTCGGACCTTGGTGTCCATGGGAATCGGAGGGGCCTATCCCGGTACGGGTCTCCTGCCCGGAGACGTTGTCCTCGCCAGCCGGGAAATCCTGGCAGACGAGGGGGTACTCGATGGTCGGGGCCGTTTTCGTCCCATCGAAGAGGGGAAACTGAGGCTGGTCGCCGCGTCGGCCGGAAGAAAGCCCAATCATTTTCCGGTCTGCCGGACCGCGTTGAGCCGGGCCCGGACGCTACTGGCCCGGGATGGGAGGGCCGTCAAGGTGGGCCCTTTTCTGACGGTTTCCACAGCCACGGGCACGGACGAGCGGGCCCTTCAGTTGAGGGCGGACTGGAGAGGCCTTTGTGAAAACATGGAAGGCGGGGCCGTAGCGCAGATAGCCGGGCGGTACGGCATCGATTTTTTCGAGGTCCGGGGTATCAGCAACGCTGTGGGCCGTCGTAATCTGAGACTGTGGAAGAAGGACCTCGCCGCCCGCCATGCCCAGCAAGTCCTGTTCTTCCTTCTTGAAAACTCCGGAACGTGGCTTAAAGGACCCGGCGGATGAACAATAGGGACGGTCGTCCGGAAGTGTTGCTGGGCTTTTCGCCCTGCCCCAACGATACCCTTATTTTTTACGGGCTGGTCCATGACCGGGTGGCCTCACCCATCCGGTTCCGCCCGGTTCTGGCGGACGTGGAGGAACTGAACCGGCGCAGTATGAAGCGCGAACTGGAGGTCACCAAGGTCTCGTATCACGCCCTCTGCCACCTGAGACGGGATTATTATCTGCTCCGGTCAGGGGGCGCTCTGGGCCGCGGCTGCGGTCCTCTGGTCGTGGCCCGGACAGACCGGGAACTCTCCGGCCTGTCGGGGCTGCGCATTGCCATCCCCGGCCGGATGACCACGGCCTTCCTTCTGCTTCAGCTCTATGACAGAGGTCTGGCCGGCGGTGCCCTGGAAATGCCCTTCGACCGGATCATGCCTGCCGTAGCCCGCGGGGAAGCGGACGCAGGACTGATCATTCACGAAAGCCGGTTTACCTACCCCCTGTTCGGGCTTCATCAGCTTCTGGATCTGGGGGAGTGGTGGGAGCAGCAGACCGGTCTTCCCATCCCGTTGGGAGCCATCGTGGCGCGACGGGATCTGGGAAGGAAACGGGTTGCCACCATCGAAGGACTGGTCGCTTCAAGCGTGTCTTATGGCCGCGAACATTTTGACGAGGCCCGACCGTACCTGCTCCGGCATGCCCAGGAAATGGACGAAAGCGTTCTGAGACAGCACACGGACCTCTACGTCAACGACTTCAGCAACGATTTGGGGACAGAAGGAATTCAGGCCGTGAGGGAACTGCTGCATCGGGCGGAAAACGCGGGACTTGTGGAAACCTCAGAACTCGATCTTTTCGCCTGAGGAAAGGGTTGGGTCGGGCCTGCCCTCCGACTGAAGACCGAACCCCTCCCCCCTGCGCTCGACAGGGCCGGGGGAATCCTCCTCTGGTTCGGCCTCCGGGGCCCCGGCCTCGGGATCCTCTGCAGTGTCTTCCCTTTCAGCCAGGTTGAGTTCTTCCCACAGGTTGCCCTCAGGGTTGGCGACAATAGCCTCCAGGATGTCTTCAAGGGATGCCGTGGCCCGATGAAACTGATCCCGGGCGATGATCAGGTTCGGCCTGCGGAGAACAAAGACCCGGCGTTCCTCCCCGCTGGACGTGCGATACGGGATAATCACGTGCTCATGGTCCTCTTCAAGCCCGTGCTCTTCGATGATCTTCTTCAGCCGGTTCATCAGAAAGTGGGATGGTGCCGCGTGGAATCCGGATAAGTATAAGCCACAAGGGGGGAGGGGAGAAACCGTGCGCGTTTCCCACAGGGCCCTTTACCCGCACTTTGGTCGCAGAGGCGAGCGCGGGAGCGTATGATATACTCGGCCTCGATGGCCGAGGCATTGAGGGTCCGGGTGAATGAAGCCGCTGCGGGCGAGAGGGTTGACCGCTTTCTCTCGCAGGAAACCGGTCTCACGCGGTCCCGCGTTCAGCGTCTCATCGACGAGGGGCGAATCACTCATGAGGGGAAGCCGGTCCGGGCGAACCACAAAACGAGACCCGGAGAGGAGTTTTTCCTGGTGCCGCCAGACCCCGACACGGGGGAACTGCTTCCGGAAAACATTCCCGTCCGGATCGTTCACGAAGACGATCATATCCTTCTGGTCGACAAGCCCCCGAACCTGGTCGTCTACCCGGCCGCGGGCCATGCCTCCGGGACCCTGATGAACAGACTCGCCTATCACGTCAGCCCCTTGGCCGAAGTGGGAGGACCTCTTCGGCCGGGAGTGGTCCATCGCCTCGACAAGGACACCTCCGGCGTGATGGTCTTTGCCAAAACAGACGAGGCCTACTACGGGCTGCAGAGACAGTTTCGGGATCGAACGATCAAGAGGCGATACCTGGCCCTCGTCTACGGAAGGCTTAATAAGGAAGCCGGGTCCATCGATAAACCCCTCGGCCGTTCGGAACACGACCGGAAGAAAATATCCACGCGGGTAAGGCGTGGCAAGGAGGCCGTCACGCTTTGGACCTGCCTTGAGCACTTTTCAGCGTCATCGCTGGTTGAGGTTCGATTGCTCACCGGGCGAACGCATCAGATTCGGGTTCACTTTGCATCCATCGGGCACCCGGTACTCGGGGATCGGACGTATGGACGGAAGCTGGTCCTGGGCTCCGTCCGCTTTTCCAGACAGATGCTTCATGCCGCATGTCTTGGGGTGGAACACCCGGTTACGGGACAGTGGGTGGAATACTGCGTGCCTCTGCCGGAGGATATGCAGGACGCCCTGGAAGACCTCCGGCGTTCAGCCTCGCTCTAGAACCGGTCCGGCCCTTTAACCTTCGTCCGTATCCTGAGGAGACTCGGAGGCCCCTTCTCCGCCCAGTTCCTGGCGGTAGCCGCAGGACTTGTCATGACACTCCCGCACGAGGCCGCTCTTTAGTTTCTTTTCCAGGAGAAAGGGGGCCCCGCACTTTGGACACGGCTCCGGAACGGGCCGGTTCCACAATGTAAACCGGCACTTCGGAAAATTGGCGCAACTGTAAAAGGTTCGACCGCCGCGGGACTTGCGCTCAATGATATCGCCTCCATCCTCCGGGCATTTCACGCCCGTTGGAAGCGGCCGCGTACTCCGGCAATCGGGGTATCCCGAGCAGGCAAGGAACTGACCGTAGCGTCCCGACCGGAGGACCATGGGTTTGCCGCACTTGTCGCAGACCTCGTTCGTGGCCTGCGGTGCCAGAACCGGCTTGCCGTTTTCCATGGGTTTGGTGTTGGTACATTCGGGGTATCCGGTGCAGGCAATAAACCGTCCGTGACGACCCCAACGTTCCACCATGGGCTTGCCACACTGCTCACACAGAATATCCGTGGGCTTGTCTTCCGGTCGGACCCGCTTGATGTCGGTGGCCTTCTCGAGATCCATATTGAACGGGTCGTAGAAGTCCCGGACCACGGAGACCCACTTCATCTTGCCGTCTTCCACGGCATCCAGTTCCTCTTCCATCCTCGCCGTGAAATCGTAATCCATGATTTTGGCGAAATGCTCCACGAGCAGGTCGTTCACCACCGTTCCCAGTTCGGTGGGGAGGAACCGACCCTCTTTCTTCTCCACGTACTTTCTTGCCTGTATCGTGGAGATGATGCTGGCATAGGTGCTCGGCCGGCCAATCCCCTTTTCCTCGAGTTCCTTGACGAGCGTGGCCTCGGAATACCGGGGTGGAGGCTGCGTGAAGTGCTGTTTCTCCTGGAGACCAAGGAGCTTCAGCCTTGCGCCCTGCTCCAGCCCCGGAAGCTGCGCTTCTTTCTCCTCGTCCTGGTCGTCCTGACCCTCGGTATAGATGGTCATGAATCCGGGGAAGCGGACCACCGTCCCCGTGGTCCGGAAGGTGTAGTCTCCACTATCGATGTGAAACGTTGTCTGCTCGAGTTTTGCGGGCGCCATCTGGCTGGAAATGAACCGGTTCCAGATCAGCGCATAAAGTCTCTGCTGGTCGCGGCTCAGGAAGGGCTTCACGGCTTCGGGGTCCCGGTGGACCGAGGAGGGGCGGACCGCCTCATGGGCCTCCTGGGCGCCCTTCTTCGAGGCATAAACCGGTGGTTTGGAGGGAAGGTAATCCTTCCCGAATTTCTCGGTGACATACTGACGGGCCTCGTCCTGGGCCTCGGCGGCCACCCGGACGGAGTCCGTCCTCATATAGGTGATCAGGCCCACCGAACCCTCGGCCCCGAGTTCAATCCCCTCGTAGAGCTGCTGGGCCACCATCATCGTCTTCTTGGCCTGGAAACCCAGTTTCCGGGCCGCCTCCTGTTGAAGCTTGCTCGTGGTAAACGGAGCGACCGGATTTCTCCTGCGCTCCTTCCGTTCAACCTTGGAAAGAACAAATGCATCGGCCGCACGAATCTCGGCCAGGGCCTTCCTGACCGTCTCGGCATCCGGAAGGGTGATCTTCTTGCCCTGATGGCGGGCCAGACGGGCTTCGAATTCCGGAGGCAGGCCCCCGTCCAGCCTCGCCGTAATGGTCCAGTATTCCTCCGGCTTGAAGGCGGCAATTTCCCGCTCGCGGTCCACCACCATCCGGACCGCCACGGACTGGACCCGCCCGGCCGAGAGGCCACGGCGAACTTTCCTCCAGAGCAGCGGGCTCAGATTGTATCCCACGAGGCGGTCCAGCACCCGGCGGGCCTGCTGGGCCTCCACCAGATCCATGTTGATTGTGCCCGGATGCTCCATGGCCTGTTGGACGGCACTGCGCGTGATTTCGTTAAAGGTGACCCGGAAGATATTGTCCCGCTTCTTCCCGCCGATCTCCTCGGCGATATGCCATGCAATGGCCTCCCCTTCACGGTCAGGGTCGGGGCAGAGGTATATCCGGTCGGATTTCTTGGCCGTGGCTTTGAGTTCCCGAACGACCTTTTCCTTGCCCTTCATAATGCCGTAATCGGGCGCAAACCCGTTGACGACATCGATACCGAGCCTTCCCTCGGGGAGGTCGCGCACGTGTCCCACTGAGGATTTGACCACAAAGTCCTTCCCCAGAAATTTGTTTATGGTCTTGGCTTTGGCCGGAGATTCAACGATGACAAGCGACTTCATGTCCGAACGTGTTGAACCGAAAGAGAGTTACTGCCAGAAGATGGGATCCCCGCTTGCAAAAAGGAGGTCAAAGACCTCTTCCTTGTTCAACCCAAACGTGTCCGTCAGAATCATGGCAATGGTTGCCTTGAGCCGGTCCAACTCCATTTCCGGCATGGACGGAAACACACTCTCCAGGGGAACCGGGTTCCCGATCCGCAAGACATCAATTCCCAGGTCGTGTTCCACCAGAGCCCTGAGTTCCTCAGCGGTATCAGGATTCATCTCCTCCAGTTCTGTTTTCTGCAGGAGCAATTCCCTGTAATCCTTTATCTTTCTTGCCAAAACGCCTCCCGTATTCCAAGAATTGCCAGCTTCAGGTCCGCATGAAGAGCATGCCGGCCTGACGGTGAACGTACCCTTTCAGCTCAAGAGAAAGCAAGAGGCCCATGGCCGAAGCCGCATCCATGCCACACAGAGCCGCAATCTCGTCAATATTTTTCGGCTGGTCAGCAAGATGGGTGAGCAGCCCGGCCTCCCCGGGATCCAGGGGCTCTCGACCCGGACACCTTCCGGCCTCAACATTTCCATGTTTTTCAGACAGATAGCCGCCGAGAACCCCCTTCAATTCAGCCAGGATATCTGATGAATTCTCCACCAGCCGGGCGCCCTGCCTGAGCAGGGCATGAGTCCCTTTGGAATTCGGAGCGCCCACACGGCCCGGAACAGCAAAAACCTCTCTCCCCTGTTCCAGGGCTGACCGAGCCGTAATTAGCGACCCACTGTTCTGGGCAGCCTCCACGACCACCGTCCCTAGGGAGAGGCCGCTAATCACCCGGTTTCGCTTTGGAAAGTTCGCCTTTTCCGGCTCGGACCCAAGAGGGAATTCACTTATCAGGGCCCCGGATTGCGCCACCTCGAAATACAGGTTCCGGTTCTCCATGGGATAGATCACGTCAAGGCCCGACCCAAGGACGGCAAGGGTCCGGCCTCCCGCCCGGAGGGCTGCCCGGTGGGCTTCGGCATCGATTCCAAGAGCCATACCGCTCACAATCGTGATCCCGGACCGGGCCAGAGACCCGGCAAGGTCCCGCGCCTGCTGCACCCCGTACGGAGAGGTGGCCCGTGAGCCGACAATAGCCACGGCAAACCGGTCGGTACCCGCAAGGGTCCCCCGGACATAAAGCACGACGGGCGGATCGGCGATCCCTGAGAGGAGTTCGGGATACTCTGGGTCTGAAAGGGCAAGCATCCGGATGCCGATCCGTCGGGCCCTTTCGATCTCCCGTTCGATATCACCCCATCCGGAAAAGGTCCGGAGGTAACGGTACAAGGCTTCGGCACGGGCGGGACCGAGAATCCCCGAGTCCCGAAGGCCCGCCTCGTCGGCACGAATGACCGCCTCGGCCGACCCGAAGAACCCCACAAGCCGCCGGGTCAGGACGTTCCCGAGCCCGGGCGCTCCCCTGAGGGCCAGCCAGCACGGGAGGGGTTCATCCAACCCGTCTTCCTGTTCTCAGGCGGAGAGCGCTCAGCTTGATCAGACCCTCCGCATCCTTCTGGTTATAGATACTGTCCTTTTCGAACGTGGCCAGCTCAGGGTTATACAAGGACTTGGGCGAACGCCTCCCCACCACCATACAGTTGCCCCGATATAGCTTCAGCCGAACCGTTCCGGTCACCTTCTTCTGACAACGGTCCATGAAAGCCTGGAGGGCCTCCCGTTCCGGGGAAAACCAGTAGCCATAATAGACCATCTCGGAATAGCGGGGCACCAGAGAATCCCGAAGGTGAAGCACCTCGCGGTCCAGGGTGAGAGACTCCATAGCCCGGTGGGCGGTGTAGAGAACGGTTCCGCCCGGCGTTTCGTAGACGCCCCGGGACTTCATGCCCACAAACCGGTTCTCCACCAGATCCACGCGTCCGACACCGTGCTGTCCCGCAATGCGGTTCAGGGCATCGAGAAGCCGCGCGGGTGAAAGCGCTTTTCCGTTTACGGCCACAGGGTCCCCCTTCCGGAAGTCTATGGTGAGGTAGGCCGGTCTGGCCGGCGCCTTCTCCGGGGGAACAGCCAGGGTATACGTCGTATCCGGCGGCTCCCGCCAGGGATCTTCCAGGACCCCACCTTCGTAACTGATATGAAGAAGGTTCCGATCTGTGCTGTACGGTTTCTTCTTCGTCACCGGTACAGGGATCCCATGCTTTCTGGCATAGCGGATGAGGGCCTCTCGGCCTCCCAGATCCCACTCCCGCCAGGGCGCAATAACCCGGATGTCCGGCTGCTGGGAATAATAGGTCAGTTCGAAACGGACCTGGTCATTTCCTTTGCCCGTGGCCCCGTGGCTCACGGCCGTGGCGCCCTCCTTGCGGGCGATCTCAATCTGCTTTCGGGCAATCAGGGGGCGGGCAATGGACGTCCCGAGAAGATAAACGCCCTCGTAAAGCGCACAGGAGCGCATCATGGGAAAAACGTAATCCCGGACAAACTCCTCGCGGAGGTCCTCCACGTAAGCCTTGGACGCCCCGGTCTCCAGGGCCTTCCTGCGGACCGCCCCAAGGTCTTCCCCCTGGCCCAGATCAGCACAGAAGGCGATCACCTCGCAGTCGTAATGATCAATCAGCCACTTGATGATGACCGAGGTATCCAGACCTCCCGAGTAGGCCAGAACCACCTTCTCTTTCGCGTTCTTCTTTCTTGTCTTCATCGCAGGGTTCCTCCAGGAAAAAATGGCCTAAACCATATCACACCGCCCCTGCCAAGGCAATCGGAGAAACCGTCCGGCAACAGAAGACCGAGACCGGAGCCCCTCCGGTCAGGGCTGGCTATGTAGGCGTTTCCGGCCTTCCACGATGTCCTTCTCGATCTGCGCCTTCAGGGCCTCCAGAGACTCAAACCTCTTTTCATCGCGGATCTTGGCCACAAAGAAGAGCGTGATTTCCTTTCCGTAAACCTCTCCGGAGAAATCCAGGATGTGCGCCTCAAGGCAGAGGTCCCTCTTGTCAAAGGTAGGACGGAACCCGGCATTGGCGACCCCGTCGTACTGTTTCCCCTCAAGAAACACCCGGACCGCATAGACTCCGGGGTACGGCATGATTTCGTGGACAGGCTCCACGTTGGCCGTGGGAAATCCAAGAGTCCGGCCCCGCTGATCCCCCTTGACCACGCGCCCCGTGATGGCGTACGGACGGCCCAGAAGTCGGGCCGCATGATCCACGTTTCCCGCCCTGAGGAGATCACGGATCTTGGTGCTGCTCACGACCTCGTCATGCACCGTGACCTCCCGAACTTCGGTCACCCGGAATCCGAGTTTCTCTCCGAATTCCCGGAGCCGGTCCACAGAACCCTCACGGTCCCGCCCAAAGCGATAATTGAAACCGACAAAAACCTCTGAGGCATTGAGGGTGTTGGCCAGCACGGTTTCCGCAAAATCCCATGCGCTCATCTCGGCAATCTTGCGCGTGAAGGGGATCATGAGCAGCAGGTCGATGCCGAGCTCCTCGAAAAGTGCAATCTTCTCCTCGTACGTGCTGATGAGCGGAGGGCAGGTGTCCGGCGACAGCACCTTGAGGGGATGCGGATGGAAGGTGAAGACAATACTGTTGCCCCCGATTTCCCGGGCCCGGTTCACAACCTTTCCGATCAGCACCTGGTGTCCGATATGCAGCCCGTCGAAGTTTCCCAGGGTCACGACGCCCTTCTTCGCGCAGCAACCCTCGACCTGTTCAAGGTCGGTAAACAGTTCCATTCTGGGACCTCCCAGCAT
>QJVM01000030.1 GCA_003235715.1 Nitrospirota bacterium
TAAGCATCAACGGACTTGACCCTTCCTGGTACACGTTCAGCGAAACCTCTCTCCCGTTGCTTTCCGGTGAGGAAAGGGAAATTACTCTGGATATCCACATTCCCGAAGACTGCGGCATAGTGGCGCAGGACTATCCCTTTACGGTGGATATCACGCCTTTAACTGCCGGACCGGTGTTCAGCATCGATGGCATCCTGACGGTGGTCCAGAATCCAATTCTCAGTGCCATAACGCCTGTTGATGGTGAGACGGTAGGCACAAACAGCCTTGTCTTCTCATGGGCCTCAGACGCGGCGGGCAGTAGCGATGTCTTCTACCGGGAGCAGGGGGATATTTCCTGGACGTTAGCATCCGGCGCTCCGGGAACGGAACACACCGTAACCGTGGGCGGCCTGGCCTGGGATACTCCTTACGAGTGGTATGTCCAGACGGAGACTGCTTGTGGGGTTTCCGCCAGTGAGGTGAGAAGCACCTTTGTCCAGACAGGGATTGCTTTTGAGGGCGAACCTTATGATTTCTTGATCGAACGCGACTACGAACAGGTGGCCGCCATCAACGTAAGGAACATTGATGTGGCGCCCCACGAGATCCTTCTTACGATCATAAACCGGAACCCTGAACTCATCGCCGGCTTCCGGGGAGATGGAAGCATGGACCAGACGGTCACGATCCAACCCGGGGAGACGAAACAGATTGAGGTCGCCTTCCATGCCCAGGACGCCATGAGACCGCAATATCGGCTTCTTTTCAGACTGCTCGCGGATATGGGAACGTCCGCGCCCCTCATCGGCTATGCCAAGGCTGTTGTTAATGTGAGAGACCCTGTGTTCGACCTCAGTATCGAACAGGTTGGCACGGATGCGCTCACACTGACCAATACCTTCAGGGTTACCAACAACGGAGACCCCCTTACGGATATCAGGGTGGAGAGCGATGCCTTGAGCCGGCCTTACCTGACCTCCATTCCCGTAATCGAACACCTGAGGCTGGGGTCAGGGGACTTCGTGGAATTTTCCCTTGCAGCGAGTCGTGAGTTCGATGCCACGGTCTTTGCCCAGGGCGCCCAGGGCCAAGCCTCAGTCCAGACGCATTTCGGGTGTGACGCAGGCACTCAGCGTTACGACATGCTGGTACAGCAACCACAGATCTGCCGGGAGGTATGGGGCAGCTATTGTACCAACCGGCCGAATTTCACGGTCCCCTTCACGCTTCCTGAAGGGCTTCAGGTCACAGAGGTGAACAAGGCCGCCCTGTTTACCAATTTCAGGCTTAACGCAAGCAAGTGGAGCTACCGGCCGCACGACGTTGATATCAGTGTGAACCGAAACCAGGTTATGGCGCTCCGGAACATCATCCCCGAGGGCCTCTATACGAGTGCTTTCCCACCTTCATTCCTCAATTATTCGATGGAGGGCGAGGCTGGAAATGCCATTCAGGTCAACACGCGACACATGAACGGCGGCCACTACGTTCAGGCTACGGATTTCAAGGTGGCCCTTGAACTCAATGCTCCTATTTCCGTGGCCGTGTGCGCGGCGGATGAGACAGAGGCTCAAACGCGGGCAGAGGAGAAGGCGGCGAGATTATCCTGCCCTGGGGTGAACCTGGATGATGTCAGCACCTGTCCGCATGTGATCGATGTGAAGATTGTGGATCCTGATACAGGGGCCCTCAAGTATCAGTACCGTTTGAATGATCGGATCCGTTTCATCGTGACCGTGCTCAACCCGGAGCCGGTGGAGCATAGAATGGATCTGACCCTGCTCATGGACGACGATCCGGCTGATGCCAACCCGGCCCTCAGGAACAATCAGCACATCGTGGTGCCGCCAAGGGGAAGCAAAACCTTTACGTTTGATTCGGTCATCACCCGGCTGATGCCTATCGGCAATATCCTGGTGGCGGTTTCTCTCCAGGACGTTGAGTGCCAGACCGAAACGCCCTACGCCTATTCGTTTACAGTTTTGGGGGGGCCACCGCCGGTGGCTTGGGTGACGGACGGCGGCATCTATTCCCTGGATAACACGTCCCTGTTTGCGGAATGGGGAGCGACGGACCCGGAGTCCGGGATCACCGAGTTTGCCTACCGCATCGGGACCAGCCCCTGCACGGCTGAGATCCAGGACTGGACCGTGACGGCAGCCTTTGGCGCCGGGAACCTGCAGGCCTCCCTGACCTACGGTGAGACCTATTATATTTGTGTGAGGGCGACAAACGGGTGGGGTCTTACCTCGAACGAGGTGTCGACGGACGGCATAACGATCCTTGATCCGCTCGGAGACCCGGACGGCGATGGCTACAACTCGCAGAGCGAGATGGATGCCTTGAGCGATCCCATGAATTTTGATTCCATCCCCGGGGAGTCTGTCCTGCAATTGCGAGAGGGATTCAATCTGGTCAGCTTCCCGGCAGAGGTCCTGTTCTACGGGCACATGGCCGACCTGATGGTGGAAATGGGCGGCAGCAGTGTCATTTCTTCTGTTCATGTGTTTGATCCCATCAGCAGGACCTTTTCCGAGGCCGGCTATAACACCACCGGAAGCTTTTACGGGTTAAACACTCCGCTGAATCCGGGGACCGGACTTGATGGCCTGATTGTCTACGCCGAACAGGATCACACGGTCATCTTCTCTTCACGCTATTGTCGCGAACTGTTGGCCCTTCCCGGGGTCAACCTCACCGGGTCTGGATGCATGTCAGCAGGGTCAACCGCTTACAGTGTGCTGGAGAGTATAGGCCAGGAGGGCATGAGAACCACGATCCAGAGATTCAAATTGGATACGGGGCAGTTCGACACGGCCCATCGTCTGGAGGATGGCAGTCTCATGGGTAACGACTTCCCCATGGCGCCGGCCGAAGGGTACTTTATTTATGTCGGCCCTTAGGTATTTATCCGTGGACTATGGATGAGAGCGGATTGGACAGGAAAGCATGAAAGGACAGAGTCCGGCTGAATGATTTCCCATCGGGCTATCGATACGGCCGGATTCTGAGCTCCTGTGGCCTCTTGCGGGCGGGCGTATAATTTATCTTATTAGTATCTGCCGAATTCGCTTCATGCCAAGGGGGGACCAACATGACAAGACATCGGGTTATAAGGGGAGGGGTTGTTCTGCTGGTTGTGGGGCTTTTTGCGTCCGGGTGCGCGATAAACCGGGCGACGGCAACCCTGGATCCAGGGGCGAACCTTCATGCCATAAAGAAGCTGCACGTGGTTAAACACGACAAGGACAAGCACGGGGTAAACGAGCTTATCGTTCTGAAGCTCCAGGACATGGGCCTGAAGGCCACGACGGAGGGAAGTGTTCCAGCGGACGCCGACGCCCTCGTGACCTACGCAGACCGATGGCAGTGGGATATCACGATGTACATGCTGGAACTGACGGTTCAGCTCCGTGACCCCAAGGACGATTTCCCGATTGCCTCAGGAAATTCCTTTCATACGTCACTCACCCGGAAATCGCCTGAAGAGATGGTCGATGAGGTCCTGACCAACATCTTCAAACAGGGCGAGAAATGACGACTGAGAAGGCCTTCTTTGCTTGGTCATTGCTGGTCGTTCTGACCGTTTCAGGCGCGGGGTTGACCGGCTGTGCCTCACCTGCGGAGAAAACCGCCATGGTCGTCTCTCTACCGGCAGGGCAGGCGCATCCGTATTCGGTCTCCATCGTGACTCAGGGAGGGAATGAGACGGGCGCCGTCGATATCCCGAGCGTCTCCAACGAGGATCTTGCCGGAGCCATAGAAGAATCCATCGTAAAGAGCGGATTATTCAGGGAGGTCGTCCACGGTCAGACCGGGGACTACATCCTGAGCGTCACCATTACGGAAACCACCAAACCCCTGTGGGGCACGAGCTTCAGGGTCACCATGGAGGCAGGCTGGTCGCTGACGAGCGCCAAGACCCGTGAGACCGTCCTGAGGAAGGTAATCCAATCGTCTTATACGGCGACCACCGAGGATTCACTGGCGGGCGTGACCCGGTTCCGGATGGCCGTGGAAGGGGCCACGCGAGAAAACATCAGGTTGGGGTTGACTGAAATCTCACGGCTGACCTTTTGACAGACCCGTTTGTTGCTTTCCGTCCTGGCGCCATGAGGAAGTATACGTTCATTATGAGTCGGTAACACACCTCATAGCAATTTTCAATAGCAATTTTCAGGCCGGAAGGTTCAAACCAAAGGCCACATCCCGCCTTCTGCCAGAGACAAATGCTTTCTTAGGCCTGTTCTTGAAAGAGCCCCTTATCTCGGTTTAAGGTATTTCCCTTGGCAAGATCCGGTTTGTGGTATATCTTCCTGACCCGGATTTTACGTTTTCGGGTATTTGGTGTAGTCTTTCTATACTCACCAGACGAGGGGATTCCGGTGTCAAACGGTGAGCCTGTTTCGATATAATTCCTTGAAAGAAAGATGAAATCCTTATGAGGAGGTAGGGAAAGCATGAAGAGAAAAATCATGAGTCTCGTATGTACGGTCGCTCTCTTAGTGATGGCGTCGGCCTGTGCCACGGCGACGCGAGTTCAGGATGCAGAATCGAGTTTCACACAGGCAAAGAATCTGGGCGCCGAGCAGAAGGCCCCGTTCGAATATTATGCGGCGGAAGCCTATCTTGAGTATGCCCGTCACGAAAAGGACGAGGGGGATGCAAAACAGTCCAATGCTTTTGCTGAAGAGTCCATAAAATACGCGGATCAAGCCATTCAGAAGTCCGGAGGTGCGAAATGAGAACGATCCACCTTCGTACGATTGCCATCATCGTGGCCTTTGTTTTTCTTGGCGTGGGCTGCGCCACGGTCCTCACGCAGGAACAGATAAGCCGGCTGGACCGGATCGCCGCCAAGATTGCTGAAGCCGAAAGGATGGATGCGGTGAACTGTGCGCCCCGTGAACTCGCTCGGGCCAAAGCTACATTCGATCATGCCCGTCATGAGTCCGGAGAGAATTGGGAAGAGGCTCTTCCTTACGTGGAGGATGCCGAGAGAGCGGCGGACGAACTCCTTGCCAAGACCCGGCCCTGCTGGGAAGCGAAGCAGAAGAAGCCTGTCCCAACCATCACGGCATCGGTCAAACCCGCCTCCATCATGCCCGGCAATTGTGCCACCCTTTCCTGGAGTTCTACGAATACCGACACCGTGCGGATTGATCCGGATGGCGATACCGTGGCGGCCAGTGGGTCGCGCGACGTATGTCCTGCCTCTTCCACGGTTTATAACCTGACCGCTACGGGTCCCGGCGGAACGGCCACGGCATCGGCCACGCTGAACGTGGCTGCCGAAGCGCCTCCTCCGGTTCCTGCGGAAACGGGTATGGAAAAGATGTTCGGAGCGATCTATTTCGATTTCGACAAATACAACATCAAGCCCGAAGGGAAACCTATGCTGGAAAAGGTGGCGGATTACCTGCTCAAGAACAAGGAGGCCAGACTCTTGATAGAGGGGCACTGCGACGAACGGGGGACCCTTGAATACAACCTTGGTCTCGGAGAGCGCCGGGCCTCGTCGGCGAAGAGTTACATCCAGAACCTTGGCGTGGACGCAAACAGGGTATCGACCCTGAGCTACGGCGAGGAGCGGCCCGCAGACCCGGGGCACAATGAAGCGGCCTGGACCAAGAACCGCCGGGCGGAGTTCAAGATCCAGTAATCCCTGGCGTCGTATAGATGGAGCACGCGAGGGGGCTTCGGCCCCCTCTTTCTTTCGGCGACAAAAGCCCAGGCGTTGGAGGGCTTACTTCTGGTGGCAGGCCGAGCAGAGGCTTGTCTTTTCGTCTGAGGCATATCGAAAGAGCGTTTGGTAATCCGAGCGGTGGGGCTCATGGC
>QJVM01000096.1 GCA_003235715.1 Nitrospirota bacterium
GCCGGGAGTCGCGTCTCAGGGTGTGAAATATTTCTTGATTCTTGTTCTAATTTATGCGACGCTGTGCTCAAAAGAACAGGAGGTGAGTCTATGATCACGGGAATGAGACACCGTAGAGAAGCAAAAAGGCTCATCAGCGAGGAGGCAACGAAGGCGATCTCGATCGCCAGGTTTTACGGGTGGCGCTTTGACGATGTGAAAGGACAGAAATGGTTCCGGTCTGCGGTGGCCCTGGCACTGTACGAGGCGGAGCAGAAGGATTCTAAACGCAATAATCAAAGCCCATTACAGGAGTGACATGAGACGGATGGATTCCGGGTTGCTGTAGCGTCCCTGACCTGTCCCCCTTCCTATATACCTTGATTTCCCAGAACGAAAAAGGCAGGGTTAACGCCCTGCCCTTTTTATGTCTTCGATTTGCCCCCCCACAGACCTGGCTTTATGCGATCATCTGGCCGGTCTCCGCTGATTCGACACACATCCTAATGGATGAATGTTACGGTCACTAATTCAACCGTTATTTCGGCAAGTGATACGAAAGGTGAAAATTCGGCAGACGACCATCAGTACTTGTGGCGACATTCTACCGTACTTCTTCCACGTTTCTTGTCTACGTATCCAAGCGATGGCTCTAAAGGCAGAGGGGGCCTTGATCAACAGTCGGCCCTCCTGATGGTTGCTTCCGCCCTGCAATTCCGGTATGGTGAATTCATCAAGGCAACCGATCGGCTTGCTGTTGCATATTTGGAGGGGATATGCGGCAAGTCCCTATTATTTGCCGCAGGGTTCCATGAGCAGTGCCGGTCGGCACCCATATCAAAAGATTTCCTGTCCTGCTTCAAAAAGAGGGTATAGAAGCGACACGCCTGAGGGTCAAGAAAATTGACGGCCAATTTTTGAGTTTGAATCGCATAAACACGGAGGGCATATGTCAAGAATCATTCAGGAACGGTCCATATGGGTTTTACTCTCCTTGTTTCTCTTTGCCACTAACGCGACCGCATGGGAATTTGATGAACATCGATTTCTCGGGATGACGTCCTATGAGAATGCATGTAATGAATTGATAAAGAAGTACCCTTACCACGATGAAGGGGAAGATTCCGCAGAGAAGAATCGAGCAGGTTACCTTTTGGCCAAGGTTGCCTGCTTGAAGGTGGATGGCAAGTATTTTTATGCAGATTTATATGGACAGAGCTGCGGCATAGCCGGAGACCATCTGTCGTCCCCTGAAGATTTCAAAAGCAAGATTGCAGACCGCAAGGCATCCAGCATGCAGAACTACAGCTTGCTTGCGTTGCAGAATAGTGAGCATTTTTATCCTCACGTAATGCGGCACTCGCAAAAATATCTAAACTCCTCCATGTTGCTGGCGCTGGATGCCCATAATGAACAGGGGATCAAAGTCGTTGAGCTCTTCGAGGATGCCTTCTTCACACACGCCTTTGCTGATCATTACCTGCAGGACTCGTTCTCGGCAGGGCATATGGGATTTAATCGACCGGCCAGCGGCGCGGCTGCCTCGATGACCCTGCACACAGAATGGAATAGCCGGGGCAGGCTCGTTATGAACGGCAAGGGTGAGAAATGGAGGCTTACCGGCGACGGGAAGATTGGTAAAGATGGCACCGGATGGGAGACTGAGGAGGAAAGGGAGGCCCAGGAAAGATTGCTCAAGGTGTCCAATGAGTCCGTTTACAGCTTTCTGGAAACATTTATCACCGGCGAGAGGCGGGTCGAGAGCGAGTTGGAAATATGGTCATCATTTCCGTTAATGGCTGAGGTGCCGGACAATTTCAGTCAAGCCGTAGAGGAGGTGTACGGCATGGGTGGTCTTCTCATAGGCAGTGGGGACACTGATGAAGAAATGAAGAACCTCGGGCTCTTTAACAAACCTGCACAGATTAAATGGACTCTCGATACCTGGGGATTTATTGTGGCCCCTCTGGACGACAAGGATTTGCAGGCCAATGGGGTCATGGTGGGCGGGTCTGTTTTTGTTCCGGATATCGTGTTCCAGTGGCCCTTGCGTGCCTATTTCGGCATCGGAAACGTGCACCCCTATGAGAACAAGACGGATTACCTTGGGTTTGATACGGGACTCATCTTCCCCCTCCCGTTATTCTATCGAACCCAGGACGGTCTTTTTGCCCACGAAATAAGTTGGGGCCTGACAGGTGCTTTCAAGGGAGCGCTGGAATCATCCGCCGACAAACGGGCCTTCCTAATCAGCAGTGTTTCCTACAGACTCAATATCGAGATAGGACAGTGGATATTCCGCCCCCAGATCGGACTGGGACTAAAGGACGTGAAGGGAGCCACCTTCAATCAACTTCGTTATACCTACTTCGGTTTTGGAATAGGGCGAGTTTTCAGCGCATTCGGCGGGGGGATACAATAGGCCCTTTAAGGGCACTTGTGGCACGGTCAACGGTTTAGGCGCAAACGGGGAGAGGGTGTTGAAGGGCGAAGGTTGCCGATCGTGGGGGGGGTGGCGTCTTTGGCTTCTTTGAAGGACTTTGAACGCACGGAAGGGGCAATCACGCAACCTCTTCCGCGTTGGGGTTGAGGGTCAGACCAGCCGACAAAGAGCATGACCCCCTATCCCGCACCATTTGAAGCAAGATGGGAGCCACCGAAATGGCTCCCTTTTGTGCTTCATCATAATACCTGTCTGGATCCCGTTACGGTCCGCCGTGTCTCATCCGTCGGGAGGACTATCCCTTAGGCTGGTTCCGCCTCCAACAGGCTTACCTCGCACGAGGTCGAGATCGCCTTCGAAAGCCGAAGACCTGCAGATTCAAGCAGTTTTCTGTATTCGTCCAGGGTCCGCTCGCGTCCTCCGACGATCATCATCATAAGATCCAGCCATTTCACGAAACCTGGACGGTTCCCTGCCCCGATCACCGACTCCACGACCAGGACCCTGCTTCCCGGTTTCATGGCCTGGCGGCAATTGTTAAGGATCTTCAAGGCTTCCTCGTCCTGCCAGTCGTGGATAACATGCCGCAGCAGGTAGGCGTCGGCCCCGCCAGGAACGGACTCGAAGAAGTTCCCTGCCGACACGGAGGCTCTGGAGGTGAGGCCCAGATTTTCGAAGGTCTGGGCGGCTCGCGAAGCCACGTCGGGAAGTTCTTGCAAAATGCCTTTGACGTCTGGGAACCTTTGAAGGATAGCCGCAAGAGTGAGTCCCTTGCCTCCCCCAACGTCGACGACACTGGAAAAACGCCCAAAATTGTAGGCCTCAAGCATGGGCAGGGTTTCAGGACCGTGGACGCAGTGCATCGCCTCGTCATAGACGCCCCAACGGGACGGGTTTTCGGACATGTAGGAGAAAAACTCTTTCCCAAATTTCAAGCTGAAGGCTTGTGTTCCCGTCTTCACGGATTCGAGAAGGCCGTCCCAGGAACGGTAGAATTCCGCACCCGACATACGGGCATAGGCCCGTTTGGAATCCGGCACGTCGGACCGGAACAGCCGTCCAAGAGAAGTGAGCGCATACCTGCGCTCGTCATCCTGTTTGAAAACTCCAGCGGAGCAAAGGGCCCGCATGACCCGGTCAAGCCCGTCGCCCCGGGTTCCAAGTGCCGAAGAGAGTTCATTGGCGGTAGCCGGTCCGCGGGCCAACACATCGGCTACTCCAAGCTCCGCGGCCACATAGATGGCCTGGGTCATCCAGGCGCCAAGCATCATCTGGCCAAGCTTCTGTGCATCGTCCATTGAAGTATGCATGTTGTTTTCTCCTGTCCTCGCCTGCATATTTCAACGCACGGCCGCCGTGCGCATGGCCGCCGGAACGTGGATGAGATGACATCCGGCACAAGCCTCGCCGCCGAGGGACTTTAAGAGGCCGGACACTCGATCCTTGTCCGGCGCCGCCTTTCCCATTTCCTCCTCTAGAAGCCCCAAGGCCTTGACGTTGGCCAGGTACCCGGGCTTTTCCGCGTGGCAAGCGCGGCAGGTTTCCGACAGAGCCTCGAACCGGTGCCGCAGTAAGGCAAAATGTGTTCTTGCGTTTGCCCACTGGCCTTGCCCGGCATCGACGTCTATCCCGGCCATGTTGGACGCCAGGAACTTCTTGAAAACCGCGTACGGTTTCGGCTGCCCGCTCCTGCTGTCATCGACGGCAAGTGCGGAGAAATCCCCCCAACGATATTTCTGTTGGGTGCTGACCATCGTATCCACGTGACACTGATGACAGATCGCGCCCACCCCTTCCAGGGCCCGGAACGCGGCCCCACGGTCCTCACCATGAAGAGCCCGGCCCAGGCTTTCGACCTCTGCCTCGGGAAACGCCTCTTGCCACTCGGCCACCAGTCCCTTGGTCGCGCGATATTTCGCGACGAACTGACGGTACTGGTCCCTAGCCCCGGCCACGTCATCCTCGGTCAGCTCGGCTGCTATCCCTGAGAAGGCCCGCTCAAGGTCCAGCATCTGAAACAGGTAAACCGGCCCTTCCGCCTTTGGTGGATAGTGAGCCGCGAGCCCCTCGGGTAGAGGGTTTATCCTGGGGCCGCCTGCTGCAAATGCGGCCAGGGTGAACCAGAAACTCAGCGACAACATCGTGATTCCTGAAAGCAACTTTCTTTTCATCGAGAGACCTCCCCTTTGCACCTTTCTTTGGCGCCTTGTTCTACGGAGGACCCGCCACGAGCTACAGGAAGACTTTCGAGCGGGACACCTTAGTACTGTACCGTACGGTACACTTTACAGTACTGTACCGTATCGTACACATCTTGTCAAGAGGGGGACGGCCTGTAACCGCCAGTCTCCGAGGGGAATCTAACTAACTGTAAAATGGGAAATATTTCGAAAAAAACACTCGTGAAAGCGGGGCTACGAGGGGATTACCGTCCGTATGCTCTGAGGAAGACATCCACGGCTTCCCGGACCCAAACCATCATCTCTTTCCTTTTTGCCGGCGGAGCACCCACGAGGCGCACCATGTTTTCCCTGAGGAGAATCATACCGCCGAAAAACCACGCAGCACCAAGGGGATCCTTGACGCTCAGTCTACCCTTGGCGCTTTCTTCGGCCAGGAACTGCGCGATTCCGTCCATGGTCGTCCTGGGTCCGGCATTGAACCAGAGCCTGGCCACATCCGGGAAGGGCTTGGCGTTTGCTACGGCAAGCCTGAACTGGTTTATGGCATGCTCCGACAAGGCAAGGTCCACGAGCGTCTCCCCGATGCTCACCAGCATTTCCCGCGTGTTCTTTCCCGATGCATCACCGACTTTTATATGGTCCAGCATCTCCTCTGCCAGGGATTCGATGACCGCTTTCATCACCCCTTCCTTGGACCCAAACAGCGAGTACAGCGTTGACTTCGAACCTCCCGCCGCCTTGACGATCTCGTCGACCGAAACCGAACCATAGCCCTTTTCCACAAAAAGATCATAGGCTGTTTCCAGAATTGCTTTTCTGCGTTTTTCGGCGGCGGAGACCTTCTTTGCTGTTTCCGTCTTCATAAGCAATGGGTTCTTCCTTTCGGGCCAGCTGCCCGGAAACTCGGATCCGATTGTTCCCTGCGCCACGGCCCAGGTGAACGCGCAAACGCTATCACGCATGCGGGTACCCGGTCAACACGGAGTGGCTATCTTGCCGCACCGGTAAGGGACGGCGCCGCGCCTCCAGACCCCCCTTGTTACGTCCGGACAAGAAAGCATTTTCCTTTCAGATCCTGATGTTTCCACCCCACCCGTCTGGTCCAACGGAGTCCCCCGCCCCACGCTCCGAACCCACGACAGGAAGGAGGGCATTGTGTAGAATCCGGTCCATTGGCCATAGATAACC
>QJVM01000148.1 GCA_003235715.1 Nitrospirota bacterium
TTCTCATCTTCTCGATGCTTTCGATGGCCAGGAGACTCACCTGGCGGTGCCACGTGGACGACGCATGCGCATCCGTCTCGATTCCGAACCCCTCGCGCACCAAGGCCTTCGGAACAGGGGTTTTGCGCTCGCCCTTGCGCGCGCTGATATTGATGGAAACAACCTTTCCGGTCATGTTCCTCACGATAACGAAGGAAGGGCCGTCACGTCAAGCAACCTCGGGTAAACATTAGGCTTTTCGTTCCTTGACTTAGGCCGCGGCACCTCTCTATAATGACCTCTCGCGTTTGGACTCATTCTTAATGTAGGGGAGGATTGGATGGGAGATACGGTGAAAGCGGTGACATCGGCCGACTGGGAATCTCAGGTGAACAAGGATCCGGGACTGGTTATGGTTGATTTCTGGGCGACGTGGTGTGGCCCCTGCAGAATGGTGGCTCCTGTGGTGGAGAAGCTGGCGGGCGAGTACGTGGGCCGGGTCAAGGTGATGAAGTTGAACACGGACGAGAATCCGGATATTGCCAGTAAGTACGGCATCCAGGGGATTCCTACCCTGATGTTCTTTAAAGAAGGCAAAAAGATTGACCAGATCGTCGGAGCTGTTCCCGAAGCAACGCTTCGGGCGAAGTTCGACACTCTTCTGGGCTGATTGAGGTATTAATCCCGGGACCTTGCTCTCGGGAGGTTGTGACAGGCAAAGCCTTTGGGAATGATGGCCCTGCCGGTTAATCCTGGCAGGGCCTTCCTGATTAACGTGGAAATCCGGAACGTGATGAATTCTTACTCCTGCAGCGGCAGGGAAAGTGACCCGTCGGCCCCGGCCGGGCTTCCTTGGCGGAAGGGCGTGATCTTCCTCTTTCTTGCGTTTGCCGTCTTCCTTCAAGGGTGCGATAAAACGCCGGACAAGATTCGGGCGGTAAAGGGAGAAAAGGCGCCGAGCTTTTCCCTTATGAACCTCGACGGAGACCAGGTCGCACTCGCTGACTTTGAAGGGAAGGTGATTGTCGTCGAGTTCTGGGCCACATGGTGTCCGCCGTGTCGCGAATCCCTTCCGGCAACGAACAAGCTTTTCCGGAAATATCGGGACAGGGGATTGGCGGCGGTGGCCATTGCTGTGCAGGACCAGCCAGACCAGGTGGCCGATTTTGTAAGAGAGAAATCCATCGATATTCCTGTTCTTATGGATGACGGCGCCGTCTCACAGGTGTACGGGGTCCGGGGTATTCCTGCCATGTTCTTCATCAACCGGGCAGGGCTGGTGACAAATGAGCTCGAGGGATATCGTCCCAGTGTGGACCGGGAGATCGAGAGCCGGGTGGAGGAACTCCTGGCCGAGCCTGCCGCTCAGTGATGACGCTGATATGATCTATCTCCCGAGACCACGGGAATAAACACTCACATGTTCGAATCACTTACTGACAAACTCGAAGGTGTCTTCAAAAGGCTGAAAGGCCGGGGACTGCTCAAGGAAGAGGACGTTGCTGCTGCCATGAAGGAGGTTCGCATGGCCCTCCTTGAGGCGGATGTGAACTTTCGGGCCGTAAAGGCGTTTGTTGAGAAGGTCAAGGAGAGGGCCGTCGGCAAGGAGGTTCTGGAGAGCCTGACGCCGGGCCAGCAGGTGGTCAAGGTTGTTCGCGATGAGCTGGTTTCCCTTATGGGGGATGTGCACAAGGGGATACGGTTGGCCCCTAATCCGCCCACGGTGATCATGGTGATCGGTCTGCAAGGATCAGGAAAGACCACCTCTGTTGCCAAGATGGCCATGACGTTCAGAAAAGAGGGCCGGCGACCAATGCTTGTCGCGGCTGACACGCAGAGACCGGCTGCGATCACCCAGTTGCAGTCGCTGGGTAAGACCGTGGGCGTACCGGTCCATGCAACCCAGGAAAAGGATGATCCGGTCAGAATCTGCCGGGATGCTGTGACCCGGGCCCGGAACGAGGCTCATGACATCGTCATCCTGGATACGGCGGGCCGGCTTCAGATCGATACTGATCTGATGAACCAGCTCAAGGAAATCCGTCGGGACGTTTCTCCCCATGAGGTCTTGCTTGTGGCTGATGCCATGACCGGCCAGGAGGCCGTGAACATTGCGGAGACTTTTGACAAGGAGATCGGGATTGACGGGGTGATCCTGACCAAGATGGACGGCGATGCCCGGGGGGGGGCCGCTCTGTCGATTACCTGGGTCACGGGAAAGCCCGTTAAATTTATTGGGGTTGGCGAGAAACTTGACCCTCTCGAGGCGTTTCATCCGGACCGTGTGGCTTCGCGCATACTCGGGATGGGGGATGTTCTCAGCCTCATTGAAAAGGCCCAGGAGGCCGTTGAGGAAAAGGAGGCTCTGGAGCTCGAGGAGAAGCTGCTCTCGGATTCTTTCAGCCTTGAGGATCTTCGGGACCAGATGAGGCAGATTCGAAAGATGGGACCCCTGCAGGGTCTTCTTGGAATGGTGCCTGGGCTGGGGTCGAAGTTGAAGGATGTGAATGTGGACGAAGGCCAGTTGAGGAGGGTCGAGGCGATTATCAACTCCATGACTCCCCTCGAACGGCGCAATCATGCTATCATTAAAGGCAGTCGTCGCCGCAGAATCGCGGACGGGAGTGGTGTGACCATTGCCGACGTTAATCGTCTTCTCAAGCAGTACATCCAGATGAGGAAGATGATGAAGCGTTTCACAGGCATGAAGGGCAAGAGATTTCCGGGGCTTCCCCGGTTTATGTAAGGAGGTATTGAGTTGGTCAAGATTAGGCTTACGCGCATTGGCGCCAAGAAGAACCCCTTTTACAGAGTCATTGTTACGGACTCCAAGTCCAGAAGGGACGGTCCGTTTCTGGAAATTATTGGAACCTATGATCCTCTGCCGGATCCGTCGGAGATCAAGATAGACACGGAGCGTGCGAAGCATTGGCTGAGCGTGGGGGCCCAGCCTTCATCTACCGTGAAGAAGATTTTCAGTATAGCCGGGGTCTCCTGATTTCAAAGCACGGCTTTGCTCGTGCCGGCGCCTCAATAAAGGGGTGCCTGCCGGAACAGTTGGACCGCCCGCTTAGAGGGGTACTTCTGAGATGAACAGGGAGGGATTTTCAGGCTGATGCCGACGGGAGACCTGATGAGTTGATACACCAAGTAATTGTCGGGCAGATTGTGTCAGCCCGGGGCGTCAAAGGGGAGGTCAAGGTATTGCCCCTTGTGGACGACCCGGCTTTTTTTTCAAGAATTGGGCGAGTTTGGCTTGGTCTTACGGATGCCGGAGGAGAACCCCAGCGCATCCTTCGGGCCCGACCGGAAAAGGGGCATGTGCTGCTTCAGTTGGAAGGGATAGATACCCGTACGGCTGCGGAAGCCCTGACCGGTCTGAAGTTGTCGGTCCCACGGTCGGAAATGCCTCCTCTTGAGGAAGGGCTTTACTACCATTTCCAACTTGAGGGACTGAGGGTTCAGACGGACGACGGGGCGTTTCTCGGAATTCTTGATCATATTATGGAAACAGGCAGCAACGACGTCTATGTTGTCCGCAGCCCGGACGGAGAGGAACTGCTGATTCCGGCCACCAGGGAAGTGGTTCGAGCGGTCAATTTAGAGGAAAAAACGATCACAGTGTCCGTGATGGAGGGGATGTTTGGGGAAGAGTGAGGAGGGTCGCCCGGATTCCCCGACGGGAATTACCTCACCGTCTTCGGACCCCACGGCGAGGCCGTAATGCTTGTCTGTGAGGTCCTGACCCTTTTTCCCGGGATAATCGACGCCTATGCATCAGAAAGCATTCTCGGAAAGGCCCAAGCTTCCGGTTTCGTCCGAGTTCACAGCATTAATATAAGGGATTTTGCGGAGGGTAAACATCGGGTGACGGATGACCAGCCGTACGGCGGGGGCGGCGGAATGGTCATGAAGGCGGCTCCCATATTCGAGGCTGTGGACCGGCTGAGGTTGGATGGGGAGGAGCGTCGTATTCTTTTTCCGAGTCCCCAGGGAAGAAGGTTCGACCAGGCTTTTGCCGAGGAACTGTCCCTTGAGTCGCGCCGGCTGACCATCGTATGCGGACGGTACGAGGGGGTCGACGAAAGGGTGATGGCGGGCCTTGTTGACGACGAGGTCTCCCTGGGGGATTATGTCTTGACTGGTGGAGAACTGGCCGCCCTTGCTATAATAGACGCTTGCGTACGCCTTATTCCCGGAGTCTTGGGGGACGCGCGGTCGTCGAGTGTTGATTCTTTTTCTTGGGACGGCCTCCTCGACTATCCTCATTATACGCGGCCGCCAGTCTATCGCGGAATGCGGGTTCCGGAGGTGTTGCTCTCCGGGAATCATGAAGAGGTCCGGCGCTGGCGACGGAAGGAAGCCTTGAGAAGGACTCTGGTCCGGAGGCCCGATTTGATTGACCGGGCGGTTCTGGATGTGGAAGATCAGACCTTGATTACTGAGATAAAGAAGGAGGAAGGACATGAACAGGATTAGCGCCCTTGAGGGCGGCTTCAAACGCGAGTGGCCCCAGTTTGCTCCGGGTGACACGTTGAAAGTGCACCTTAAAGTGAAGGAAGGCGACAAGGAGAGGGTCCAGGTTTTTCAGGGCGTTGTGATTTCCAGACGTGGAAGCGGTACGCGGGAGACCTTTACGGTGCGAAAGATCTCCTACGGAATCGGGGTTGAGCGAATCATCCCTTTGTTCTCGCCCTTGATCGAGAAGATCGAGGTCATGAAACGAGGGCGCGTCCGACGCGCCAAGCTCTATTACCTCAGGGGTAAGAAGGGCAAGGAAGCCAAGGTCAAGGACAAGGATATGTTCACCAAGACCAGCTGACGGCTGTGTTCATGCCTCGCTCCCAGGCGCTCTTCGAATTTGACCGTACGCTTCGGAACCAGGGGGTGTGCCGGCTTGGTGGGGTGGATGAGGTCGGAAGAGGTCCTCTGGCGGGCCCTGTCGTCGCGGTGACGATGGTCCTGCCGGAGGATTTTTTTTTGGATGGGCTGAACGATTCCAAAGTCATCCGGCCAAAGGAACGGGCCCGAATGGCGCGGGAACTCGTCATGGCGTGCACGGATATCGGTGTTGGTGTCGTTGAAGCAGGGGTGATTGACCAGGTGAACATCCTGGAGGCGACGCGTATGGCCATGATGGCGGCCGTGGAGGATCTCTTGAGACCGGTGGACCTTCTCCTGACTGACGCCATACGTCTCCCCCTGCTCATGATGAGCCAGAAGGCCATAATTCGTGGTGACGCGACGAGCGCATCCATTGCCGCGGCTTCGGTGGTGGCCAAGGAGATCCGTGATGGAATTATGCTTGGTTATGATCGGGTCTATCCCCAATACGAATTTCGACGTCACAAGGGATACGGGACGCCGGCCCATCTCAGGCACCTTGCGGTGCACGGTCCGTGCGCGATACATAGGAAGAGTTTTGCACCGGTCCGCGAACTCAGACTTCCTTTTTCCTGATGGTTTTTTGTTCAGGCCTTCCTTCTATGCCTTCCGGTTGGCTGGATACCAGGAACGTGCCGCACGGCCGGAAATGGGCGCCCCTTTCTCCTGCCTGAGGCTACACGGTCCCTCTTTTCCTCAAGGTGACGACACGGAGTTCAATCCAGAGCGAGGGCTTTCCCATGGTTAACGAGAGCGTGCTCTGGGAGGATTACGAACTCATTGACTCGGGTCACGGCCGGAAACTGGAGCGTTACGGCCCTTACACGCTTGTTCGTCCGGACCCGCAGGCGATCTGGGGAACATCGCTTCCTGAAAGCGAGTGGAACAGGGCCGACGCCTCTTACGTTAGAGAGCATGAGGAGGGAGGCTGGCACTTCCGCCGCCCTCTGCCCGAACACTGGACCATTCGTTTCCGCGAACTCTGCTTCAAGGTGAAGCCGACCTCGTTTAAACATACCGGGGTTTTTCCCGAGCAGGCCGTTAACTGGGTCTGGTTACAGGGCGTTCTGAAGCACTACGGACCTGCGGATGTTCTGAACCTGTTTGCCTATACCGGTGGAGCTACCCTTGCCGCGGCAACTTCGGGCGCGCGGGTATGCCACGTGGATGCATCCAAGGGGGCTGTGCGTTGGGCCCGAGAGAATCAGCAACTCTCGGGACTCCAGGAGAAACCGGTGCGCTGGATTCAGGACGATGTCCAGGCTTTTGTGTCCCGGGAACTGAGGCGGGGACACCGCTACCACGGGATCATCATGGATCCCCCGCCCTATGGGAGAGGGGTGTCGGGTGAACTCTGGAAGATCGAGACGCACCTTTGCGACTTTGTGAAGCGGTGTGCTCGACTCCTGCATGATAAGCCAGCTTTCTTCCTGATAAACGGCTACGCGACGGGTTACTCGCATCACAGCTTCCGAAATCTGCTGGATGAACAGTTGAGCCGATACCCCGGGACTATCCTGTCCGGTGATATGCTGCTTCCGCATTCATCCTCCGGCAAGTTTCTTCCATGCGGGGTATTTGCGCGATGGTCAGGAATTTGAGCCTTCATCGGGGGAGATGAGAGCCGGCGCCCCAGTCTGGCCACAGATCCATGGCCGATAAGACATATATGCCTGTCATTATTTACGAGGATAATCACTGTCTTGTGGTTAACAAGCCCTGGAATATGCTCGTTCAGCCGGATGATACAGGGGACATCAGCCTTTACGCCTGGGCGCAGGAGTGGGTCAAAAAAAAATCCCGTAAGCAGGGAAACGTTTATATCGGAATCGTGCACAGGCTTGACCGTCCGGCTGGTGGAATTGTTCTTCTGGCCCGAACATCCAAGGCCGCATCGCGATTCTCAAATCAGTTCAGGGAAGGTCGGGTCGGCAAACACTATCTTGTTGTGGTAGAGGGAGATCCGGGGCCGCCCGGGGAACGGATTCACTACCTTAGAAAGAACGAGCGCTTGAACAGGACGCGGGTTAGTCTTGTGCCCGGAAGAGGACGCCGATCCCGTCTGACGATAAAGGCCGTCTGGCGGTCTGGAGGTCTTGCCTTGCTATGGATCGAGCTTGACACAGGGCGGTCCCACCAGATTAGGGCCCAGCTATCCCATGAGCGCTGTCCCGTCGTAGGGGATCTTCGCTATGGTGCTTCAGGACCCCTTCCTGGCAAGCACATTGCTCTCTTTTCGTGGCGCATCGTGTTTGAGCACCCAACCCGAAAAATCACGGAAGTCCTGACATGCCCGCCTCCCTGGGACGAATATCCTTGGAATGAATTCCGGACGCAGGTGGATGCACTTCCCCCGGTTCCTGAGAATGGCATGCCCCAATAGGTCCGGGCCGGAAACTCCGTTGGCCATGAGGTCGGCCGCAGGGTAACGTTCCTTGGGCGCACGGGCCCCTGTACCGGAAATATAGCGAAACCCGCATGGCGAGGAACAAAAGAAAACCCCGGGGCCTATTGCAGTCCCGGGGCTTTGTTTCCGTAATGCTCACATCAAAAGGTTACTGAACGTGACATTTCTTGCAATTTTCTGCTGCCTTGGCATCAAAGGCATCCTTGCCGTTGTGACACACACCACAAGCCTGACCTTCGTTAATGGCTTTCATTGTGATCTGTGTGGAACCCTTCTTCATTTTGAAGGCTTTCGGGTGGCAGTCATTGCACTTCTTGCCGGCTGTCGAGTGAATCTTTCCGTCGAAAACAACCTTTCCGGCTCCGCCACCTTCAAACTCGACCGTCTTTCCCGGCGGAACGGCCACGGCTGTTCCGACGAGACCCAGGGCCACCAGGCCTACGACCAAAACAAGTAGTAAACGCATGCGTCATTCACCTCCTTTCCTTGATGGTATGTGTGATTTCGCTATCATTAACCACGGATACATGGCTTAGCCGAACCCGCGGGCGTATGGTCGGGATACCACGTTCGAAGAACCGGCTGAAGAAATTACGGGCCGGTACAGTAGAATCAAAGGTCTTGAACATATCCGGCACGGTTTTCATCCTAGACAAGAATAATCCGGCAAGTCAAGCCAAACGGAACCAGGAATCTCTATTCTTTAAAGATCTATTTTTAGTTTTCCACTGCAGATGCCGATCACATAGGGGTTGGGAACGGTCACGAATCCGGGGGGCTGGACCCGGGTTACTCAACCCTGGCGTAAAAGTAACACCTGACAGCCCGGACGTGGAGTGTTCCGCAAGAGAATACTTAATGTTAGAATACTCCGCCGTAATTGGTATGAATTGTGCAAAACAGTTGCGTCCTGACGGCAATGATACAGCAACAGAATAATCAAGGTGCATATCTGAGCATGCGAACACGGCTTTCCTCTATGCTGGTTGTGCTTTGCGCTGCGGTGGCTTTGTCCGGTTGCGGGCTTTCCACGGGGAGCGTCCAGCCGGAAATCTCGGAAGCCAACCCAGCAAGCGGGGCGGGCGCAGTAACCATGGACTCCAGACGGCGAGAATGTCCGGTTGAGTTTGAGGAAAGTTCCTGGCTGGAGAGAATTTCCGCAGATCCCGAGCCGGTGGACGGGAAATTGTCCGAGGCTCCATCCGAGGCATCATCTCTGAGGGGCTCCGCCTCCCCACCGGGTCATGGTTTGTTTTCGGGCGGTATTTACGCGGCTGTCCCAACTGAGTCCGAATTTCTTGAAAGATTTCCCTGGTCGCGTCCGGTTGACCGCTGTCTCCCGGACCGGGTCACGGTATATGAACTCCACGCGGCCTCCGGGGAAGGTTTTCCGGACGTTTCAGGCATTACGTCGGGTGATTCCCCTCTTTTCCAAACGGTATTTCTCGATCTGCCGCTGAATCGTGCGGTGGAGGAGAATATCAGGATGTTCCAGTCCGAGAAGATGCGGCCGAGATTCCAGAAATGGCTTGAACGTTCCGGTCTTTATCTGGATTTGATGTCGGAAATTTTCAGGCAGGCGGGCATGCCGGATGACTTGGTCTACCTGGCGCTCATCGAAAGCGGGTTCAACACCCATGCCTATTCCTGGCAGAGGGCGGCAGGTCCCTGGCAGTTTATTGAAAGTACGGGACGCCGCTACGGGCTGAGCGTCAACTGGTGGGTTGATGAGCGCCGGGATCCCATCAAGTCTGCAGAGGCCGCAGCCCGTTATCTGGGAGACCTGTATGAATTGTTCGGTTCCTGGGACCTGGCCATGGCCGCCTATAACGGGGGGGAGGGCCGGATTCGACGGGCTGTGCTCAAGACCCGGACCGATGATTTTTGGCAGATCCGGGCGACCCGCCATATCAAGAAGGAAACCAAGAACTATGTCCCCCGCTTTATTGCAGCCTCCCTCATTGCCCGGGACCCTGAGCGGTACGGATTTATGGACGTGTCCTATCACGATCCCTTTTCGTATGACGAGGTGGTTCTCCCGACCCCTATGGATCTGGAGGTTGCCGCCCGACTTGCAGCGGTCAACGTGGCGAGAATTCAGGAACTGAACCCCGAGCTGCGCCGATGGGCGACGCCGCCGTATGAGTCCAATTATGTTCTCAGGGTTCCGAAGGGAACGGGCGAATCGTTTCTGGAACAGCTCCGGAATCTGCCTGAGGACAAACTGTTTACGATGATGCCTTACCGAATCGAGTCAGGCGACACCCTTGCTTCGATTGCGCGAACCTACAGGGTTCCGGTGCGGGTCGTGCAAGAAATGAACCCGGGACTGCATCCACGCAAGCTCAGGATTGGCCGGACCATTCGTATCCCCGCCTCTTCGACCCAGTGGCAGAACGACACAGGCGCTGGCAGCCGGGACCTGACATGGCCCTACCGCGTTCAGAGAGGGGACACGCTCTACTCCATTTCCAGAAAATATCAGGTCAGCCTCCGAAATCTGATGAGGGCCAATCCTCAGGTGCATCCGAAACGGCTTCGGGTGGGCGACGTGATCCATATTCCTGCCCGTTCCGCCTGACCCTTCGGGAAGACCCAGAAAATCCCCTATATTCAAGTTGTTGAATCGCTTGTTTTCACGGGGACAGGTGCGTTATTTTAACCCTTCCGGACTTGGTATCCTGACCACCCAATCCCCTGGGCAAGGGGTTGCCTCATGACGGGGGGGAGGTGTGCAATCCGGAAGAACGCCCGGCCTATTCGGGAACGGAATCAGAAAGGACGCAGAGAGCCTTGGGAGGAACAAGTGAGCCCGCTACCAGGACGATTATTTTGAAGGGTGCACATAAGGGTTCAGTCGAACCGGAAAGGGAACCCGTCGTCCCGTAATTGGGGTTTTGTCATGTGGAGGTAAACATTGGAGGATCGATATAAACCGCAGGAAATCGAAGCCAGGTGGCAGGCGTACTGGGAGGAGAATGAAATCTTCCGCGTCGAAAGCGAGGGTAAAGACCGGCATTATTACTGCCTGGAGATGTTTCCGTACCCTTCGGGAAAGATTCACATGGGGCACGTCCGGAACTATTCCATCGGTGACGTGATTGCCCGTTACAAGAAGATGAGAGGTTATTCGGTTCTGCACCCCATGGGATGGGATGCCTTCGGACTTCCCGCCGAAAATGCGGCCATTCAACGGGGGATCCACCCCAAGACCTGGACGATCGAAAATACTAATTATATGAGGGCCCAACTCAAGAAGATGGGTTTTTCTTATGACTGGAGCCGCGAAGTGACGACCTGCACTCCGGAGTATTACCGATGGAACCAGTGGTTCTTCCTCCGTATGTTCGAAAGGGGCCTCGCCTACCGCAAATCCTCTTTTGTGAACTGGTGCCATTCCTGTGGCACGGTCCTGGCGAATGAACAGGTTCTTGACGACGACCGATGCTGGCGCTGCGACAGCCGGGTGGTTCAGAAGGAACTGGATCAGTGGTTCCTGAAGATTACGGCCTATGCGGACGAATTACTCGAGGGGTGTGAGGTTCTGACCGGCTGGCCCGAGCGCGTGACCACGATGCAGCGCAACTGGATTGGCAAGAGCGAAGGGGTTGAAGTGGATTTTCCGGTCGAGGGTCTGGACGAACCTCTGCGAATTTTTACGACCCGCCCGGATACCTTGTTTGGGGTAACGTTCATGTCCATGGCGGCCAATCATCCCTTGGCCTCAGTCCTTACCGGGGACAAGGCGGGACTTCAGCGTGTTCGGGAATGCTACGGCGATATTCAGGCCAAGGAAGGCGTCTTCACCGGACATTATGCGAGAAATCCGCTCACGGGGGAGAGAGTCCCGATCTGGGTGGCCAATTTTGTCCTCATGGAATACGGAACGGGAGCCGTAATGGCTGTGCCAGCACACGACCAGCGAGACTTTGAATTCGGAAGAAAATACGGAATCGATGTCAAGGTGGTCATCCAACCGGAAGGGGAGGTTCTTGCGCCAGCCACCATGACCGAGGCTTACGTGGATCCCGGCATCCTGGTGAATTCGTCTGATTTTTCGGGACTCGGGTCTGAGGAGGCAAAGGGCCGCATTATGGACCATATCGAAGGGCAGGGTCTTGGCCGACGGAAGCTCAATTACCGCCTTCGAGACTGGGGTGTGTCCCGCCAGCGGTACTGGGGGACACCCATTCCCATTGTGTACTGTGATACCTGCGGGACCGTGCCTGTTCCAGATGAGCAACTACCGGTGCTTCTACCGGAAGACGTCGATCTGACCGGTGGGGGGTCGTCACCGCTTGCCCGACATGAGGCCTTTGTGAGGGTCAATTGTCCGGTTTGCGCGAAGCCCGCCAGAAGGGAAACCGATACCATGGACACCTTCGTGGATTCGTCCTGGTATTTTCTGCGGTATACCGGTCAGCCGTCGGACCGTCCGCTGGATTCGACCCAGGTGAGCCGCTGGCTTCCGGTCGATCAGTACATCGGTGGTATCGAACATGCCGTGCTCCATCTGCTCTATTCGAGATTTTTTACAAGAGTGGTCCGTGACATCGGGCTGATGGAGGTCGACGAACCGTTCCGGAATCTCCTGACCCAGGGAATGGTCATCAAGGACGGGGCCAAGATGTCCAAATCCAAGGGGAATGTTGTGGATCCGGACCACCTTGTTGGACACTACGGTGCCGATACGGCCAGACTTTTTGCCCTCTTTGCGGCTCCTCCGGAAAAGGACCTCGAGTGGTCGGACAAGGGCGTCGAAGGAGCCCACCGGTTTCTTCACCGGGTCTGGGCCCTGGTGTTCAGGCATAGCGGGAACAGCGGCGAATTCGAGCCCGGGGCCCTGGAGGGCGCAGGTCGTGCCATTTTCAGAAAGACCCACCAGACCATCAAGAAGGTGACCCTGGATATTGACCGGGATTTTCACTTCAACACGGCTATCGCGGCTTTGATGGAGTTGACCAACGACCTGACCAATTTTTCACCGGCCACGGCCCCGGATCGGGGGGTCATGAGGTTCGCCCTCGAACGTCTGATCCTTATGCTTTCCCCCTTTGCGCCCCATATTGCGGAAGAACTCTGGGGTGGGTTGGGAACGGCCCGAACCTCTGTTTCGCAGGCTCCGTGGCCCTCCTGGGACGAGGAGGCCGCCCGGGAGGATGAGATCGAACTGGTGGTTCAGATCAACGGCAAGGTCAGGGCCCGGGCGATGGTCCCGGCGGAAACAACGGAAGAGACGCTCAAGTCCATCGCTCTGTCCCAGGAGAAGGTGGTGGAAGCTCTGCGGGGTAAACCTCCGAGAAGGGTGATCGTGGTGAAGGGACGCCTTGTCAACGTGGTCGTATGAACCGGGCATTCGGTCGTGCGATCGTCTTGTTCCTGCTTGTGCCCCTTTCCTCGTGTGGTTACCATGTGCTCTCTGCGCGGGAATCGCTCGACTTCGAACGCCTGCACGTGGCACCCGTGGCCAACCGGACGCGGGAGCCGGGGCTGGAGGACCTGCTTCACCGGGCACTGGTTCAGGAACTCGCGCGGGACCGGCGGGTCAGGCTTGTGGAGCGTGATTTGGCCGAAGTCATCCTGGAAACCTCGGTCGTTCGTTTTGATCTGTTTCCCACGGTGGAGGCGGCTGGCCTTGCGGTAGAGTATGAGGTCGAAATGGATGCGGATTTCAAACTCCTCAGGCCGGAAACCGGGGAGGTTCTCCTCGACATTGGAGGCCTCGGGGCACCTATACGGGCCTCGTTCCCGGCGGGTGACGGAGCCCTCGAGACGAGAGGCGCGCAGGAAAAGGCGGAACTCGAGGCCGCGGCGGCGGTGGCGCGGGAACTGGCCAGGCGCTTGCTGCTGCAATGACTTTGCGTCTGGACCTGGGACCAAGTTGAAGCGCCGGAAAGGGTAACGGGCTTTGGGAGAGAAACGGTTCAATGTCGAGAGGGAGAAAGGGTTTCCCGCAGCCGTTTATCTGTTTCACGGGGTAAGCTTTCTCGTGGAGGAGGCCTCAGCCGAGGTCTTTGGTCACTTCTTCCCCGAGGGGCTGGACGACTTCAATTGTACGGTGTTTCACGCCACCACGGACCGGGCCGAAGACATTGTGAATACGGCCGGAACCCTTCCGTTCATGGCCCCCCGGAGGGTGGTGCTCGTAAAGGAAGCCGGGGCGTTCAAAGCCGCCGACAAGAAAGTTTTCGAGCATTACCTCGGGAACCCTTCCCCCCAGACCTGCCTCGTCTTTATCACGGGGACCTTCGACAAGCGCAGCGCGTTTCTCAAGCTGTTGATGGACTCCGGTTGTATTTCACTTCAGTTTTCTGTTCCCGAAACCCAGGTACCCCTGTGGGTCCGTCAGCGTGCGGCCAACCTGGGCATTCGCCTGTCCGCAGATGCAGAAAGGTTGCTCCTGGATCTGGTGGGGCCGGATGTGGCCCTGATCGTCAAGGAACTCGAGAAACTCTCGCTGGTGGGGCCCAAGGAGGTGGGTGTGGCCGAGGTGGAATCAGCCGTCGGGCACGTGAGAGAGTACACCCCGTTTGCGATTGTGGAGGCCATCCGAAAGCGCAACGCAGAAAGGGCCCTCCGGATCATGAAGGCGTTGCGGGAATCTGGGCAGGATGCGGTATCCCTCCTTGGGATCATAGGCTGGCACTACCGTCAGGTTCTGAAGCGAGAAGCGCAGACCCGGGGGGGGGCGGAGATATTCGAAGCCCTGCACCGCGCTGATGTCGAACTTAAGACCACGGGAAAGCCTGAGTGGATTGTCCTTGAGACCCTGCTTTTTAGGCTTATTGGTGCATGAACCGGGCTCTCCCGCCACGATTGGGGGGGGACGCATGAAAAGAAAAGGCCCCGATGGAGACCATCGGGGCCTTGCTGTGCCATTCGATTCTGCGGAAAGACCGTTGGAACTCGCCAGAGATCGAAGCGAAAACTCTACGCTGTAACCGCCGCAGACTTGTTCAGTCTGCGCGTAAGCCGCGAAATCCTTCTCGCGGCGGTTCGTTTGTGAAGAACTCCCTTTGCCGCAGCCTTGGCAATGGTCTGAGCGGCCAGAAGGACCTTCTCCCTGGCTTCATCGATATTCCCGGAGGCGATTCCGGAGTCTGCCCGCTTGGTGGCGGTTTTTACTGTAGATTTCACGTGAGCGTTCCGCATCCGTCTTTTCTCGGTCTGACGGACACGCTTCATGGCTGACGGATTGCGCTTGGTGGCCGGTTTTGTACCCAACGACTATACCTCCTGGAGTATTGGCCCGCATCAACGCGGACCTTCGATACGGTTAAAAACAGCTAAGCTTCTGCTTACAAGACAGAATTTATAGCAGCATCCACCTTCAAAAGTCAATCAAAAGACGGTCCATAACCACAGGGAGCGGCCATCCGTATCCGTAAGCCCCGGAGGTCCCGTCTCCAGGCTTCGGGAGAGCTCCGTGAATTCAAGCCGGAGTCGGTAATTGCCGATGGGAAAAAGGATTTCCCGCGCGGTATCGCAGCACGAACTGTCTTTCAGAATCCCTGACCGGGGGAGCACCAATCCGGCGCCCGAACACCCAAGAAGCGGGAGTGGGCTCGTGCCAGCGAGGGTTTTTTCCCGATGGGATGGAGCATTCCCGGGGCACGTTTGCTTGGAGAGCCCGTGAAGGTTTCGCGGGGCGGACGCATTGTTTCTTCAACGACAGGGGATTCTTGAGAGGCCATGAGGAGAGAAACACCCTTCTCTGGCCATGCCCCGATCGTCTGCTTTCGGTACCCCGCTTGCGGAATTTTTTGTGTGTGATATCGGCAAGCACAACTCGCTGGCTCGGCAAAATGGCCGACCGGGCGGGCGGCGTTTGCGGAACTCATCGGCTCTGGAAGCCGGCCCTCGGAACCGGGGAGAAATGAGGATTTTGTGATGCGGCCCGAGCTCGAAAACCTTCAACGCGACTTTCAGGATAACGTCGTCGAGGGCGTCATGTCTGAAGTCATGCTTGAAATTCTGGGCTCCGATGTCGTTACCGGGAAGGAATTCCTCAAGATTCTCACCCGGTTGAGTGAACTCGCCAAAGGTTTCATTGATACGGGGCGCTTCGAAGAAACGCTGCTCATCTATAACACCCTCTACACCCATTCCTTGGGAGGGCGGTTCAAAAGCGAGGCCCTGAACACGATCGAATACTTTTTTCATTCTCAAGATTTTACCGAACGTTTCATCCGTGCCCTCAGGGCCTGGGGCCTAAAGAACCGTGACGGGGCTGCCCGTCTGAGCCGGCCGCTCCGGAAGAGTCTCATGGGGCCTCTTCTTGCCGTGGCCCTCGATGAGGAGGATGAGAATGCCCGGAAGTTGTTTCTGTCGCTTCTCGTGGCCATGGGCCGAGACCTTATTCCTGTTGTCATGAAAGCGCTCCATTCCGACGATGCGGGGCGGGTTCGTATGCTTCTGTACCTCGTCAGGAAATGCGGGACGGATTCCGACCTTTCGGTCGTGCGAACCCTTCTGGGCCACAAGAACCAGCGGATCGGAACCGCGGCCGTGAGAACCCTGCTCCATTTCAAGACCAAGGATTCCCTTCCATATCTGAAAATTTACCTCGAATCCAGGGAACCGGAAGTCCGTCTTGAAGCGATTGAACTGGCCGGACTCTACCGACTGAAGGAAACTGTTCCCGCGGTCGAGGGCATCCTCGACCGAAAGGATCTCCTCGGTACGGCCCATGCTGAAAAGGTTGCGGCCGTTAGAGCGCTCGGACGGATGGGAGACATATCCATACTGGACCGATTCTCCAGAATTCTCGAAACCAGGAGTCTCATCAGCAAGGGAAAACTTGAAGATCTCAAGCTGGAAATCTTCCGTAGCCTGAGAAACTTTCCTCCGGAGGACGTGGAGCCCTTGCTGCGTCTCGGCGTGTGGTCGGATAACCAGGAAATGAAAGCCATCAGTGCGGAAATCATGGGCAAACTGTACGGCGCAGGGGAGACGCCTGTCGATGCCTGAGCGGATCGCCGCCATCATATCGGACCTCATGGGGGCGGCCTCCAATGCCGCCCTGCATTCAAAGGAACATCCGAGTGTGGAAGACTTCTGCAAGAAGGCGCTTCTGGGTCTGGAGCCGTTTTTTTCAAGCGGCGCAGCCAGCTTTGCCATTACGGGATATACCCTGCGTTTCAACGATTTTCTCACGTTGTCCCAGAAGAGCCTTGTGGTCGGAACTTTTGTCGACAAGCTGAGGCGGAAAGGCATCGGCAAGGTCACGATCCGCAAGGGGGTTACGACGACGGAGCTGGCGGCATTCGTGGCCGACCTCCTCCCCTCGGAAAGGACTCCTCGGTCTTCACCCCGGATTTTCGTCGAGCAAACCTCTTCGACCAGAACGGCCGGGACGCCGGAGATCCTTGGTGAAATGCTCCCCGCGGCGGTCCGCATCGTGAAAGAAGCCCACCGAAAGGTGCTCAAGGCCGAACCTGTTGACCTCGATGACCTCGAAGGCCTGGTGGTCCGGTTCATTCACCTCCTCGGACAACCGCAAAGCATTCTGGATGTCGTGAAACCCCACCGTGCCAATCAGGATTACAGTTATGTTCATGCGGTCCGGGTATCGCTCCTTGCCATTGACCTTGCTCGCGCAATCGGTATGGAAGGAGACCCTCTTCACCAGGTGGGGTTAGCCGGACTGTTATTTGATGTGGGCCGTCTCTTCATCCCGCATGAGGTGCTCAACAAGACAGGTGACCTTGATGAAAGGGAACGGGCGACCATCCAGCAGCATCCCCTGTATGGCGCCATGTACCTGGCTGCTCTGGAAGATATTCCCAAACTTGCGGTGATCGCGGCTTTTGAGCATCATATGAAATTCGACGGCACAGGTTACCCGGATACGCGGTGGAGGGATCGGCATCAGCATATTGTGAGTCAGATTGTGTCCCTAACCGATTTCTTTGATGCGCTCCGGGCTCAGCAGCCGTATCGCAAGGCCTATGCCATTCCATTGATTGTGAAAAAGATGCAGGAGGGTGCCCGAAAGGAATTTAATCCCGTTTTGGTCCAGGAGTTTACCGGCAGGTTGGACCGCCTCGGTCTTCTTCGGTGAGAGGCGAGCCGGGAGGGGAGAAACATGGAAGATACTGCGAAACTCAAACATCTTGTGGAACACTGGTTCCAACACAACGACCAACATGCCCGAACCTTCGACGAGTGGGCAGAGCGCATGAAGGCGGCCGGTCGGGACGATGTGGCGGTGGAACTGTCACACCTTTCCCGGGCCACGAGGCAATTGGATGATGTTCTGAAGCGTCTGGAAAGACTGCTCTGACGGATTTTCCTGCGTCGCGTCTCCGCGCGGCCTCCGGTCGATTTTCAATCCGACCGTTAGATTCTTAAGGGAGCGGGCCGAGAGTCTGGTCAACCCTGTCCGCTGATTGAATACAGGGGGACGGTGACCCTTAATCGTAGAGTGGAGTGCTGTGCAGATCCAGCATCTCCACTCCCGGAAGATATTCCTTGATGCAGACGTCCTGGAGGTTCTGGAGCCGGTTGGCCACTTCGTGAATTCTCCGGGCGGTTTTCTCGATGATCTGGAGACGCGTGCGGATTGTTGCGGAATCGGTGAGCGTCCGTACATCTTCAGCCAGGAGTTCCAGGGTGGGAAAGAGCACTGCAAGGGGATTGTTGATCTCGTGACCCAGGGTGGCCGATATCAGCAGTGCGGCCTTTTCCCGCTGGAGCCTAGAAACATCTTCTTCCAGGCTGAGGAGCCGTTCTCCTACCCGAAGCCGGGCCTTGAGTTCCACGGGCTCGAAAGGCTTGAGCACGTAGTCGTCCGCGCCGGCGTCCAGCCCTTCGACTACGTCATCCGCCCGCGACTGGGCGGTAAGCAGGATAATGTACACATAGGGCGAATGTTTTCGTTCACGGATGCCGCGGACCACCTTCAGACCATCCATGCGGGGCATGACGAGGTCCAGTATGGCCAATTGAGGGGCGTCCGGTCTGTAAAGTTCCTTCCAGGCTTCCACCCCGTCTGAAACGGAAACAACCTCGTACCCTGCTTCGAGCAGGGTGCTTTCAAGGAGTTTTCGCGAGGTGAGGTTGTCCTCTGCAATGAGTACTTTCATCGGGGGAGAAGATTCAGTCCTGGGTCTCACCGCGAGGAATCCGATGCGGCTCCGATACCTCCAGTTCTGCTCCTTATCGGCGGAACGGGCTGAAAGTGTAAAACCCGGGGTCCGCCCTCAGGCACGGTCTCAGCGGCGCCTGTCGACCGCGTTCATTTTTCATATTTCTCCCGCCGCCAGCGAAAGGGAAGATCTACGATGGTGCCCGGGACATCCACCGTATAAAGGGCATCGAAGGCTTTCTCGAGAACGGCTCGGTGCTGGGCGGGTCTGAAGGGTTCTCCGAGAGGATGACCGAAAGGCCAGCGCAGGAACACCGTTCGCGGAGGTTTGACCTTCTCCGAATATTTCCGCACGATGGAGATTCCAATGGTCGGGATGCCGGCCTTCTCAATCTCACGCTGAACCAGTCCCACGGACTGGTTGCATATGGCTCAACCCGGGGTCAGGAGGACCAGATCGACCCGGTCTTTCCTGAGATTCTGAACCACTTCCGGGGCCGACCGGTTGATCAGGGTCACGATATGGGGACCGTCGATGTGCCCCATGAAGCCGTAATGGGTTTCGGCCAGCCCCCCCAGGGTCCCTTCATCAACCATTTCCCTCAAACGGTCCAGAGGGAAAACAATATTCATGTCCCGGTCCGCGTCCGCATGGTCGTAGTAATCATGAGTAATCATGAGGTGGTCAAGGGAGACCCGGCCGTCGATACGGCGGAAGGAGGGGTCACCGTGGGGGTCATTCATGTTGAAAGGGGTCTGGTCTTTCTGGTGTACGCCAGCCGTGGTGACGAGGCTCAGGACGGATTGGTTCAGGGGCTTTGAGACCGGTGTCCAGGGAACCCCCTCCGTTTCCCAGGGCTGGTAGGCGTCGATGAATCTATTTGCCAGGGATGGGAACCTCGTAATAATCTTGGCAATGAGCATGTTCTTGAAGCGGGAATGAGAAGCCATGCAAATCTCCTGTTCAAGGGCGGGGTCCCCCCCAGGGACCGGCCAGAGCCCGAAAGTGCGTTCTTGTGCGCCCCCCTGTCTCAGAGGCGCCGAGGGGAATGCAGCCGGACCCGGACTCCCAATTTCCGGGCCTTCTGACCACCTATTGTAGCGGACCCGGGCATGGGTGAAGGCTCAGGAAGGGAGGGGACATCCTGTGCGCCGGTCACCCAGGGGCAGGGAAACAAAGCCCCCGGGGGGGCGAAGTGGCCAGTCTGTACATGGTTTCCATGCACAACGTATATTAAACTCCATGAGTCTTTGTGTTCCTGAGATCCAATGAGCAAACTCATCATCACGGTTCTGGGCCAGGACCGCCCCGGAATTCTGGCAGGGGTTTCGGGTGTTCTCTTCCGTCTGGACTGCAATATCGAGAACGTGAGCCAGACCATCCTGCAATCTCAGTTTGCCGGTATCTTTATCGCCACGAGTCCCCCGGATACGTCGACCCAGAGCGTGCTGTACCATCTCCAGGAAGAGTTGCTTCCCCGGAACCTGTATGTGCATATCACGGAGATGGACGGCGGACAGGAGGAGATTTCCTTTCCCGAGAGTGATCCCTTCGTCATCACCACCATGGGGCCTGACCGTAAAGGGATCGTGGCGGCTTTCACGGCCATTCTGGCCCGACATCAGGTTAATGTGACTCAGCTTCACGCCGTCTTCAAGGGAGGAGACGACCCTCACAACAACACCATGATTTACCAGGTGGACATACCACGAAACATCGACCAGAAGAGCTTTCGGTTCGAGCTCCGGGAAAAGGCCGCGGAATTTCATCTGGATATTTCCATTCAGCATAGGGACATATTCGAATCGATTCACCGTGTCTGAAATGAGATAGGCTATGCTGGACCACAACGAGATTATCGCCACCCTTGAAATGGTGCGCAACGAGCACCTGGATGTTCGGACCGTGACCCTCGGGGTGAGTTTGCTGGACTGCGCTTCCGATGATCTCGCGCGCCTTCAGGACAATCTCTACAGACGGATCACCGAGACGGCCCGGGAACTTGTTCCGTGCTGTGACGACGTCGCGGAGAAGTACGGCATTCCCATTGTCAACAAACGCATCTCGGTTAGTCCGATGGCGGTGGTTGGCGCGGGTTTTTCGGACAGCGATTTCGTCCGTATGGCTGAAACCCTCGACCGGGCGGCACGCGAAGTGGGCGTGAATTTCATCGGCGGTTTCACCGCGCTCGTGGAAAAGGGGATGGCCCGGGGAGACCGCGCTCTCATCGAGGCCATTCCTGTTGCGCTGGCCGAAACGGAGCGCGTGTGCGCTTCGGTCAACGTGGCCTCCACGCAGGCCGGGATCAATATGGATGCCGTGCTCACCATGGGGCGCACCATAAAGGAGGCGGCTGAACGGACCCGTCACCTTGACGGTCTCGCCTGTGCCAAGCTCTGTGTTTTCTGCAACATTCCACCGGACATTCCGTTCATGGCCGGAGCCTATCTCGGAATCGGCGAGCCTGACGCCGAGATCAATGTGGGGGTCAGCGGGCCGGGAGTCGTGAAGAAGGCCGTGGACCGGGCCCTGGAAAAGGACCCGGGCCTGGATCTGGGGTCCATTTCGGAAGTTATCAAGAAGACAGCGTACAAGGTGACTCGGGTGGGTGAACTCATCGGCAGGGAGGTCGCGAAACGGCTCTCGATTCGTTTCGGAGTGGTGGACCTTTCCCTGGCCCCAACTCCGCACGTGGGAGACAGTGTGGGCGAGATATTTCAAAGCCTGGGCCTGAAATCCATCGGTCTTCCAGGATCCACGGCCGTGCTGGCCATGCTCAACGATGCGGTGAAGAAGGGCGGCGCCTTTGCCAGTTCGCACGTGGGCGGATTGAGCGGCGCCTTCATCCCGGTCAGCGAGGACCTTAACATTGCCGAAGCCGCCGCCTCGGGAGCATTGACCCTGGAGAAACTTGAGGCCATGACCAGTGTTTGTTCCGTGGGACTGGATATGGTGGCTGTTCCCGGGGATACGACGGCAGAGACGATTTCCGCGATTATCGCGGACGAGATGGCCATTGGGATGATTAACGGCAAGACCACGGCTGTTAGACTCATCCCCGTACCGGGAAAAGGGGCAGGGGAGACCGCCCGGTTCGGAGGGTTGCTCGGGGGCAGCGTGATTCTCCCGGTCCGGGGAGCCGGGACACAAAACCGATTCGTGGGCCTGGGCGGGCGGATTCCCGCGCCTGTGCAGGGCCTGAAGAATTAGCGTCTTTCTTTTCCCGACGGAGACCTTAGAGGTCCAGTGTGACCTCTCCTTCGAGTCCTCCGTTCAACGCCCGAACATAGAGTCCGTGGTAGGTGGCCGCCTTGACCAGAAGCCGGCGCTCATGCCGGTCCGGCACCATCTCTTCACCGTGAAGAGTGGCCTCAAGGTTCGTTCCGGAAACAAGGCGGATGTCGGCGCCGGCCGGAAGAAACTCCCGCGTGTCGAGCAGAAAGACGAGCTCGTTCAACCAGGCCACGAGCAGGTCTTCCCGGTCCGGGGCCTCGAGCCGGACCTCGATACGGTCAACCGGGCGCACCGATGCGGGGTCTGTTACAAGCGAGAGAAATCCTCTGAGCGCAGCCCGAAGGAGGCCCGCCAGATCCCCGGCCCGAAGCCGGAGGCGGACGTCACCGGCTGAATCGAGCTGGGTGTAAACCTCCGGCTCCATGGGGCTTAGCGTAGCCCCCGGGCAGTAAGCTGTCAATTGACCGGAGCGTCCTCTTTTGAGGGGGGACGGGGTTTGCGTGGACCTTTGAGGGAGAATACTTGACAATAATTGTTGGTCTTTCTAAACTTGAGCCCTATGCTCAAGCTTTCAACCAAGGGGCAGTACGGGGTTAGGGCCATGTTCGAAGTTGCCAGGAACTATGGCAAGGGCACCACGACCATCAAGGAGATTTCTGAAAGACAGGATGTTTCAGTCTCCTATCTCGAGCAGCTCCTCAATCGGCTCCGTCGAGCAGGCCTGGTGGACAGTGTGAAGGGCCCGGGCGGCGGCTATGTGCTGACGCGTGAGCCTGCGCAGGTCACCATCGGAGATATCCTCCGGGTGCTCGAGGGGCCGGTGGCCATCACCAGTTGTATGGATCCTTCTGCGGACGGGTGTGAACGGGTGGACTCCTGTGTGGCCCGGCTGCTCTGGAAATCGCTTGGGGAACGGATTGAGAAATTTCTTGATCAGATCACACTCCAGGAACTTCTGGAGGAAGAGAAGAACATCCTCTCTGGAACCCTTCGAATAGGACGCCTATGAATCCCGTATATGCCGACCACATAGCCACGACGCCATGCCGGCCCGAAGTCTTCGAGGCCATGAAGCCTTATTTCATGGAGCATTTCGGGAATCCGCTCAGCCTTCATGATTTCGGCCAGACGGCCCGCGATGCCATCGAGGCGGCGCGGGAGCAGGTGGCCGGGCTCATTGGTGCCAAAACAGAGGAGATTCTATACACCAGTTCGGGCACCGAGTCCTGCAACTTTGCGATCAAGGGAATGACGCACGCGTACCAGAAGAAAGGCCGACATATCGTGACCTCTTCGGTGGAACATCACGCGGTGGCGAACCCGGTCAAGTTTCTGGAGAAAAACGGCTGTGAAGTGACGACCATTCCGGTAGATTCCGCAGGCCGGGTAGACCCGGACCAGGTGGCTCGGGCCCTGCGCGATGACACGGCGCTGGTCAGCATCATGCTCGCCAACAACGAGATCGGTACAATTCAGCCGGTGGCCGAGATCGGAAGGATAACCCGTGAGAGAGGAATTGTGTTCCATACCGATGCGTCCTGTGCAGTCGGAAACGTCCCGGTCGACGTAGAGGCCCTTCAGGTCGATGCCCTGAGCCTTTCGGGGCACAAGTTCTTCGGGCCCAAGGGAGTCGGCGCCCTTTACCTGCGCAAGGGGACGCGCATAACGCCCCTCATTCACGGGGGCATCCAGGAAGGCGGGCGCCGTGCCGGCGCGGATAACGTGCCGGGTATCGTGGGGCTGGGCGCGGCCGCGGTACTGGCACGGGAGGAGATGAACGACCGGGTTGCCAGGGTGACGGACCTTCGGAACCGGCTGATCTCTGGAATTCTGGAACGGGTTGACGAGATTACCTACAACGGCCATCCCGAGTTGCGGCTTCCGGGAAACGTGAACATTGCGGTCAACTATGTCGAGGGGGAGTCGCTCCTGCTTCTGCTTATGCATAAGGGGATTCTTGCTTCGAGCGGATCCACCTGTACCTCTCGTGCCCTCAAGGCCTCCGGCGTGCTTACGGCTATAGGGCTTTCGGAACAGGCCTGCCAGGGTTCTCTGCAGATGACCCTCGGACCGGGCAACACGGATGCGGAGGTGGACTATATTCTGGACGTACTTCCGGAGATCGTATCGAAGTTGCGGGCCATGTCGCCGCTGTACCATAGGAAGGACTAATCGAGCGGCACGGGCGCTCGGCAGGACAGGAGGAAATCATGCTTTATTCGGAACAGGTCATGGAACATTTCATGAATCCGCGCAACGTCGGGGAACTCGAGAATCCGGACGGGGTGGGACAGGAGGGCAATCCCACCTGTGGGGACGTCATGCAGATCCATATCCGGGTCGTTGACGGAACGATTGCAGATTGCCGCTTCAAGACCTTCGGGTGTGGGTCCGCCATCGCCATATCCAGCCAGATCACGGAGATGGCCAAGGGCAAGACCCTTGAAGAGGCTCTGGCCATTACCAAGGAGGACGTGGCTTCGCAACTGGGGGGGCTTCCGCCCCAGAAGATGCATTGCTCCAACCTGGGCGCCGCGGCGCTTCGGAAAGCCATTGAGGATTATATGGCCCGCCGGCCCGCGGAACTGGTTCAGTAGGATTTCCCGCCAAAATGGATGACGCATCTTCCCGGAGTTTTCTGGACTGCATCGGACTTTTCTGTCCCAACCCGATCATCCAGACCTCAAAGCGCCTGAAGGAACTTCCCCCGGGAGGTCTTCTGGAAGTGGCGGCCGACGATGAAACCTTTCCCAAGGACATCCCGGAATGGTGCGCGAAAATGGGGTACGAGCTGCTTGAACTCACGAATGATGGAGGCGAGTTTCGGGCCCTGATACGGAAACCCTGAAGTCGGGAACAGAACCCGAACCCATGAACAAGTCACGCACCACCAGGATGACCTCGTCCATGACGTTTCGAAAGCCGAGCCTTTCGGACGTGCGACTCATTCAGGCTCTGATCAACCGGAATGCAAGCAAGCAGATCATGCTGCCGCGTTCCCTGCATGATGTCTATGAGATGCTCAGAGACTTCATCGTCTGTGAATCCTCCGGGCAGATTGTCGGGGTATGCGCCCTGCATATCACCTGGGAAGACCTTGGGGAAGTCCGGTCCCTTGCAGTGGAGGATGCGTTTCAGAAACAGGGTATCGGGAGCGCGCTGGTGAAGAAGTGTCTTGCGGAAGCCCGCCGCCTTGGCATCCGGCGGGTCTTCACGCTGACCTACGTCCCGGAGTTCTTCCACCGGCTCGGCTTTCTGGAAGTGGACAAGGCGACCCTGCCCCACAAGGTATGGGCCGATTGCATCAAGTGTCACCATTTTCCCGATTGCAACGAAGTGGCTCTTCTCAGGGAACTCTGAGAAGACATATGAAGGAGACCGTGCGGTTGACAAAGCCTCTGCACGCCATTAGTATGGGCCCATCACAAGTTGACGCGGTCGAGGCCATCGACCCGGGAAAGGACTGAAAGGAAGGCAGCCCTGATGAACCCCGAAGAGCTGAAGTATCACAAGGAGCACACGTGGGCCCGGATCGAGGACGGCAAGGCCCGGGTTGGGATTACGGACTATGCTCAGGACTCTCTCGGCGAGGTGGTTTACGTGGAACTCCCCGAAACCGGGGCCGAGGTACGGTCCGGCGAGGATCTCGGGGAGATCGAATCAACCAAGGCCACGTCGGCCATTATCAGTCCGGTTTCCGGAAAGGTCCTTGAGGTCAACGAGGAACTGAACGATTCCCCCGAGATCGTGAATGAAGATCCCTACGGCAAAGGTTGGGTCGCCATCATCGAGCTTGATGGAAACGGGGGAGTCGGGGATCTTATGGATGCAGGCCAATACGGCACCTTTGTCGTGGAAGAGGCCGGTTAGGGAAGGTTTTCGAAGCATCCGGAAGAGGTTCTTCCCGCCCCGGGAAAGTGCAGAGACCTCGGCTCACCGGCCATGCAGCAGGGACCGGGCAGACCGGGGTTTTTTGGTGTTCTTGCCTTGAGCGGACTTTCCACGACCGTTCGTCTTGGTAGTCTGGCTCGAAGGGATATTTCCATCCCCGTCGTAGGGATTCCTGATTCAGCAAACGGAGGTTGGGCGCATGAAGATCGTCGTTATCGGTGCGGGCCCGGGCGGGTATGTCGCGGCGTTGCGCGCCGCGCAACGGGGCGCCGAGGTTACGGTGATAGAGGCAGAGGAGGTGGGCGGAACTTGTCTGAACTGGGGCTGCATCCCCACCAAGGCCCTGCTCGCTTCCGCGGAAACGTTCGCGCGGGTGAAACGGTGCGCGGATTACGGCCTTGAGGTATCCGGTGAGGTATTCGCACGCCTTGATCGCATCATGGCCCGAAAGGACAAGATCGTTTCCACCCAGGCCAAGGGAATCCGAAGCCTGTTCAAGAGCAGAGGGGTCACCCTCATGGAAGGCCGGGCCCGTCTTCAGTCACCCCGTTCGGTTGAGGTTTCCATGCAGGACGGAACACGGCGGCGAGTCGAAGGGGATGCCCTTCTTGTGGCCACGGGTTCCCGGCCCGCCTCGATCCCGGCCTTCCCATTTGATGGAAAGCGGGTCATCTCAAGCAATGAGGCGCTTCGTCTTTCGGAGGTGCCGAGAAGCCTCATGATTGTGGGGGCCGGCGTCATCGGTTGCGAGTTCGCCTTCATCTTCCGGGAACTGGGAAGTGAGGTGACCCTGATTGAAGCTATGCCGCGGGCCGTGTCCACCGAGGACCACGAGATATCCGAGATTCTTGAACGGGAGCTCAAGAAGAACAAGATCAAGCTCCTCAAGGATACGAAGATCCAGTCCATAGAGGTGACAGAGGAACAGGTAACGGCCCGCATTGAATCCGGTGCGTCGCTGGAGGCAAAGGTCGCGCTGGTATCGATTGGACGGGCGGCCAATACCCTGGACCTGGGCCTTGAGGATGTGGGTGTGAAATGCGGGGCCCGGGGGGAAATTGTGGTGGATGATCACCTGAGAACCAGCGTCGAGGGAGTCTACGCGGTGGGTGATGTGACCGGGGGGCTGATGCTGGCCCATGTGGCCTCCAAGCAGGGACTCATTGCCGTGGAGAACATCATGGGCGGAGATGTCCGCATGAACCATGAGGTCGTTCCTGCCGCGATATTCACCCACCCCGAAATCGGGTCCGTCGGGTTACGGGAACACCAGTGCGCGGAGCGCGGGCAGCGGATTAGGATCGGACGCTTTCCTTTCCGTGGTCTTGGGAAAGCCCATGCCATGGGCGAGATTGCCGGGATGGTCAAGGTCATTGCCGAGGATGGAACGGACCGGGTTCTGGGGGTTCACATCATCGGTCCTCATGCCTCGGACCTCGTTCACGAGGCAGCCCTGGCCATGGAGAAAGGGCTCACGGTCCAGGATATCGCCGGAATGATTCATGCGCATCCCACACTTTCCGAAGGATTGATGGAAGCGTGTGAAGACGTGCACGGCATGGCAATTCATTTACCCCCAAAATAGGGTCATAAAAAAAAGAAATAGGCTTCCGGGCAGAGCAAGTTCAGCCGCATCCCATACGGTTTTTTTCATTTTAAAAACGTTGGTTTACTCCATCGAAAAGCCTGCGAAACTGGCCGGAATTATGGGGTTTTCCTTTCTTGACAAAGCAAAAACACAGCCTATAAACTTTGCCACTGTTCGCGTATCGCGAACCAACGAAAACATGGAGGTGGGAGGATGAAGCTGGGTGTAATCCTTAGCGAGGCCGTGAGAACGGAAGAGACCTACGATCGGCTTCAAGCGGAGAAGCTGAGTGTCGTCCTTGCCGGGAACGGGATTTATCATGCTGTAAGCAAGAAGAACGGCAAGGCGTCGGAGGTTCTCAGCAAGAAGGCGGATTTCTACGTATTGACCGAAGACCTCGAGAGCCGGGGCTTCACAGCAGGCGACCTGGTGGATTCCAAGATCAAACCCATTGGATTTGACGGGCTGGTGGACCTCATTATGGACCAGCACGACAAGTTCATCTGGCTATAGGAGGGGAACCATGGGAAAACTGACCATCGGAGTTTTTTCGTCTCTCGTGGGCGGCACCACGCTTGATTTTTCGATCAGGCTGGCGAAGGCGGCCAAGGACAAGGGCCACGACGTATACGTCTGGACATCGGGCAACGGAACCATGCTTTCCAAGACCGGCCAGCGGGCGTTCAAGGACTATTCGTATCTGGCCAAGATCTGCGAGGAACTTGCGGCCAAGGGAGTCGAATTTGTGGCTTGCGAGGCCTGTGCTGAAGCCCGCGGGTATCACAAGGAAGATACCTTCAGCGTGTTCAAGCGCCACAGCATGGACTGGTATCTGGCCAAGTGTTGCCAGAGCGACAAGATTCTTCACATAGGAGGCGAGTAAGATGGCAAGAAAACTTAAGCAGCTTTACCTGGTCCAGCGGCCTCCCATCAAGAGCGAGAACCCGAAGCTGGCCTATACGCATGCCATGGCCAGCCAGACCGCCGAAATCTACCTTGAAGACGGGGAAGAGGTTATTCCGACCCTGGCCATGGTGGGTGACGGTGTCTACAACGTGGTGAACAACCAGCAGCTGATGAAGCATTATGGACTGAACAGCAACGAGAACCACGTCCAGATGGCCCTGCTCATCGACCTCAAGGTTCTGGTCTGTAAGGAAGACCTGGAGGCCCGGGGAATCAGCGCGGACCGTCTGGCCGACGGAAGCGCCCTGGGGGCGGACATGACCATCGAGGTGGTGCCGTTCAGCGAAATTCAGAAAGAAATGGAAGCAACGGACCAGATCCTCTGCTTCTGAGAATTTGTCTAGCCGTTAGCTAAATCCCACAGTAAAGGAGATATGTAATGTCAGATCTTAAATCCGAAACACCGGCTGAAACTCTGGATGTGCTGGGAAGGGTATGTCCCTATCCCCTTCTTCTGACGAAGAAACAGCTTGAGAAGATGGGCAGCGGAACGGTGCTGAAGGTGCTCACCGATGCGCCGGCCTCTGCCGAGGATTCCATCCCGCGGTATGCCGAGAAGCAGGGCTATGCCTTCCAGTCCGTCAAGGACGATGCGAACGGTCGCTGGGAACTCTACATCAAGAAGAGCTAAGTCCATCTTAAGAGAATTTTTCCGAGAGACCCCGGTGTCTAGGCGCCGGGGTTTTTTTTGGAACGCGTGCCAGGCGTGCTACTCTGGTATCAAATATTTTCAAGAGGGAGGTGGGACAAGGTTTATGTCTCTCTTTGACTATCTCAAGCCGGTGGAAACCATGGCGTCACCGGACGTAAAGCGCCTGCTGGATGAGAAGGGGCCCGATGGGGTAAACCTTATAGACGTCCGCCAACCCCGGGAGTACGAATCCGGACATCTCGCCGGGGCGGAATTGATCCCCGTGGCTGAACTCCAGGACCGTCTGAGGGATCTGGATAAATCCAAACCCACCGTCGCGTACTGAAGGTCGGGGGTGCGCAGCCGGGCGGCTGCGGCGGTACTGAAGGGAGCCGGCTTCCGGGAGGTCTACAGCATGGAGGGCGGTATTGACGCCTGGCATGGAGGTGTGGCGCTCGGATCTCCCGACCGAAGCGTGGCGTACTTCCTCGAGGCCGCTTCGCTTGACCATATGCTGGCCCTCGCCTGGTCGATGGAGGAGGGCGCCTTGCGATTCTATTCAGCGGCAGCTGAAAAGAGCACCACCCCGGAGGCCGAGACCCTGTTTCAACAACTGGTTACGGCCGAGATTCATCACAAGGCTTCCGTTGAGAAACTGAGGGAAAGGCTGGCCCCCGGGGAATCCTCTTTCGATGAACTGGTTGGAGAGCCGAACCTCGTCGGGAATATCATGGAAGGAGGGTTCTCCACGGAGGAGATCATCAAGCGTTACGCGGCCCTTGATCCCGAGGATGTTCTGGCTTTTGCCATGGCCATGGAAACGACCTCCTTCGACCTTTACCTTCGTCTCGGCCGGACGGTGAAGGAGGACGAGGCCACCCGTGCCTTCCAGTCTCTTGCTCATGAAGAAAGAAAACATCTCGACCGGCTGGCCCAGGCCATGGATCAGGGGTTCTGAGCACGGAAGTTGTTGAAAGCCTTGAAAGGCCTCGGGAGAAGCGTCATGACTTCCGTCATCGTCTTTCTCATCGTTCTGCCCCTGGTATCTTTTGGGGCGCTCTACCTGGCTCAGGATGGTCTGGTTTTCCCGGGCAGTCCGGCCCACCTGGAGAACCATGCGCTCGCCGAGAAGGCCTTTCCGGGCAGCGAGATTCGTATCGAACTTCCTGACGGAAAACAGGTCCATGGCTGGTTCATTCAGAACGGCCCCGAAGTTCCCCTTCCGCTTCTTATTTACTATGGAGGGAACGCGGAGGACGTATCCTGGGTCCTCCAGGATCTCCCCCGCTACAGGGGATGGTGTCTCCTGCTTGTGAATTACCGGGGGTTTGGGTTGAGTGAAGGTCGGCCAAGCGAGCGTCACTTGCTGGACGATGCCCTTTTCCTCTATGACCGATTTTCCGCCCGGAGCGAAGTGGATCCTGAACGTATCGTTCTGATGGGACGGAGCCTGGGTTCCGGTATAGCGGCTCACGTGGCCTCGGCCCGAAAAGTACGGGGGGTCATCATGGTGTCCCCGTATGACAGCCTTGCCGCTGTGGGCCAGAAGGCCTTTCCCTGGATACCGGTGAAGCTTTTTCTCAGGCACCGTTTTGAAGCGCTGGCGCTCGCTCCTCGGCTGAAGATGCCTCTTCTGGCGGTCCTCGCGGAACAGGATGAGGTTATTCCTGCCGAGAATTCATGGAGGTTGATCAAGGCCTGGGGCGGGCCCGTGCAGGTTACTGAAATCGCAAATACGGACCACAACAACATCACGTGGGGCGGGGACTATTGGGAATCAATCAGAGAGTTCCTCGAAACCATGCGGTCGGAGCCGGTATCAGGCGTTCATTGACCGCAACGGGAAAGGAGCCCTTCAGGTCCAGACCCTGGTCATCCCTTGGTGATTCTGAGATGAGTGTAGGTCCCCTCCAGTTCCATCTTCAGCCTTGAATAATCTCCATTTCCCTTGATCCGGGTGGCCACGCGCCGGTAGCCCTTCTTCCCAGGGTCAGGCGCGGTCAGGATGCTTTCCACGGAAAAGCCGTATTTCCGGATGATGTCCGAGATCTGTTTGGTCACGCCCGAGGCATCCTCCACCTCCACGTAGATTCTATGTCCGCCATGCCTGACTCCGGTGATATCCACAAGTGCCCGGAAGATATCCTTGTCCGAAATGATGCCCACCAGCTGCTCCCCTTCAATCACGGGAAGGCAACCAACGCTTCCGTCCAGCATGAGCATCGCCGCCTTTTCCACGGAGGTCTGAGGCGTCGTGGTTAGAACATCGCCGGACATGACTTCCTTGATCTTGGTCTGGGACATGAGATGCACGATTTCCTCTGTCTCCAGCGATGTGGCCGTGGAAGGCTGGAAGGACCGGAGGTCCCGGTCCGAAATAATCCCCTTCAATTCCTGTCCCTTCACAATCGGGACGTGCTTGACATTCTTCTCCTCCATCAGGCTTGCCGCATCGAAGACCGTGTCCGAAGCGGAAAGGGTATGCACATTCTTCGTCATCCAGTCTGAAACGAACATCGAAACACCTCCTGAGCGCCCTGCGCGACGATCCGTGGCCTTGATTCGACCGCGGTATCGTCCCGAATTCAGGGCACAGTCTCCATCGAATTTTGATGGAACTTTCCCGTCAGTTCCGATTTTACCGGAGGCTCAGGCGCCCTGCAACGAAGGGTCCGGACTTGTACTAATCGGGCAGGGGTATAGAATAAAGGGCAAAGCGGGGGTGTTCTTTCAGCGACCTTTGTGACCCTGCCACGCATCTTTTCATAGGGAGTCTTCACACATGACCAAAACGGTGAGTCGGACCCTCATCGTCCTCTTCATCCTCCTGTTGGCGGGAACGGTTTACTGGATGACGCGGACCAAGGCCATTCCTGTGGATATGTACACCGTATCCCGGGGGGTGGTCGAATCTACGGTTTCCAACACGAGAGCGGGGACCGTGAAGTCATGCCAGAGGGCCAAACTGGCCCCGGCCATGGGAGGACAGGTGGATGTCCTCAACGTGAAGAAAGGGGATTCCGTGAGGACCGGCCAGATCCTGCTTGAAATATGGAACCGGGACCTGAAGGCCCAGGTGGAACTGGCTGAGCGTGAGCTCAGGGTGAACAGCAGCAATGTGGAGGACTTCTGTACCCGTTCGGACGCAGCGGCCCGAACCGCAAAACGCCTCCTTGAACTGAAGGCCCAGGGCCTGGTTCCGGTGGAGAGCGTGGACCAGGCGGTATCGGAATCCAAGGCCCTCGAGTCCCGCTGCCAGGCCGCGCGGGACGAGCGGGGGGTCATTCAGGAGAAGATCACCGTGGCTGTGGCCAATCTTGAGCGGACTCGCTTGAGGGCGCCGTTCCCGGGCGTTGTGGCTGAAGTCAACACCGAAGTGGGCGAATTCGTGACGCCGTCTCCGCCCGGTATCCCGACCCTGCCGGCCATCGACCTCATCGACCAGGGCTGCCTTTATGTGACCGCGCCCATCGATGAGGTGGACGCGCCCCGCGTGACGCTCGGCCAGGAAGCCAGGGTAACGCTTGACGCCTTTCCCGGCAGGGAATTCCACGGCACGGTCCGGCGCATTGCGCCCTATGTGCTCGAAATCGAAAAACAGGCCAGAACCGTGGAAGTGGAGGTTGGGTTGAGCAAGGAGGACGACCTGTCCGGGCTTCTGCCCGGATACAGCGCCGACGTCGAGATCATCATCGACCGTCGGGAGAATACCCTGAGAATCCCGGCCGAGGCCTTGCTGGATGGGAACCGCGTGCTGGTGCCGGATGCCACCGACGGGACCGTCCAGGAGCGGGAAGTGAAAACAGGCCTGGCCAACTGGAATTTTGCGGAGATTACTGAAGGCCTCACTGAAGGCGAACGCATTGTGCTTTCGGCCCGGAAGGAGGGCGTGAAGCCTGGGGTTCGCGTGACCGCTGAACCGCCTTCCCGGAAATAGGCCGGATCGTCATGATCCGTCTTCAGGGCATCAGTCGTTACTTTCAGGTGGGGGATCAGTCCGTCCACGCTCTTGACGGGGTGTCGCTGGACATTGGGGCGGGGCAGTATGTTTCTATCATGGGGCCTTCGGGTTCGGGCAAATCAACTTTGCTTCACATCCTGGGGCTCCTTGACCGGCCCACGTCAGGCCGTTACTTCCTCAATAATCGCGATACCACAGACCTCGACGAAAGGGCCCAGGCGCAGGCTCGGCTGGAACAGATCGGATTTGTCTTCCAGTTCTTTCATCTCGTTCCCAGGCTCACGGCCTTTGACAACGTGGCCCTGCCGCTGGTCCTGTCCGGCACGCCGCCTGAGGATAGAAATGATCGCGTCCGGCAGAGGCTGGAGGTGATGGGCCTGGCCGACAGGATACATCATCGCCCGGAGCAGCTTTCCGGCGGGCAGAGACAGCGTGTGGCTATCGCACGAGCCACGATCATGAACCCGGCCATTCTCCTGGCCGATGAACCGACCGGCAATCTGGATCGGGCCTCCGGAAAGGACGTGGTCGATGCCCTCGAGGCCCTGGTGCAGCAGGGGATCACCCTCGTCGTCGTGACTCATGACCCCGATATCGGAAGCCGGGCCGCGCGTCGCATACACATGGTGGATGGCCGGGTGGCCGAGGACTCCATGCCCGGAGGCCTCCCTCCGTGAGAACGCCGGACCGTCTCTCTTATGCCGGCACGGCGCTCCGCTGGCATCGCGGACGTACCCTGCTTACGCTCCTGGCCATGGGAATCGGGGTGGCGGCCGTGGTGGTGCTCACGTCCCTTGGCGACGGAGCACGGCGTTACGTTTCCGGAGAGTTTGCCTCGCTCGGTTCTCATCTTCTGGTCATTCTCCCCGGGCGAAATGATACGGCGGGCGGTCCGCCGGCCATGCTGGGGGTTACTCCGAGGGACCTCACTATTGCCGACACCGTGGCCCTCCTGCGGAGCCCGGCCGTGAAACGGGTCACCCCTATCGTTGTGGGCGAGGCGCCGGTCTCCTGGCGGGGACGTGAACGGTCCGTGCCGGTGCTTGGGACCACCGGCGACTTCGTCAGGATTCGACGGTGGCAGATGGCGAGGGGGCGGTTTCTTCCGGACGGCGACCCTGAGCGGGCAGAGCCGGTTTGCGTCATTGGCGCCAAGATTAGAGACGAACTCTTCGGTTCCAGCGACCCCATCGGCGAATGGGTCCGGGCCGGGCAGTACCGTTTTCGGGTTATCGGCGTTCTGGCGGCCGGAGGCCGCTCCATCGGAGTGGACAAGGAAGATCTGGTGATGGTGCCGGTGGCTTCAGCCCAGACCATGTTCAACAATCCGTCGCTCTTTCGTGTCCTCGTGGAAGCGCGCAGTCGGGAGTCCATTCAGGAGGCCAGGACCGATGTTCTCGCCATCCTGCGTGAACGCCACCAGGGGGAGGAAGATGTCACGGTGATCACGCAGGACGCGGTGCTCGCCACGTTTGACCGCATACTCCGGGCGCTCACCTATACCGTCGCCGGCATTGCTGCGATCAGCCTGCTGGTGGCGGGCATTCTCATCATGAACGTTATGCTGATATCGGTCTCACAGCGAACCGGCGAGATAGGGCTTCTTAAGGCCCTTGGGGCCCCGGGCCGGCAGATCCTTCAACTCTTTCTGATCGAGGCTTTGATCCTTTCCCTCATGGGAGCCGTCATCGGCTATCTCATCGGAAACGCGGGAAGCTGGTTCATCCGTTATCTTTATCCCAGCGTCCCGGCCTATCCACCGCTCTGGGCATCCGTGGCCTCGATCCTCACGGCCATGGGCACCGGGCTTGGCTTCGGCATCCTTCCGGCCCGGAGAGCCGCACGCCTGGACCCTGTGGCGGCGTTGTCGCGACGCTGAAGGGACGACATGCGTTTCATCGACCTCATCCGTCTCTCGAGCAGTTCCATCTTTTCCTATCGCGTACGGAGCACACTGACGGCACTCGGCATTGCCGTGGGAATAGCCGCGGTGGTGCTTCTGACGTCGATCGGCGAGGGCATTCACCGATTTGTTCTGGCCGAGTTCACTCAGTTCGGGACGAACCTGATCGCGGTCAACCCGGGAAAGACAACCACCCAGGGCACGCCGCTCGGGATTCTCGGGACGGTGCGCCCCCTGAGCCTGGAGGATGCCGAGGCGCTGGCCAGGGTCCCTTACGCCACGGCCGTGGTGCCGGTCATGCAGGGCAATGCAGAAGTGGAGGGGGGCGAACACACCCGACGGACAACCGTTCTCGGGGTGGGTTCGGAATTTCCCCAGGCCTTCAGCTACGGGGTTGGGCTTGGCCGCTTCCTCCCGTCGGACGATTCCCTCTCGCCCCGGGCCTTTGCCGTCTTGGGAAGCAAGCTCTACTCGGAGCTTTTCGGAAAAAGGAATCCGCTTGGAGAAAAGGTCAGGGTCGGGAGCGAGCATTACCGGGTCATCGGGGTCATGGAGTCCAAGGGTCAGGTCCTCGGGTTCGACCTCGATGATACGGTCTATATCCCTGCGGTCAGGGCCCTGGAGCTTTTCAATCGGGATTCCCTGATGGAGATCGACGTGGTTTATGAGGCTGACGCTCCCCCGGACGAGGTCGTTGGAGGAATCAAGCGGATTCTCTCGGCCCGTCACGGAAAGGAGGACTACACCATCACCACGCAGCAGCAGATGCTGGATGTGCTGGGGTCCGTGTTGTCTGTGCTGACGTTTGCCGTGGGAGCGCTTGGCGGAATATCCCTGTTTGTCGGTGGTGTGGGCATTCTTACCATCATGACCATTGCCGTTCGGGAAAGAACAGCGGAGATCGGCCTGCTGCGGGCGCTGGGTGCGGCCCAGGGGCAGGTGCTTCTGCTCTTTCTGTCCGAGGCCGTCATGCTTTCAGGCATGGGCGGGGTGGCCGGACTCTTGGTGGGCGCAGGCGGGGCCCAACTGCTTCATCTGTTAGTGCCGGCACTGCCCGTGAAGACCCCCTGGATGTACGTCGTGCTCGCCGAACTCGTGGCCCTCGGGGTGGGTCTGATCACGGGGGTGGTTCCCGCGCACCGGGCTTCCAGGTTGGACCCGGTGGAGTCTCTCAGGGCGGAATGACCCGAGCACAGGCGAAAGTCTTCATCGAACACCGCGACAGGGTCGGGATGCAGAAGATTTAAACGTGTAGTACATTGGTGGCAAAGGTTACAACGTATCCTCAGCAGGAGGCCACATATGGGAAAGAGCCACGAGGTCAAGAAGGAAGCCAAGAAGAAACCGGCAAAGTCATTAAAGGAAAAGAGGGCGGAGAAGAAGGAGAAGAAGGGGACAGGCGCTATCTGAGACAACTGTACGTGACTGTTAAAAGGGGGGAGGAACCTTACGGTTCGTCCCCCCTTTACTGGAGTGTGACTCTCTGGAAATGACTATTCTGCCGCGATGTTGTAGTGTCCGTCCTTGTCGATCTCGATGTTGGCGTTCAGGAACCGGGCGTTATAGCCCTTTTCCTTCAGCGTCAGATAGGCCATCTCGGCGCGGATTCCCGTAATGCAGTGAAGGATGACTTCCTTGTCCTTGGGAATCTGGTCCACGTTGTCGGCCACATCCTGGGCAGGGATGTTATGGGCCCCCTTCAGCATGCCCTGCATGGCCTCATCCTCATCCCGCACATCGAGGATGAACTTGTCTCCAGGCATGGTTTCAACGATTTGCTTGAACTCGGCTACCGGGATGGAACCCGCGGCCGGTTTTGGAACGTAGACGATTTCCGTGGCCAGCTGGTTGCTCGCCAATTCGGCGCCGCTGTTCTTCCATGCGGGGAATCCGCCCTCAAGAACAGAGATGTTCTTGAAGCCCCAACCGCGAACAACCGCGAAAGAGGGCATCGCCTCGCTCTGGGTCTCCGCGTAGAGCACAACGGGCGCAGCCTTCGAGCCCGGGAAGGCGTTCTTCATGTTTGGCAGATCAGCGGCCGGAATCGATACGGCTCCGGGGATGTGCGCGGCTTTGGCCGAATCGACAGGCCGGAGGTCAATGACGACCACTGGCATGCCTTCCTTGTACTGATCCTGGAGGTATTTGGCGGTTGAGACGACAGGCATCTTGGCCTTTTTCCAGGCCGGCATGCCGTCATGAAAGATCCTGACGTTGGTATATCCGAGTTTCTCCGCCCGACCGGCGGAAGAAGGGCTCAGCCTTCAAGTAGGGCCGCCGCAGTAGAAGATCAGGAGGCGGCTCTTGTCCTTCGGGAGTTTGTCGACATTTTCATCGAACTGGGCATCGTAGATGACGATGGAGCCGGGGATGTGCCCTTCGTGATACCTCGGCCCCGGACGCGCATCCACCAGCGTGTAATTTCCGGCTTCGGGGCCCTTGTCAACAAGGGCTGAAAGTTCTTCCAGCTTAATCAGTTTTTCCTCGGGGACGACCGCTGGCGGTTTGACATAGACCTTGGTGGCGTAGAGCTGGCCGTCCTCCTGCACATAATGGATGGCGATCTCCTTGCCCTGGCCGATGTTTTTGAAGTCCTTCTCTCCGATGAGCTCCGTATCGGCGTCGAAGGGGACCACCCAGGTGGCCGGGCCGATCTGAATCTTGATGGTTTCAGCCTTGGCCGACACGGTTCCCAGCTGTCCCCGGAGTACCCCGGGTTCATCCTTGTGGCATTGCAGACAGGGTTTGATGATGGTGGGCTTTCCATCCGCCGCCCAGGCGCCTGTCATGTACAGGACCGTTGCGGCCAGGAGAGCGACCGTCATCGTGATAAAGGCTCGTTTCCGCATAATGCCTCCTTTCAGAATTCGGACCGCCAGATGCGGTCCGGTCATGGATTCTGTAAACCGTATGACAAAAGCAATTGACATACCCGTCCTCGGTTCGATCGGGTTTCAATAAAAAACAACAGGTTACAGGGTTAACTCTATGGATCTGTTAACTTTGACGTGGTTAACGGTTAATGCTATGTTAACACCATGCCCTTCAAAGACTTTCAGGACGAACATTTTCTCTCCTCTCTTCTGGATACGATGACCGACGGCGTGATGGTCGTCGACCCGGAGGGAATCATCATGTGCCTGAATCCTGCTGCCGAACGCATCACGGGTTACGCTTCGTCCGAAATCATCGGAAAGCCGTGCACCCTGCTGGATACGGACGCCTGCCTCGTGAGCGAGGGCGACACCAAGGTGAAGCGCTGTTCCCTTTTCAAGGAGGGCAAGGTTTCGAACCGACGGTGCCAGATACGGGGAAAGAACGGCCAGAACGTCATGCTCCTCAAGAATGCCGTAACGCTCCGGGACCCTTCAGGACAGGTGGTGGGCGCCGTGGAAACCATGACCGACGTAACCAGCCTTTTCATGAAGGAAATGGAAGTCGAGCAGCTTCGGCGGGAACTGTCGCATGAGTATGGGTTCATGGGACTCGTCGGGAACAGTCCGGCCATGCAGCAGGTTTACGAACAGATCCGGAATGCCTCGCAGAGCGATGTGCCCGTCATTATTTCCGGTGAAAGCGGAACGGGGAAGGAACTGGCGGCCGAGGCCATACACCGGATGAGCCGCAGGAAAGAGGGTCCGTACATCCGGGTCAACTGTGCGGCGTTGAACGAGCACCTGCTCGAGACCGAACTCTTCGGACACCGGAAGGGCGCGTTTACGGGGGCCGTTGCAGACCGCAAGGGACGCTTCGAGGCGGCCGATGGCGGCAGTCTTTTCCTGGACGAAATCGGCGACATGTCCCCGGCCATGCAGGTCAAGCTGCTCCGTGTCCTTCAGGAAAAGGAGGTGGAGCGGATCGGCGAGAACCATCCGGTAAAGGTGGACGTCCGGATCATCACCGCCACCAACCGGGACCTAGACGCGCTCATGGAGAGTGGGAAGTTTCGGGAAGACCTCTATTACCGGGTCCATGTGCTGCCCGTCCACATTCCGCCCCTCCGGGAGCACATCGAGGATCTCGCCCAGCTGGTTCCCTATATTCTCAAGAGAATATCCGTGGTGAACCGGAAAGCGGTCACCAGGGTTACGCCCGAGGCCTATGCGGTTCTGGAATCCTTCGAATGGCCCGGAAATATCCGGCAGTTGAATAATGCCCTGGAGTACGCGGCGATCACTTGCCGCAAGGAGACAATTGAGGCGCGGGACCTGCCGGAATACCTGTCCCGTAGAAAGCCTCCAATGAGCCGGAGAGGCCGACAAATGCCCAGGGCGGAAGAACTCATCCAGGTGCTGCGCGACAACGGGTTTAACCGAACCCGGGCCGCAGAGGCCCTGGGCATCAGCCGGGTGGCCCTCTGGAAGCGCATGAAGCGGCTTGGAATTTCCGACCTGTCATGAGTTCTTTTACGGGGTAGGCCGCGATTTTTCCCGTCACCGACTTGAATCGAACTGCGGCGGTAAGCTAAGGTCAAGCCGCGGGGCCGGTGGCTTCGGCCTAGTCACACCATCCGACTCTCCAGCAAGGACAATCCCATCCATCTCGAACCGGAACTTTCAGTCGTCCTCTCCGGCCGGGGGTACTCCCGGTGACTCACCGGTATGACGCGGTTATCGTAGGGACCGGCCTGGCCGGGCTCCGGGCGGCCATGGAAATGCCGCCGGGGGCCAGAGTGGCCCTCCTGAGCAAGGTGTATCCCACGCGCTCCCATTCCGGAGCCGCCCAGGGGGGCATTGCGGCGGCGCTGGGAAACGAAGAGCCGGACATGCCGGAATGGCATACCTACGATACGGTGAAGGGCGGCGATTACCTTACGGACCAGGATGCCGCCGAGGTCCTGGCGGCGGATGGGCCCCGGGCCATCTTCGAGCTGGAACACCTGGGGGTTCCCTTTAACCGCCGGCCCGACGGTCGTATTGCCCAGAGAGCCTTTGGAGGACACACCCGGGATTTCGGCGCGGCACCCGTCAAGAGGGCGTGTCATGCGGCCGACCGCACGGGGCGGGTCGTTCTCGACACGCTGTACATGGAGTCGGTCCGTCGAGGGTTCAGGGTCTTTCCCGAGTTCAGCCTCGTGGATATTCTTCTCAGAGAGGGGCGGGTGGCCGGCCTTGTGGCGATGGAATTTGCCACCGGAGAACTGCACGTTTTCGAGACGCGGCTCCTCCTGCTGGCCACAGGCGGCTTCGGAAGAGTGTACCGGACCACTTCCAACTGCTTTGCGAATACCGGAGACGGGGTCTATCTTGCCTATCGTGCCGGCGTTCCGCTCCAGGACATGGAATTTGTACAGTTTCATCCCACGGGCATTCACGGTCTCGGGGTCCTCATCAGTGAGGCGGCCCGTGGGGAGGGCGGGTTCCTGCGAAACGGGGACGGGCAGCGCTTCATGGACAGGTATGCCCCCACCATCAGGGACCTTGCGGCCCGGGACGTGGTGTCGCGAGCGATCCTGACGGAAATCAGGGAGGGCCGGGGGATCCAGGGCGGAGATTGTGTCCATCTGGACCTCCGGCACCTGGGAAGCGAGCGCATCTCGGAGAAATTGAGCGAGATCGCCTCCTTCATCCGGATCTACCTGGGGCTGGACCCGTCCAACGACCTGATTCCGGTGTCGCCAACCTGCCATTACATGATGGGGGGCATTCCCACGAACCTTGACGGGCAGGTTCGGGCCGCGGATGGCAGCATCGTGCCAGGGTTTTACGCCGTGGGGGAATGCGCCTGCATCTCGGTTCATGGTGCGAACCGTTTGGGGTGCAATTCCCTCCTTGACCTTGTGGTCTTCGGCCGGCGGGCCGGGCAGAAGATGGTGAAAGACCTTTCGCTTCTGGACCGGACAGAGTTATCCTCAAAGTCCGAATCCAGGATTCACGGCCGCATGAAACGTCTCGTTGAGTCACGGGGAGAGGTGAGGGTGCCGGACCTCCGGTCCCGGATGCAGTCCGTGATGAACCGGTACGGCCTGGCCTTCCGATCGGAGCCCGGTCTTCGGCAGGGACTCGCCGAGATACGGGAACTGGCAGAGCAATGCGCATTCGTGAAAGTCGAAAACCGGCAGCGCGGCTATAATGCAGAACTGATGGAGGCCCTGGAACTGGAAAGCCTGCTTGGTCTTTCGGAACTCATCCTGGTATCCGCCCTTCAACGCACGGAAAGCCGAGGGGCCCATTACCGGGAGGACCATCCCCTCCGGAATGACAAGGACTGGCTGAAACACACTTTGGTTCGCGCGCGTACGGAAGGCCCTGAGGTAATACACCGGCCAGTGGTCATCACCCGTTTTGAGCCCAAGGAAAGGGTGTACTGAGGTGGAATTGAGCTTCCGCATCAGGAGACAGGAAGCCCGGGAGCCGGGGCCGCCCCGTTTCGATTCGTACAGGGTGAGTGCTGCGCCGAACGAACGGATCCTGGATTGTCTCAATCGGATCCGCTGGGATCAGGACCCGACCCTGGCCTACCGCATGTCGTGCGCCCACGGGGTCTGCGGCTCGGATGCGATGAGGATCAACGGCGTCTGCGCCCTGGCCTGCCAGAAACTGGCCAAGGACTATGCCGGGACCGAGATCCTGCTTGAGCCCCTTCCCGGCTTTGCGGTTCAGAAGGACCTGATGGTGGACCTCCAGCCTTTCTTTGACAAGGTGAGCTTCATAAAGCCTTATCTCCAGGCCATGACCGTCCCGCCCTCGGGCCGGGAAAGGACCCAGAGCGCCGAAGATCAGAAGGTGCTGGACAAGGCCCTTAGATGTATCCTTTGCGCGTGTTGTGTGGCAAGCTGTCCGGTGTACGAAGAAGACCACGCTTTCCTTGGCCCCGCCTCCCTGGTCTGGGCTTTCCGTTTTCTCTTCGATACACGCGACGAAGCCCGAATGGAAAGATTGGTTCAACTGAACAGTCCGAAAGCGGCGTGGGGTTGTCGGAACCACTTCAACTGTACCCGCGTCTGTCCCAAGGAAATTCCGGTGACCAGAAGCATCAATATGATCAAACGCGAGATTCAGAAATACTTTGAAGAAGGGAAGGGTCAGGAACTCAAATGAGAAATGAAACAGGATGGAAATGGATGAAGAGATGGCTGGCCTCAGGCGCCGTGGCCACAGGAGTGACATTATTTCTGCTCGTGGCCGCATGCGCGGACCAGCCTGAGACGGGAGGGGGATCGGAAATGTCCCAACCGGCGCTGGCCCGGGTGAACGGGCGGGATATCACGGAATCGGACCTGGATCTGGCCATCAAGGTGATGTCCTACCAGAATCCCGCCATGGCGAACATCAAGACCGATGAAGACATGAAACAGGTTAGAAAGGCCGTGCTCCAGCAGCTTGTGAGCAAGGAACTGCTTTATTCAGAAGCCCAGAAGCTGGATCTGAAGGACAAGGATAAGATGGTCCAGGCCGGGTACGATGAGGTGCTGGCCCGGTTTGGTACAGAAACGGCCTTTATGGAAAGCCTGAAGGAGCGGGGGGTAACCCGCGAGTGGTTCATGAAAGAACTGGAGGCCCAGGTTCTGATCCAGGCTCTGGTCAAGGAGAAGGTTCGTGATCAGGTAACGGTCTCCAATGAACAGGCCCGTGAGTTCTATGAGAAACAGAAGGACAAGTTCGTGGACAAGGCGAAGGTCCATGCCAGCCACATCCTGATTCGGGTAGAGTCCGATGCCTCGGACGATAAGAAGGCCGAGGCCAAAAAGAAGATCGACTCCCTTCGGGAGAGGGCCCTGAACGGCGAGGATTTCAACGATCTGGCGGCCGCGAACTCAGAGGATCCTTCAGCCCAGAGCAACCGGGGAGACCTGGGCTTCTTTCCCCGAGGTGTCATGGTCCCCGAGTTTGAGAAGGCGGCGTTCGAACTTGAACCGGGAAAGGTGAGCGATGTGATCGAGACTCCGTTCGGGTACCACATCATCAAAGTGGCCGAAAGACAGGATGAACGGGAAGTCTCTTTCGAAGAAGCCAAACCCCGCCTCAAGGAGTATCTGAAAGACGCCATTGCCCAGGATATGCTTGGAAAATATATTGATTCGCTCAGAGCAGACGCCAAGATTGAGATGTTCATGGAGTGACGTTCCGGCCGGCGGCGTTCCCGGGTTTGTTTTGTAACCCGGGAACCCCTCGCGGCTAGCTGTGGTCCTGCATATCGGCTTCGGCCGCACGGACGAGGCCATCGACGGTGGCCGCATCTCCGGGGCAGGCCGCGACACCGATGCGCACATCGAAATGGCCGAGCGGGGGCTTTAGGGCTGATATCCCGGCCTCTTCCATCTTCCGACGAAGGGCCTCGGCTTTGGTTCTGGCCCCGGTTTCTGCCGTGTCTCTCAGAAGTATCCCGAACTGCCCGCCTCCGAGATAGGCTCCACGATCCACAACCCTGATATTAGCGGTAATCGTGGAGGCCGTTCCCTGAAGCAGCCTGAGAACGGCGGATTCCGATGGGTTGGCCCTTCCCGTCTCGAACGGCCAGAGGTCCAGTCGGATAATCGAGAAGAAACCCGGGTTGCGATGGACCCGGTGAATCTCATCGGCGAGCATGGATTCGAAGGCCCTCCGGTTATACAGTCCTGTTTGCTGATCTTTAACCGACAACTGCTCGATCAAGGCGCGGTCCTTTTCCAAGCGTTCGGCCATGGCGTTGAATGCCCGGCTGAGAAGTGTCAGTTCGTTCCCATCCCTTACCGGCACCCGTTCTGAGTATTCCCCTCGCCCGATCTGAACCACCCCGCGCGTCAGGTCACGAACAGGACCAAGGACGGACCTGGCCGTCTTGACTCCAAGAAGAAGCACGATCCCAAGACAGACCAGGAAGGAGGCCGTGACCAGAAAGAGAAGTCTCATCTTCACCCCATAGGCGTCCGCAAGGTTTGTATCGATCTTTCGGGACACCAGATGCATAAGGGTTTCGAGCCTTTCCAGGATGCTTTCCGCGTCACGGTCAAAGCCCTCCATTTCCGAGAGGGGGTCGGCTCCGGGGCCCTCTCCCGGGTAGTTCAATATGCCGGCCGTAAGCGTCTTCCAGCTATCGAAAGCCTCCTCCGCGAGAAGGGCTTCGTCCTTCGTGTCGAACGGGGCGCGGAGGACGTCCTCAAAGGCCCGGTCCACGTGTTCAGAGGCGTTCCGATACTGGTCCCGGTGAGCTTCGTTCCCGTACATCAGGAAGTCATGCGCCTCCATTTCTGCCATCCGTACGAGCTTCTCAACCCGGAGCAGGGGGTACTGTTCCTTCAGCGCATCCTCGATGGCCTCGTCCAGAGCCCGGGTCGAAAGATGAACCGAGACTACCGCCGCGAGCCCGATGGTGAAAACCGCGAGAGCCACGGCGGTCGTGTAGAGAAGGAACTTCGTCCTGAGAGACGAAATGGGACGGATCTCCGAATCGGTCATGGGTCACGTATCCTTTTCCGATAGTTTCTGTCTGAAAAGTTCGGCGCGTCCGATGATGATGTTGCGCGCATTGCTGAATTCTATCAAGGGATGATCGTCGGAGTTGACGGGCCCGGTCGGTATGGCTCGAACCATCAGGGGCGAATAGGCCAACCGGTAGATCCCGTCCAGGGAGGGATACTTCCGGTTGATGTCCGCCATGATTGAAGTATAAGACCGGCCCGTGTCCACGTTGGTACCTACGAGGATCATGTTGTCGCCGTTAATGTGCCAGGCCGTCACGTGCCTGAAACTTCCGGAGAGGGTTCTGAGCAGCGTCCGGAGATCTTCTTCCGTCATCAGAAAATAATCCACCCAAAGCGCAAACACGCCGGCCGGATACAAGCGGTCCTGTACGAGCGAAAAAAACTCCCGGGTCAGGAGGGATCCGGAAGAAGGCTCCACGGCCCAGGATGGGCTGGCGACGATGATGTCATACTTCTCCCGGTTGAGCAGGAGGTAGTTCCGGCCGTCTGCCTCGACGTGGCGAATCCTGGGGGTCGTGAAGAGTTCCGGGTTCAGGAGGGTTCGGTTTACCTCCATAATGTCCCGGTTGATCTCCACTGAATCGATTTGCTCGGCCGGCAGGGATGCAAGATTCCTAAGGGTGTGACCTGAACCCAGGCCGATGCTGAGAATCTTCCTTGGAACCGAGCGACTGGAATGCAACGCCCAGGGCAATTGAGCCAGGAGTCGAAACCCGGTGTCATCGCCCAATTCCAGTTTGCCATTATTGAACAGGACGTAGTAGTCCTCGAATTTCGTCAGGTACACTTCGCCATCCACCCCCTCGCGGTGATAGAGAATCCGGTGCCTGTCTGAATTCAGGATCTCGTCGATCAGGCTGGTGGCCCTTTTGTAGGAATCAAACCGGTACGCGGAGTAATAGCTGAAAAAGGGAATTTTCTCAGGATAGGTCGCGCCCAGCACGGCAGGGGCCCCCAGCAACAGGAGGAGGGCGGCCCTGAACGTCCGGGTGCCGGTCCGGGACAGGAACAGGATGACGCAGGCGCTGGCGATATTGAGCGTGGCCGCGGTGACGGCCGCCCATTTGTTTCCGAAGAGAGGGACCAGAAGGAACCCTGCGGACAGAGATCCGGCGATGGCCCCCAGCGTATTGATGAAATACAAATGCCCGGATTCCCGACTCGCCTCCTGACGGTTAAGCGTGAAATAGCGTACGGCCACCGGAAACGTAAGGCCCATCAGGGTTGTGGGGATGCCCATGACCAGAAAGACGATGAAGAACTGCACGACGGAAAAAGCGTTAAAGGAGAGGTGGAAGGCGTAGAAACTCGCAATATAGAGGGGAGTCATCGCCCGAATGGCTGGGACGGTCAAGAGCCCCGTGACGCCGATCCCGAGTTCCGAGAGAGCAAAAACCCGTTCCGGTTTCTCCAGTCGTGGAGCAAAGCGGGCGCCGACAAGCCCCCCGATGGACAGGCCAGCCATGAAGACCGAAAGCATGGTGGACAGGGCATAAGTCGAGGAGCCCATAACCGTTGAAAGGCTCCGGGTCCAGACCACTTCGTAGATCAGGGCTGCGGCACCGGACAGTCCAAATCCGATAAAGACAAAGAAGCGAAGGTATCTCTCTCTCAGGGAACTCTCCTTGGCGGCCCGGGGGGTTCTTTCTCGGGCCCCTCGTATACCCTATCTTTCGGTTTCAAAAGGGAAAACCTTTCGCAGCATCCCCTCTAAACCCTTGCCCGGTTCCGGCGCAGCCTTTCCCCAACCCGGATTTATGGGCGTCTTCCCAAAGTTTTACAGTAACTGTCAGCAGTTTTTACGTCCTTTCTAGAGGCCCGTGCCCGCGTCGCCACTAATTCATTTATTTATCAGTGTGTTGTAAGTTGGCCCGGGTTTTGCTTATTAAACGCAAATTCAGGCGGAGGTGTAAAGCATGCTTTCCAGTTATGAAACCCGGATGATTCTTGAACGAATGGAAAAGGAAATCCGTTTCCTGAAGGTGCTGCTCGGCGACACTTCCACGACCTCCGAGGGGATCGGGACCATTCCCCCCGATATGTACCAGAGGCAAGCCGAACCGGTTTATGCGCCTGAACGTACTCTCTGAACCTCCTTCCGTAGGGAATATCTTCCCATAAATTTCCGGCCGCGGGCGAACCCCCCGGCCGTTTTTTTTATCTTGGAGCCGCCAGGCCTCTCGTTTGCGTCCCGCTCCCGTCCGAAATGAAGCCCTCCCGACGCCTCCCTCTTGCTCTTAATATATCGAGCTGATATATTACACTCCGTTATGAATATCCAGAACACCATCCTGGGTCTGCTCATGTCGGGTCCCAAAACGGGGTACGTCCTCAAACAGATGTTTGATTCGTCGCTGGGTTTTTTTGCCGGGGCTTCCTTCGGTTCCATTTATCCGACGCTTCGGAAGTGTGAAGAAGTTGGGCTCGTGAAGATGGACCTCGAGATACAGAATGGTCGACCGAATCGTAAGGTCTATTCCCTTACGCCCAAAGGCAGAAAGGGGTTCCTCTCAGCGCTGCGTGCGGACCTTATCGTTTCTCCGTACCGGAACGAGTTTCTCACAAAGCTCTTCTTCTTTTCGTATCTGGACGCCAGGGAGAGGGAGGGATTTGTACGCGATTATATCCGTTACGTCTCAGAAAAAATGGACCGCCTTGCCGAGCTGGACACGCTGGCCGGCGTGGAGCCCGATGCCTTCCAGGAGATGTGCTACGGGTTCGGGATACGCTATGTGAGGGAGCTGGCGCGTAATGCCAGAAAACTGCAGAAAGAGGTCGAAAGGCACGATGACCCAGGAAGAAAACGCAAAGGAACCCTACGGTCCGGAAAGCGCACCCAAGGGTAGACAAGGCTCCGGGCCTCTCTACCAGGTCTGGAAATATTTTCCCCTGCTTCTGCTCCTTGTGCTGGTTCTTGTGGCCATGGTGCTCGGCGCGGGCATTGGCCGGGAGAGGGAGCGGCTGGCCGCCGAGAAGGCTTCCGAGATCAAGTCCGTGGTGCCTCCTGCCAATGTCGTGGTGCAACGACTGGTCCCGGTTACGGTTGAGGATCGCCTGAGCCTTCCGGCCACGGTGGAGCCCTGGACCGATCTCGAATTGCTGGCCCAGATTCACGGTCGCGTGGTTGAGATCCCGGTCAAACTGGGTGACCGGGTGGCCGCAGGAGATGTGATCGCCCGGGTCGACCCGCGGGATTATGAACTGGCCGTCACCTCGGCGCGGGCCGCCTTTGAATTGGCCAGGGCCGAGCGTTCCCGCATCCAGGATATCTTTGAACGGGGCCTGGTGTCCCGGGCGGAAATGGACCGGGCCGCATCCCAATTCGATGCCCAGGAAGCCGCCCTTCACCATGCGGAGATCCAGCTGGAACGGTGCACGATTGCCGCGCCCCTTTCGGGGACCCTGAACCGGCTCGATATTGACGTGGGGACCCTTCTGAAGGATGGTGACCCCGTGGGTCAGATCTATGAACTGGGGCGGGTCAAGATAGTGGTGGGGATCCCCGAAAGCGACGTGGACCCGGTGCGGACGCTGGAAAAGATCGAGGTGATCATTCCCGCTCTCGGAGACCGAAGGGTCATCGGAAGGCCGTATGCCCTTACGAGCGACTCGAAATCCCTGGCTCGCCTTTACCGGCTCGAACTGGAAGTGCGGAACCCCGACGGGAAGATCCTCCCTTCCATGTTCGGTCGCGCTGAAGTGGTCAAGAGCCGCGTCCCTGACAGTGTGGCCATCCCGCTTTACTCGGTCATTGCCCGGAACAATGAAAACTTTGTTTACGTGGTGAATGACTCGCATGCGGTGCGCCGGGAGGTGGAACTGGGCATCCTGGACGGCTGGATGATCCAGATTACGAAAGGTTTGAAGCCGGGGGACCGGGTTCTGGTCGTGGGACATCGGAACGTGAACGAGGGACAGGAAGTTTCCGTGGTGCGCGAAGTCACGGAGGCCGAGGATATTCTCCGATGATCGTATCCGATAATGCGGTTCGAAAGAGTACGAGTGTCGTCGTTCTGGCGCTCATCATTCTTGTCTTTGGAACATACTGTTATCGGGCCCTGCCCCGCGAGAGTGAGCCTGACATCACCATTCCCAATGTCTTTGTCTCCACCACCTACAAGGGGGTATCGCCCGAGGAGATGGAGACTTCCGTCACCATCGAGATCGAGAAGAAGCTGAAGGGACTGGAAGGAGTCAAGAAGATCCACTCGGTCAGTTCCGAGGGCCTCTCGTCCATCAATATCGAGTTCGAAACGGACGTGGACATCGACAAGGCCCTTCAGGACGTCCGGGACAAAGTGGATGAGGCCAAGAACGAACTGCCCACGGACCTCGAAGACGACCCCGTTGTTTTTGAAGTGAACTTTTCAGAACTCCCCATCGTCGTTTATTCCCTAAGCGGAACCTGCGGGCTGCCATGTCTCAAGCGTATTGCTGACGACCTCGAGGACGATATTGAGGCCATCCCCGGAGTCCTTGACGTGGAAGTTACCGGAGGTCTTGAGCGTGAAATTCGGGTCGAGGTGATCCCGGACAAACTGGCGTATTACGGGATACCGGTCACCGCCGTGAACCGGACCATCACGGCAGAGAACGCCAATACCTCAGGCGGGGCCATCCGCATGGGCGACGGGCGTTTCACGCTCCGCGTCCCCGGAGAGTTCGAGCGTCCCAACGACATTTACACGCTTGTGGTCGGAAACCACGAGGGCCATCCGGTTTACCTCAAGGACGTGGCCCAGGTGGTGGACTCCTTCAAGGATGAGACCAGCCGCTCACGCATGGACGGCAGGGATGCGGTCAACCTCGCGGTCAAGAAGCGAACCGGGGAGAACATCATTGCCATCTCGGATGAAATATCCAGTCTGATAGAGCGACGGAGAGGGACTTGGCCCCTGGGGACGGAGATTACCAAGGTCATGGACAAGGCCAAGGATATCCGGAGCATGGTGGCCGACCTTGAAAACAACATTTTGAGCGGATTGATCCTCGTGGTCTTTGTGATCCTCTTTGCCATGGGCTTCCGGAACGCGGTTCTCGTCAGCCTGGCCATTCCCTTTTCCATGCTGTTGTCCTTCATGGTGATGTATGCCCTCGGCATGACGCTGAACATGGTCGTCCTGTTCAGCCTGACACTCGCGCTGGGTATGCTGGTCGACAATGCCATCGTCATTGTAGAGAACATCTACCGCTACCTGGAGCAGGGGGTTCCTCGCATGCAAGCGGCCATGAAGGCGACCTCGGAGGTGGCCTACCCGGTCATCGGTTCCACCCTGACCACGCTGGTGGCCTTTGGTCCGATGATCTTCTGGCCCGGCATCATGGGCGAGTTCATGAGCTATCTGCCCATTACGCTCATCATCACGCTCTCCTCCAGCCTGTTTGTCGCCATGGTCATCAATCCGGCGCTGGCCTCGCTGTTCATGCGGTCCGGGAAGGGCCGCAACGGCGCAGCGGCGGCCCTGACGGCGGAGCAGGTCGCCCGTGCGGGGGAGAAGCCGGTAAGCCTCTCGGGGCCTATTCTTAAGGTCTACAGCAGAGTCCTGGAGGGGGCTCTCAAACATCGCGTGGTCGTGGTGCTCACCAGCTTCGTGATTCTGGCACTCCTGATCCAGGGGTGGCTCCTTTTGGTCGGAATAGACAAGCCGGTCGAATTCTTTCCCGACATTGACCCCAAAGGGATGTATGTCAATGTGGACGTGCCCGAGGGTTCGGACCTGAATTACATCGACCGGATCATGAGAAATATCGAGATGGCCGTGGCAGGGGTCCCCAGGAGTGAGCGGGACGACCCGACTTTATCTCAACATGATATCTATCGGAAAGGGCTTGCGCCGAAGCCCCATAAGACCCTCGGAGGGCTCGAGTTCGAAGGACCCAGTGACCTTGGAAACGTCAAGAACCTTTATGCCAAGGCGGTGGTGACGACGGCCGGTGGGATGGCTTTCGACCCGAACGCTCCCAACCACGTGGGAATCCAGTTCATCGACCTTGAGGAGCGGACCGAGCCTTCATCCCATACGCTGGAGACGATTCGGGAAAGAGTGAAGGATATCGCGGGTGGAAAGATAACGGTGGCGAAGCAGGAGGAGGGGCCACCGACCGGCGCGCCGATCAACATCGAGATTTCGGGGGACAATTTCAGCGTTCTGGGTCAGCTGGCGGAGAAGGTCAAAGAGATCATTTCCCGGGTCCCGCACGTGGAGGATGTACGGGACGATTACGTGGAAGGGACGCCCTCGGTCCGGGTCCGGGTAGACCGCCAGAAGGCGGCCCTTTTCGGCATGTCGTCGGGCGATATCGGCTTTGCCCTCAAGACGGGTTACAACGGGCTGGATGTGTCCACCTACCGGGAGGGCGACGAGGACTTCGATATTACCGTCCAGCTCTCGGAATCGGACCGGAAGGTTACGGATGTTCTTCGAGAGCTTATCCTTCCGACCCCGAGCGGCGCCTTTATCCCCCTCACGACCGTGGCCTCCATCGACTATACGGGCAGCATCGGCGACATCGTCCGGATCAACCATGAACGGGTGGTTACGGTCAAGGCCAACGTGGACGAGGACAAGATTCCAGGGCCGGTGGCCCGGGCCCAGTGCGAGGAAATTCTGAAATCCCTGCCGCTTCCTCCCGGATACCGGCTGAAGTTCACCGGTGAGTTCGAGTTTCAGAAAGAGTCTGAGGATTTCCTGAGCAAGGCGTTCGTCATCGCCCTTTTTCTCATCTTCCTGGTCCTGGTTTCGCAGTTCAATTCCGTGTCCCAGCCCTTTATCATCATGACCTCGGTTATCATTTCGCTGGGAGGGGCGTTTCTGGGACTTGCCGTGTTCCGGCAGCCCTTTGGCATAATCATGACCGGTGTGGGCGTGATTTCTCTGGCAGGGGTGGTCGTCAACAACGCCATTGTTCTCATCGACTACACGAACAAGCTCCGGGAGAGGGGCCTGGCCCTGAAGGATGCTATCATTTCCGGAGGAGCGACTCGGCTCCGACCGGTTTTGCTGACGGCCGTGACCACGATCCTCGGACTCATTCCGATGGTGACTGGAATCTCCTACGATTTTCACCGCTGGCAGATATCCTGGGTCAGTGAGTCCAGCCAGTGGTGGCGTTCCATGGCGGTGGTCGTCATCTTTGGACTGATGGTGGCCACGTTTATGACCCTGGTGGTGGTCCCGGTTCTGTACTCCTTGTTTGCCACGGCCGGTGAGTCCCTCGGGCAGGGGGCCGGCTGGGTGAGACGGATGTACTGGCGGCCCTATGAACTAATGACGCGAAAGAACGCGGAGCGAGGTACGGAGAAATGAAGATGAATACCGAGAGCGGATGGTCTATCCTGACGGCCATCCTGTTTTGTCTGGGAATAGTGGTGCCGGGGGCCCGGGCGGCGGATACCCTTGAGCTTTCGGTCCGGGAGGCCGTTGGTATGGCTCTTGAGAACAACCTGGGTCTTCGGCTCGACCGCCAGGACATCCAGTCGGCCGAGGGGCGCCTTGAAACCGAACACGGAACCTTTGATACGATATTGTCGGCGGAAGCCCAGACTTCCGAATCCCGTTCGGAAAATACCAGCCTTCTTTCTTCAAAGGATACGGTCGAACTAGACCAGACCGACTGGCGTGCTTCGGTCTCGAAAACCTTTTCAACCGGCACGAACCTCCTGCTTGCGTGGGATAATGCCCGTTCAGAAACCAACACCGCGGTCGCCGGCTCAGGAACCAGCACCACCGTGGCGACCCTGGACCCTGCCTATTCCTCCTCGCTCAATCTGAGTCTGATTCAGCCGCTTCTCAAGGGAAGAGGCACGGAACGCCAGACGCTCGGGATTCGTGCAGCCGAGGAGGGCCTTCAGGCGGCCCGCTTCCAGGTGGACGATACGGCCGCGCAACTCGCGGCGGATGTCAAGAAGGCTTACTGGCAACTCTCCCTGTCACTTGAAGACATAGAGGTCCGACGGCTTTCTCTTGAGCTGGCGCAGAAGCTGCTCGACGAAACCCGGGCCAAGATAGACGCCGGCGTTCTGGCGCCGGTCGATGTGTACCAGCCTGAGGCGGAGGTTGCGCGGAGGGAGGAGTTGTTGATTCGAAGTCAGAAAGGCGTGGCCGATGCGGAGGACAGTCTGAAGGTGCTGCTCAACCTTAAGGACTGGGCGGGAGAGGTGAGGTTGACGGACAAGCCCACGCCCGGGATGCCGGAACCGGTCATGGAAGAGATCGTTCGTGCTGCGCTCGAGAGCAGGAAGGATATCAAGGCCGCCGAGGCCAGGCTGGTATCCTCTCGCTGGATTCGTGAACGGGCCGAGGATGCGGTCCGCCCGTCGCTGAATCTTGTGGGCGGAGCCGGGATATCCGGACTTGACGATTCCTATAGTGGTGCTCTGGACGATTACACGGGCGAGTCTTACTACAACTGGAGCGTCGGGCTCCAGTTCAGTGTCCCCTTTGAAAACCGCGCCGCTCGTGGTGAGGTGATACGGGTTCGCTCTGAAGAGGAAAAGGCGGCCCTTCAGCTCGACCTCTTGCGTCAGAATGTCACGGTGGAGGCCCGGTCAGCGGTGCGCAACGCCGAGACGGCGGGCAAGGCCCTTGTGGCAGCCCAGAAATCGAGCCTGGCCTTCAAAAAACGCCTGGAGACGGAACAGGCCCGGTTCGAGGTGGGACTGTCGACGGCGAATGACGTGCTTCAGGCTCAGGACGAATATGCCCAGGCCCTGATCAGCGAGAAAAGTGCCCTGATTGGCCTTGAAAATGCGATGGCGGATCTGGACCGGGTTCAAGGGGCTTTAAGCCTCGGAGACAGGGAATCGGGCCGGCAACTCTAAGGGAGGCCCAGGGTGATGCCGTCAGCCGATGAAGAATTTCTCAGGGGGCCGGCGCTCCGGAACATAGGGGTGTTCCTGCGTGCCCTCGTTCCATTGTTTTGACACGTAGAGGCCGCAGTAGCAGCTTCCGAATTCCTTCACGTCCGGCTCCCGATAAAGACAGGGGCAGATGATGTCCTTGTCCCGTTCCCGGTCTCCGCTGGCGAGACGGCAGGGACAGGCCATGTATCCGTACCGATTCTTGTTGGTCAGAAGCCCCTCCAGCAGTTCCAGCGTTTCGGTCTCGTCGGCGTTGAACAAGTAGCCGAGGGGTTCCTGAATCTTGCGAAGGGTTTCGTAAAGTTTCCGAACGTCGCTCATGCCATTCCGAGGGCCTCCCTGATCTCGTTCTCCCGGAAGCCTACGATAACCCTGTCTCCAATCACGATGGTTGGCACCGAGCAGGAGGGGTTCAGCTTACGGATATCCTCCATGACGGCTTTTTTCTCCTCTTCCTCGAGCAGGTCGACGTCCGTGAATTCATAATGGACCGTACATGAATCAAGGAACCGCTTGGCCGCCTTGCAGTGCGCGCAGGTGCTGATGGTGTATAACCTTACGGGAAGGTTCTTCATCCCTCTTCCTTCAAACCCGTCCGGGGTCCGGACGGGAGGGCCGGTTTCCGGTTTCTGAAACGAGTACGTATCCCCTGCCGCGGTCCCCTTCAAGACGATAGCCGAAGCCGCTCAGGCACTGAATCATGGGACGGCCAAAATGAAAGGGCAGAACGTCCGGTTCCAGCAGGGAACGCTCCATCACGAAATCCCGGATATAGAGATCAAAATTCAGAATATCGAGTATCGGCTCTTCGGGACCGCCCGAGGCCAGGGCCTGAATGCCTTCCGCGAGCCGGGCGAAGGAGGTCCTCTCTTCGTGATGAAGCACCAGTTCCTTTATGCTCTTATCCCGAATGAGAGCCTGCCGCTCGAGCTTCGATGAGTCATACAGGGCCACGAGGGGATCCGGATTCCAACATTCCAGGGTGCGGCATTGGGCAGGACGCGAATCGTAGATCCTGCAGGTGGATCCATCGGCGCCAAGGTATCGGCATATTCGGGTGCCCGGTCTTTCACCTATCTTAATGTGTTCTTCCTCAAGGCGAGCCACGCTCCCTGAGATGTTGTCAAAGACAAATTCGCCCTTCCTCAGGGTGTAGACGTCCGCCAGGGAGAGAACCCCCGTGAAGAAGAGGTCCGCATCTGTCGGATGTAGGGTGGGACTGCTCTTCTGGCAGCAGGTACCGCACTGGCGGCATTCCGATGGGGAGAGTTCGCGCATGTTTTTCTTGCAGGTGATCCTGAAACCTATCTTAAAACATCAGACAGCCTCCTGTGTCTCAGCGCCTCTTCACCTCCGGCTCTTCCTGAAGATGCACGGCACAGGGGCTTCTGTCCTTTCGGAGGGTTCCGATTGCCTCGGCACGCGTTCTGGCCATACGAACCTCCTCTCCATCCAGCTGCCAGCCGAGCGTCATGGAACGCATCAGATTTTCGTCTGAGTTCTGCCGATGCGCAAGGCCGAGGGCATGGCCCAATTCGTGTGCGGCCGTGCGCGCGGCCGGATGGCCAGCCGGCCGGTCAACCTGCGCAAGTTCAGGCTCCTCGCGCACCCGGATATCGTGGGCATCGACATAATAGCCGTTCATCCCGTCGGCATCAGGCGCGAACCATAGGTCGAACCCTGTGGCGGAGATCTGATCCGAACGTGTAATCCGGGTATCAAAGCATATGCGGGCCTGATGAAACCAGATGTGGTTGATCTCCTGCACGACCGGGACCCACGCTTCAATCGGCTTGCGGCTTTCTCCAACGTGAACCCTGAGGGGCACGACCAGACTCCGGGGCTGGGGGGTAATCCCGGACGGGGCGACATGCGTTGCGCCACCGACTCCGGAAGCTGCCGGGGTCGTGATGTTCAGCGCCAGAGCGAAGACGAGAAGAAAGGAAGACAGGACGTTCCAATTCTGGTATTTCCGGCACCCCGGGCTCTGCGTTAGCATGACGCTCCTCCTTCTTTAAGTTTATATCCACCACGGACGGCAAGGCCCGACTGAAGCCCCGTCAATTTCGCGTTAGAATAGGTGCTGTCAAACCGAATCCTGGAAACTCGCTCCCTGAATAGGCATTCCTTGATGCTCTCCCGACTCGAGTCATGGCTTGGAACCTGGGTGGTCCGCTACGCGGGTCGTATTATTGTGCTTTCTCTGGCTGCGGCGGCGCTTAGTATTTACGGCGTCCGGTTCCTCACGATCACCAACGATTCCCGGGTTTACTTCAGCAAGGAGAATCCTCAGCTCCAAGCCTTTGAAGCCCTGGAAAGGGTTTACTCCAAGGACAACCATGTGATCTTTGTGCTGGCTCCCCGGAGCGGCAACGTGTTTACGCGCGAAGTTCTGTCGGCGGTGTCGGATCTCACCGGAGCCTCCTGGAAACTACCCTATTCATCCCGCGTGGACTCTCTCATCAATTTCCAGCATGTATACGCGGAGGGTGATGAACTGATCGTGGAGAACCTGGTCCGGGACCCGACCGGGCTCACGGATGAGGAACTCGGCCGGATACGGGAGATTGCCCTTGGTGAACAGAATCTGGTCAACCGCATAGTCTCTCCCACGGGACATGTCACAGGCGTCCGTGTCCTCATCACTGCGCCGGGAAAGACGCTCAATGAAACACCGGAAGTGACCGAGGCCGCGCGGAAACTGGCTGATGAATTCCGATCTGCTCACCCGGATATCAAACTTTATCTGTCAGGCGGGATACTTCTGGACAGCGCCTTTGGCGAGGCGGCCCGGAACGACATGAAGACGCTCGTGCCGGGCATGCTGCTGGTGCTTTTCATGATTCTCGGGTTGGCGCTTCGTTCCGTGGGAGGAACCCTGAGCACCCTGCTCGTGGTGGTCCTGTCGAGCCTCACGGGGTTGGGGCTGGCGGGGTGGCTCGGCATGGCCCTGAATCCTTCCTCGGTGAATGCGGCCACCATCTGCCTGACCCTGGCGGTGGCCGACAGCGTGCACATTTTGGTGACCCTGTTTCACGGACTGCGCGAGGGCAAGAGCCGCCAGGAGGCGGTGGCCGAGAGTCTGCGCTTGAACCTCCAGCCCGTGTTTCTCACCAGCTTCACCACGGCTATCGGTTTCCTCAGTATGAATTTCTCTGACGCGCCCCCGTTCCGGGATCTTGGAAACATCGTCGCCATGGGGGTGACCGCGGCCTTTCTCTACTCCATCCTTCTGCTTCCGGCCATGGCCGCGGTCCTGCCCTTCGGCCCTTCCGCGAGGGGAACCGGGGTCGTCCGCGATCGAGGCAGTCTGGACGGCCTTGCCCGTTTCGTGGTCCGGAGGCGGCGCGCCATCTTCTGGGGTCTGACCGGTCTCACGGTGTTGCTCATCTCAGGGGTTTTCAGGAACGTCCTCGATGATGATTTCATCAAGTACTTTGACCATCGTTATGAGATCCGGAGGGCTACGGACTTCCTCGAGGAGAACCTGACCGGTCTTTACGTGATCGATTACTCCCTGGAATCCGGCGAGCCCGGCGGGATTCATGACCCCGCCTATCTGAAGGTACTGGACGACTTTTGCACCTGGTATGAAGGTCAGCCGAACGTGGTGAGTGTGAGCACCTTCTCCCGAATCATGAAACGTTTGAACAAGAGTATGCACGGGGACGACGAGAGCTATTACCGGTTACCCGAGTCCAGGGAACTTGCGGCGCAATACCTTCTGCTTTTCGAGATGTCACTGCCATTCGGGCTCGACCTGAACAAGACGATTAATGTGGAAAAGTCTTCCACCCGGGTTTCCGTGACCATGAGGCATACCTCCATGAAGGAGATCCGAGAAACCGACGAACGGGCCGTGGCGTGGCTCAGGAGCCATGCACCGCCGTCCATGCAGACCGTGGGCACCGGGCTGACCATCATGTTCAGCCACATTTCAGAGCGAAATATCCGGAGCATGCTGGGAGGCTCCCTTCTCGGACTCGTCCTCATTTCAGCGGTCATGATTCTGGCCCTGAAGAGCGTCCGGATGGGTCTGATGAGCCTTATCCCCAACCTCACCCCGGCTTTCATGGCGCTGGGGTTATGGGGGTATCTGGTCGGAGAGGTCGGACTCACGGTCTCCGTACTTGCCGCCTTGACGATGGGGATCGTGGTCGATGATACGGTCCATTTCATGACCAAGTACCTGCGGGCCAGGCGTGAACAGGGCCTGGCCCCAGCGGAGGCCGTCAGGTATTCTTTTCATACCGTTGGAACCGCCCTCTGGGTCACGACGGTGGTTCTGGTGGCCGGTTTCCTGGTTCTGGCCGTCTCCGGGTTCAAGATCAATGCGGACATGGGGCTCATGACCGCGGTAACCCTGGCGATTGCCCTGCTGATGGATTTTCTCCTTCTTCCGGTTCTTCTGCTCATGGCCGACGGGGCCTGGTCCCCCGATGCCGTCCCGGAGGAGGGAGGCTGATAAGGGGAGGTCCTATGAAACGGGTTTCGGGGCAGATATTGTTCTTCGGATGTATCGTTGGCTTTTTTCTCATGACGGTGCCGGCTTCGGGCCTGAGCCCCGAGGAGAAGGGACTTCAGATCGCCCGGCAGGCCTCGGAAAAGGATGACGGGTTCGGAGATTCCACGGCGGAGATGGAAATGATCCTCCGCAATCTGCAGGAGGAGGAAAGCCACCGGAAGATTCGGGTCCGAACCCTCGAGGTTCCGGAGGACGGGGACAAGAGCCTCACGATCTTCGATACGCCCAAGGATGTGGCCGGGACGGCCTTTTTGTCCTTCTCCCACAAGGTCGGGGACGACGACCAGTGGTTGTACCTTCCGGCCCTCAAGCGGGTGAAGAGGATCACGTCCAGGAACAAGTCGGGGTCTTTCATGGGAAGTGAGTTCTCCTACGAGGACATCGCGAGCCAGGAAGTGGAAAAGTACATCTATCGCTGGCTGCGGGACGAGGCATGGGATGGCACCGATTGTTTCGTTATCGAGCGCCGCCCCGTGGACAAGGAAAACTCGGGTTACCTCCGGCAGTCGGTCTGGCTTGACAAGGCCGAACTTCGCACCCAGAAGGTTGAGTTCTATGATCGCAAGGAATCCCTGCTCAAAACCCTGACCTTCCATGGTTACCAAAAGTACAAGGACCGTTACTGGAGACCAGACCGCATGTTCGTGGTGAATCACCAGAACGGAAAGAGCACGGAACTCCTCTGGTCGAATTATCGGTTCGGGACAGGACTGTCCGCACGGGATTTTGATGAAAGCGCCCTTAAACGTGTCCGGTAGGATGCACTGCGACAGGCGGCGCAAGGCTTTGGCCTGGGGAACAATCCGGCCCCTCTTCCTGGCCCCGGTGCTGGTGTTTGTCACGGCAACGGTCGTCATGGCGGCCGGGCATGATTTTTCCGGTTACGTTGGCCTGGAGGGCAGAGGGTTCTTTGAAGACGAACGCTATGCCGGGCAGGAGCGGAACAACGGGTCGTTTTTTCTCCAGCCCGAGTACCGGTATGGGTGGTCCGGTGGGTCCGGTTTTACGGCGATCCCCTTCCTCAGGGTCGACTCGGCCGACGAGGAGAGGACGCATTTCGATCTGAGAGAGTTCAACGTGCTCCTGGTGGGGGAACGGGCCGAACTTCTTTTGGGCCTGGGCAAGGTCTTCTGGGGAGCCACGGAATTTGTCCATCTCGTGGATATC
>QJVM01000186.1 GCA_003235715.1 Nitrospirota bacterium
TGCAAAGGTACAGGCCCGGCCGTCCGGGACATGGCAGAGCTCGCAGCCCCCCTGGGCCTGTTTTTCAAGGGTTACAGGGCCGTGAAGATATCGCTTTGAAACAAGACCGGCATGGCAGGAACCCGCCAGGCAATACCCGGCGTCCGGCGCCGAGGGAAACATGAGAAGCATTAACAGCATCAGGGGGACGGCGCCCAGCGGTACGGCCGCCGCGTTCCGGCTGAATAAGGCACAGTCTTCAATCCTGTGCTTCCCGGAGGGTCGTTCGAGGAACATTGCGGTATTCTTACGGCAAACGTCTGTCTTCACGGCTATCGGAAGGGTCAGCCCTTCTGATTTGTTTCGGTTACCACGGCGAGGCTCTTAAGAAGGTCCACTGCACGCTGGAGCTGCGTATCATCCTTTTCCTCTATCTGGAACGGCATGACCTCCTCATCGGACAGGGTTTCTTCTTCCCCCATCTGCTCGTTGAGAAGATGCCCTTCCAGGTCACGTTCGCGGACCACCTTGTGAGCCACCTGGCCGTTGGTGGCAGCCAGTTCCACCTTAATGGTGGGTTCAATGCCCGTGCCCTGGATCGAAAGTCCCTTGGGCGTGTAATAGCGGGACGTTGTCAGGCGGATCCCCGAACCGTCGCTCAGGGAGATTACCGTCTGCACGGAACCTTTGCCGAAGGTTTGGGTGCCCAGGATGATGCCCCGGTTGAGGTCCTTCACTGCGCCGGCCACGATTTCGGAAGCGCTGGCACTTCCGCTGTTGACGAGCACCACCAGCGGCCAGTCCCGGACGGGGTATTTACCAGGCGTCCGGAACTCGGTCCGCGTTCCGGGCCGGTTCAGGGTGTACACGACCAGCGAGTCCTCGGGCACAAACTGATCTGTCACATCAATGGCACTGTTCAAAAGCCCTCCCGGGTTGTTCCGTAGATCGAGCACCAGGCCTTTCAGGGACGCCGAGGCAAAGCTTTCAAGGGCTTTACTCAGATCGTCGGCGGTACGTTCCTGAAACTGGGTGAGGCGCACGTATCCGATGGTGTCATCGATTACTTTATGCTTTACGCTCTTTACCGCGATGATGTCACGGACAATGGTCACATCAAGGGATTCCTTGGTGGTTTCCCGGTAAACCGTGAGAATTACGGAACTCCCCTTGGGGCCCCGAAGTTTCTTGACGGCATCGAACAGCGCGATGTCCTTGGCCGACTCCCCATCGATCTTGTCAATGCGGTCACCGGCCAGAATGCCGGCTCGCTCTGCAGGGGTATCCTCTATGGGAGCAATGACGGTCAATGCTCCATCCCGGATTCCAATCTGGATGCCGAGACCTCCGAATTCCCCGCGGGTATCGACCTGCATTTCCGCGAATTGTTCTTTGGTCATGTAGGAGGAGTGCGGATCCAGGGAAGTGAGAAGCCCGCGGATGGCTCCATCGATCAAGACTTCGTTGTCCGGATCCTCCACGTAATTCTGGTCAACCAGCGAGAGAACTTCCGTGAAGGTCTTCAGTTTCGGATAGACTTCTTTGTCTTCGGACCCTGAATGACCGGCATAGGCGCTGGTCGAAACCAGGAACAGCAGTGCAAACAGGAAGGCCATCAAGGGGCCCTGGATTCTAAACTGCGGGCGATTCATGCGATTTTCCTCTTTCCTCCGTAGAGCTTGGGGTATGAATCTATTATGGCTGAAGTCGGGGTTACAGTTCTCGGACCGTAAGGACCCGTCCGGAATCGATACCGGAAGTTCTTCCGAGGAGGCGGCGGGGTCACCTTCGGAGGGGAATGAGCCACTTCAAAGGGTCCATGGGCTTCCCCTTGTGTCTCAATTCGAAGTACATGCTGGAACCCCGATAGGTATCCGACTCGGCCACACGGGCGACCATCTGGCCGTGTTCTACGACATCGCCCGGTTTCACGAACATCTGGGCGAGGTTTGCATAGAGCGTGTGATAACCCGAACCGTGGTTAATAATGATCAACTGCCCGAACCCCTTGAACCAATCGGCATAGGCGACCACGCCGGAATGTACCGGTGTAACGGCCGCCTCTTCCTCAGCCATGATTTCGATTCCGTTTCTGAAGACCGGCGTGTCGAAAAGCGGATCATTCTGACTGCCGAAATAAGACGAAACCCGGCCGGTCACCGGCCATGGGAGTTCACCCCTGAGGTCGGCAAAGGGGGTGCCAGGAGGAATTCGGGCCGCCTCGGCCGCCTGTTCGATCAGCACTTTGAGGTCCCGCGCGGCCTGTTCCAGTTCCCCAACCAGGCGTTCGGCATAACTGCGATTCTTGCGAACCCGAGACAGGAGAAATTGCCGGTTTTCCTTTTCCTTTTCCACTTCCTGCTTCTTCAGCCGCAGACGGAGGGAATTCTGCTCCACGTCAAGCCTGGCCTTCCCGAGACTGGCGTTGAGGGATTCCATCTCCTGAACCAGATGCCTGTAACGGTTAATCAAAAGGGTGTCCGCATGGGTCAGGTAGCCCAGGAGGCGTGCTTCCTGAATAAGCGACTGATAGTCGTCCGCCGATACCAGGGCGGCAATATCACCCGCCCGGTGCTGACGGTAAAGGGCCTGAAGTCGGGCACGGAGCCTTTCCCGCTGCTGTTCAAGGTTGGCCGAGGTAATTGCGATGCGTTCGGTGGTTTCCTGGATCTGAAGGCTCAGCTTGCGGGATTCTTCCCTGAGGCGTCGCAGTTCCTGACGATGTTCCGAGAGAAGGCGGTCCATTCGGTCCAGTTCCGAAAGGAGAGACGTCTCCTCCAGGCGAAGAACCCTGATCCGTTCCCGCTCCTGTTCCAGTTCGCTCTGAACCTGCTGATAGCGAATCTCGGCATCTTCGAATTCATTATCATCTGCAGCAGGAAGCAGAACTGGGGCCAGGAGAAGGGCCGATAGGAACACCGCCAGGAAGCAAAGACCCTTCAATTTCCCGGGGGGTACCTTCAGCCCGGAGCCTGAGAACGGTCCCCCGGCAGAGAGGGGCACACCGGGACCGGCTGCGACGCCATTATCCCTGGTGCGACGCTGAATGTGACAACATACAGACAAGTCGGAGTGATACCCGTCCCTTCTAGTGATTCACAACCGGATTCGGCCCAGCGCGATGAAACTACCGGCAAGCCCAAGGACGGCTCCAACCAGAACGATGAGCGGCTCCGTGAATTGCAGGGGCCACGGAGTTTCAATAACAAAACCGAACTTGCCAGACACCCAGTTCCGGGCCAGGAAGGTGCCCAGGGCGGCCACGCCGCCGGACAGAATCCCGAAGAAGACCCCCTCGATTAGAAACGGGGCGCGGATGAATCCCTGCGTCGCACCAAGCAACTTCAGGATATCGATTTCCTGCGCCCGGCGGTAAAAGAGAATCTTGATTGTGTTGGAAAGGATAAAGATGATTCCGATTCCGAGGGACAGACCGAGCGCGGAGCCCGCAAGGCCGAACTGACGTGCCGCTACGGCCATCCGCTCAACCCATTTCTGCCCGTATTCCACCTCCACGATGCCGTCCATGCCGGCAAGACGCCCGGCAAGTTCCTTGACCCGAGCCACGTCGAGATTCCCGGGGGAGAGGAAAATTCTGATAGAGGCCGGAAGGGGGTTCGCTTCCAGGCCCTGAAGCATCTCTTTGCCAAGGGCCCCCTCAAGTTCGCGCAGCGCGTCTTCGGCCGAGACCAGTTCAACGGAACGAATTCCGGGTTCCCGGCTCAGGCGGTCCCGCAGGGCCTCCTGTCCCTTTGTCGGTAATCCTTCAGCCAGGTAGGCCACCATACCGAACCCGGAAGTCCATTCCTTCACCGCGGTATGGAGACCGAAGACGGACAGCACGGTGATGGCCACGAGGGACAGACCCACGGCGAGCGAGAAGACGGTAAGAAGGTTGATTCCCGCGTTCCGAGCCAGGCTCAGCCATGCGGTTCTGACGTGATAAATGAACATAATCAGGCTAGCAGCTTCCCCTCCTGGAGACGAAATATCCGGCATCCCGAATGCTCGTAAAGGTTCGGGTCGTGCGTTGCGATGAGAATAGTGCCACCCCGGGAATGAACGGTACGGAAGACATCCATGATGCCTTTGGCGGTGTCCGGGTCAAGGTTTCCCGTGGGCTCATCGGCCAGCAGCACTGCGGGGTTTCCGATAATAGCCCGGGCGATGACCACCCGTTGCTGTTCCCCGCCTGAAAGGTGGGGGGGGTAGGCATCGGTCTTATGACGAAGTCCCACCAGCCGTAACGTACTCGTGACCCGCTCCCGGGCCTCATCGTCGGCTATCCCCTGGATTCGAAGCGTGAGTTCCACGTTGTCCCGGACCGTACGGTCCGGAAGGAGCTTGAAATCCTGAAAAACGACGCCGACATTCCGACGAAGGAACGGAATACTCGTGGAATCCAGCTTGTTCAGGTCCCAGCCTGCCACCACAATCCGGCCCTGATCCGCCACCTCCTCGCGGTAAACCAGGCGCAGAAGCGTGGTCTTGCCTGACCCGCTGGGCCCCGTAAGAAAGGCCATCTCTCCCTTTTGAATCTCAAAGGAAACACCGGCAATGGCCTTGTTGCCGTCGTAGGTCTTGGTCACCGTATCAAAAGCGATCATCTCTTTGATGGCATGCGTTTACAAGGGGGTTCTTTGTCCCCTCTTCCGCCTCTATGCGTGGGATCTTCGAGGGTACTGAAAATCGGGCGCTTCCGGACTTCAGTCAATGGCCGCATCCAGTTTTCCAGCGAGCAACTCGTCCCGGAGTTCCTTGTGCTGGCGGGCCATCAGTTGCCTCAAAGGGCCCAGACTTTCAGCCGTGTCCGGGAGATCGGAATAATCCGTCCTTCTTGAAGCGACCACGGCCCCACGGTGGAATATTTGGGACGTAATGACACGCACCCGGGGGCCACCGTCTTCGGTCTGGATATGGAACTCCCTGTTCTTGTAAAGGATATTGTCGTTCAAACCGGAAATCACGCCGCCACATTATAGCAGTTTGGTCGGGAATCCGGTCCACCGAAGGGAGGTGGTTTGAAAGCGGATGCCGTCCCAAACGGCGCTCATCCGTTTCTCATAAAAAATGGGCCGCCCACCCGATAGGCAGGCGGCCCAGTGGCCGAAAAACGGCTATGTATAGTTCAGTCTATTTCCAGGCAATATCAACAGCGCACAGGAAGGCCCGGCCATCGTCCTTGTCAGCCGGAATCGTCACACCACTAGCGGCATGACAGGGCTTGCAGGCAGACCAGGTCTGAACGATCACGCCCGTGGCCACATCGATGGCGACGAGGGAGCTGTCATCCCGAACCGGAATCTGCCGGCTAGCCACCAGAGCGTACTTGCCGTCCGGCGTAAAGGTCACATCGTGCGGGTTTCCGCCCACAGTGATGGTCTTCTTGACCTTGTTGGTCTTCAGGTCGATCACGGAAACGTTGCCATAGGTTTCCGGCTCGTCTGCCGCGAAGAATGCCTTGCCGCCGCTCAGTTCGCGACCGTTGGACTGCCAGAGTTCCGTTCCATCCGGGCTTACGCGAGCCCGATGAATGAATTCACCCACGCCGGAAACCTTGCTGATCACCTTTTTCGTCCCCACGTCGATGATGCTCACAAAGCCGCCCGGCATGTCCGAGACATACGCCAGCTTCCCGTCCTTCGAGAAGTCGATGCCGCAGATGGATTTGCTCACTTCGATGCGGTCCGCGAGTTTCTTCGTCTTGGGGTCGTACACATAGACGGCGCCGTCCGCCATGTCGGATACCCAGACGGTGCCGTCAGGGGCAACCATGGAACCGCAGTGCTTCTTGCCCAGAGGCTTCCACTCGCTCACATTTCCGGTGGCGATATCAATTTCAGCGGAGTTGCCGTCCAGGGAAAAGATATACAGGGTTTTGCCGTCCTGCGAGATGGTCAGTGCATCCGAAGGCTTGCCGTGCCAGAACCGGTCGAGAGCACCGGTTTCGAGGTCCAGGATCGCCACATGGCCCCCGTGGGTCTGGAAATAAGCCTTGCCCTTGAACGGACCCGCCATGGCCAGAGAAGTTCCGGTGATGATAAGGCCGAGTGCGACGACACCGACGAGAAACACCTTTGTAATCTTGGTCATACAGTTACGCCCCCTTACTAGGATTTTGTGTTTTTCTGGCCGTCATTTCTGTATCGCGATGGAGACATAATGACGTCTTCTTTCCGCTGTGTAGCGTTACTCAGTGGGTCAACCACACCCGCAAATTGTTCGATCACCTCCTTCTCCCTTTAAGGATTTACCACTATTTCATAATGGGTTAGATAGTGTCAACTTGAAGTTACGATTTCGAGGTGGCTTGATAGGTGACTGCACAGAAAGCTTCCCGCCGGAGGCGGGTGACGTACGGACATCCGCCAACACGGAGGCGGTCTGAAGGTCGGCAGGGGGGACTAGATCAGCGTGACGCGCCGTGTGCGTGCGAAGTGTTTGATGACGATGGTTGCTCCGTGCAGCCGTTGGAGTTTCATGTTGCGATTCCGGATCCCGGGCTGATCGTTTGTCGGAAACGGAGTACTGCGAATCTCGGACTGTACCTTCATGATCTGCGAAAACAACGTTTTCAGAGCATCGGTCTGCATGGACTTGAGGAAGATCGGATTTACGGACACATAACCGTCCGCGATGTCCCGGACCAGGGCCTGAACACTCTTACCTCTGAAATCAGCCATCGGTTCCTCCTCCGCGCCACAAGAGCCGCGAGGCCAGAATTCCCGCCTCGTAGAGAATAATGATTGGCAGGGCCATCAGTGTCTGGTTGAAGGCGTCGGGTGTGGGTGTGAGAAAGGCGGCCAGAATGAAGGCACCCAGGATGGCAAATTTTCGCTGGCGGGCCAACGTGGCGGGGGTGACAATTCCCATACGTGTCAGCACGATGATGACCAGTGGCAACTCAAAGACAAGCCCGAAGGCGATGAGAAACTTGAGACAGAAATCCACATAGTTCCCTACGGAGATCATGGGAACCAGATTCTGCGAAAAGCCGAGCAAGAACTCCATGGCATAAGGCAAAATCACCATAAAACAAAAGCCAAGGCCCACGTAGAACATCAGAGTGGAAACAACGACGAAAGGAAGGGCGTACTTCCTCTCCTTTTCAAGAAGCCCGGGGGCTATAAACTTCCACACTTCCCAGAGAACCAGCGGAAGCACGAGACAGAGGCCCGACAGGAGAGCCATCTTAAGGTACATCCAGAACGCTTCGGCTGGTGACAGAAAATAGAGTTGGTAAGGATTCTCCTGGCGGATCAGAGAGAAGAAGGGCCGTGTGGTCCGAATCTGGATATGTGCGTTCATGGGAAGTTTCAGCAGGGAGAACAAGGGCTCCCTGAAGGCGTAACACACTCCAAAACCCACCGTCAGATAAAGGAGACTGTTGAGGATCCGCTTGCGGAGATCCTCCAGGTGACTGGTGAGGGGCATGCTTTCTTCAGTCATTCTTGGTTTCGCTGTCCGGAGGTTCTGTTGGGGCCGACCCCTCGTGTTTGTCCGGTGTAGAGGAACCCGGTGGAGGCGAGACTTCGTCGGTCTCTGGCGTCATCTCCCTTTTTACGGTTTCCTCCGTGTCTCTGATGCCTTGCACCATGTCGTTCAGCGGGGCTTTCAGGTCGGGGACCTGCTTTCTCAGATAGCTTTCCTCTTCCCGCATGGTGTCCTGAATACCTCTCATCGCTTTCTTGAGTTCGGCCAGACCCCGCCCTAAGGAGCGTCCCACTTCCGGAAGCTTCTTGGGACCGAATACCAGAAGGGCAATGACGAAAATAACGATGAGTTCCTGAAACCCGAGATCAAACATGAGAAATGAAGCCCAGCGCTGACGTGATTTGCGTAGCGTGACAGGGGAATAGGCCCATGGAGCAATGATAGCGCAGACCGATCACGGATTCGGTACCCGTATTACGGGCTCCTCGCCCTGGGGATAGGTGAAACTGAACACGACCATGAGACGATAATCAATTTCCCGGTCGTTGGTCCCGTATCCGAGACCGACCGTGTTCACCAGACCCTGCGCCAGGATGCTCCGGTATCCAAAACGTATTTCGTACAGGTCGCGTTCCCGGCTGGTCTTTCCATAAATCTCGGCCAGGAGTTTGAGTCTTCTGGCTGCGGAAAATTCGACCCCTCCTGCAAGAGTGAACTCGTCATTCTTGTCGGACACGTGTGCAATGTTATACCCGACGTTGCCATGTCCGGTAAACGGACCTATTCTCTTGCTTACGACGAGTAGGCCTGCGGTCTCCACGTTGCCCGACCCAAAACCCTCGTCCTCATTCCCAAGGGGCAGGGACAGGGTTAAGAGAATGGCCGCGGACGGGCCGAAGCGGATCTCCTCTAGAAAACGGTACCGGAGTCCAAAGGCGACATCCTCGAAACCTTCGTGATCGTCTGTTTCACTGGCAGAACTCGAAAGGCCGAGATCCAGGTTCTCCTGGATCCCATACCCGAGGTTCAGCCTGATGCGCCTCACGTCGGGACCACTGACAAGTTCAAAGCCCGGTTCCACCGTGACCGTTTCCGCGTCCAGGGTACGCGTGCTGAATACGGAGAACAGGCCCGTTGTCTGGAGGGGTTTGTATCCTTCCGTCAGATCATCTTCAGCAAAGGCGAGGAAGGTGGGCAGAAGGCATGACAAGAGCCCGATAAATATGACTTTTTTCACTCGGAAACCATATCAGAAAATATCAAGAAATACAATATTTTGCAGCGTGTTTCGGGTTCGCTCTGCTTCCCGTGCAACCGTCGGTCTGCCTGGGACTTAAGCGTTTGCCTCCACGCTTGGGTTGTCTCGATTGGGGCTGACCTTGAAGTGCGGTCTGGTTTGACCAGGCCCGGCCGTTTGGTTATGATTCCGTGAATCAAGACCAGGCTCCCGACGACCTCGCCTCTGAGGACGCCGGGCTGCGGAGTTCTTCAATATGGAAAAGGTTGCACTCATCACCGGGATCACAGGACAGGACGGCGCCCTTCTCGCAGAATTTCTGCTGGAGAAGGGATATCAGGTGCACGGAATCAAGAGGCGCTCCTCCTCTTTCAATACAGCCCGCGTCGATCACATCTATGTGGATCCGCACGAGGCCAACCCTCGTTTTCGGATGCATTACGGAGACCTAACGGATGCCACGAACCTCATCCGGATCATCCAGGAGGTCAAGCCGGACGAAATTTACAATCTGGCGGCTCAGTCCCATGTCAAGGTCTCCTTCGAGACACCGGAATACACGGCCAACGCGGATGCGCTGGGCGCCCTCCGAATCCTCGAGGCCATACGAATCCTGGGGCTTGACCGCCGGACCCGATACTATCAGGCTTCAACGTCCGAGCTGTATGGAAAGGTACAGGAAATTCCGCAGAGGGAGTCCACCCCCTTTTATCCACGGTCTCCATACGCCGTGGCGAAGCTGTACGCGTACTGGATAACCGTAAACTACCGTGAGGCCTATGGACTGTATGCCTGCAACGGCATCCTGTTTAACCATGAATCCCCAACTCGTGGGGAAACCTTCGTAACCCGAAAAATCACGCGGGCTGTGGCCCGTATTGCCTTGGGACTTCAGACGAAGCTGTTTCTCGGAAACCTTGATGCGAGGCGCGACTGGGGACATGCGCGGGATTATGTGGAGGCCCAGTGGCTGATGCTTCAGCAGGCCGAGCCCGAGGATTTCGTGATCGCGACGGGGGCGCAGTATTCTGTGCGGGATTTTGTGAATGCCGCCTTTGCCGAGGTGGGCGTCGGGTTGGAGTGGAACGGTAGCGGGGTTGGAGAGCAGGGCGTTGTGGCACGGATTAACAAGCCGAGCGAAGGAGCCACCCCAAGCGCGGACCATATTCGGCCGGGTCAGCTTGTCGTAGAGGTGGATTCCAGGTATTTCAGGCCGACAGAGGTCGAGACCCTTCTGGGGGACGCGAGCCGTGCCCGGGAGAAACTGGGATGGTCGCCCAAAGTTTCCTTCGGAGACCTTGTTTCGGAGATGGTTCGTGAAGATTTGGCTGCGGCCGAAAGAGATCACCTGTGCCAGAGAAAGGGGTTCCGGACCTTCTCCTTTCACGAGTAGGGCCATCTTGTTTGAGCCCCGAATGAAGGGAGCCGCCCATGGAACATGATGCACGGATTTACGTCGCCGGCCATCGGGGCTTGGTCGGGTCGGCCGTGGTTCGAGCGCTGTCGAGGAGGGGTTTCAGCGATATCGTGACCCGGACACGGGCCGAGCTGGACCTGACCCGCCAAGCGGAGGTGGAATCCTTTTTTGAAGAAGTGAAACCGGATTACGTCTTCCTTTCCGCTGCCAAGGTGGGCGGGATTCACGCGAATAATGCTTACCCGGCTGACTTCATCTACGAAAACCTTGCCATCGAGACGAACATCATCCTGTCGGCCTTTCGAAACGAGGTCCGCAAGCTTCTGTTTCTGGGCAGTTCATGCATCTACCCCAAGTTGGCCGCCCAGCCGATGAAGGAAACCTGCCTCCTCACGGGCGAACTGGAGCCGACGAACGCGCCGTACGCTGTGGCCAAGATTGCGGGCATCGTCATGTGTCAGTCCTTCAACCGACAGTACGGGACCCGCTTTATCTCTGGAATGCCCACAAATCTTTACGGGCCAGGGGATAATTTTGATCTCGAAAATTCCCATGTCATCCCGGCCCTCATACGCAAATTCCATGATGCAAAAGTTGCCGGGAGTCCCGGTGTTGTGGTCTGGGGCACCGGCCAGGCCCGGCGCGAATTCCTTCACGTCGACGACCTTGCCGAAGCCTGTGTCTTTCTCATGGAGCATTATGAAAGCGACGAGGTCATCAATATAGGGTCAGGGGAGGACCTGACTATCGGTGAACTGGCGGTTCTGGTCAAGGAGGCCGTGGGCTACGACGGAAAAGTGGAGTATGACCCCAGCCGGCCCGACGGGACGCCCCGCAAGCTTCTGGACGTATCCCGGATCCATGCTCTCGGGTGGCGTCATCGGATTGGCCTTGCGGAGGGCCTTAAGGACACCTATCGGTGGTATCTTGAGGCCGGGAATTCTGTTCGCAAGACGGTTGTTTCCCCGGATCTCTGAACCCTGAGTCTGTTCAGGGGCGCAAGGTTCGAACCGCTTCACGAAGCTTTTTTGAAAAGAGCCGGATCTGCCAGGACCGGACCATGGGCCGCCCCAGGTCGTCAAGAGGATTGTGCATCTGAACTTCCGGAGCACGGGCCAGAACTTCAAGATGACGGGTGGGCCAGATGAGGGGTGGGTCCAGTCCGAGGGGTTCGGCCGTGCGGGCCCTCCATTCCTTCAGTTGCTTCAGGTTATCCCGAATACGAGCCTGCTCCTCCCGGGGCAGAGAGGGAGCGGCCGCCTCCCGGTATGGCGGTAACGCAAGCCCTTGTTCAATGGCTTTTCGTAGTCCCGAAAGAAACTCTGAGGGGGCATTCCTGGGCATCCCGGGCAACGAGCCGGAAACGTCGTCAGGATTCACGGCCAGCCTGAAAAGGATGTCATTGGGAAGCACCTTGCAAGGAGGCCGATCTTTCCGCCTGGCCTCCTGATCGCGAAATGCATGCAATTTACGGAATACACTCTTTTGCCCCGGCGTCAGTTTGCCGATACCCTTGACATCCCTCCATCCTGACTCCCGGTCTGAGGGGGGGGTGTGCCTGATGGCTTCAAGGCGCTCGAATTCTTCCTTCACCCAGTCGAGGCGACTTACGGCGCCGAGCAGTTCGGACAGGGTATTCCTCAGGGGAAACAGATGAACCACGTCCTGCGCCGCGTAGTTCAGGGCCGCGTCCGGCAACGGACGCCTCCCCCAATTACTTCTCTGGATGGATTTGTGTTTTTCCACCTTGACGTCGAGGTAAGCCTCGAGCACACGGTCGAGCCCCAGCGTCCGAAGTCCAAGAAAAGCTGCGGCAACCGACGTGTCAAAGATGTTGCGCACCCTGAAGCCGTAGTCCCGGTCCAGACTTCGGAGGTCGTAGTCGGCGTTGTGAAAGATCTTCTCGATGCCAGGGTCGGACAGGACGTCGCCCAGGGGAGAAAGGTTCCGGAGGGCCAGTGGATCGATGATCCAGACGGAATCGTGCGTCGCCGCCTGAATGAGACACGTAGATTCCCGGTACCGGTAAAAGCTGTTGGATTCGATATCAAGGGAGAGGGCCCGGCATTTCCGGAACAGAGTCAATACCGGGGTCAGGGCCTGCGGCGTATCTATCAGGCGGTAGGGTACCGGGGCCGGCCCGGAATTATTCGGTGTGACCATTGATGACAGAGGTCCTGCTCTTGCCGGCGATGGTCAGGACCATGATTTCAAAAAGCATGCAGAAGTTTAACGGGCACGACAGGTTATGTCATCTCCTGTCTTGTAGGCGCGTGGTTCTGTTCCTCCCCGCAATATCCGATGGCCCCTCGTGCAAGGGGCTTCCGGTCACCCGGGAAAGTTGGGAGAATTTGCGGCCGGAGGCTGACCCGTCCACCCTTGCGTTGACAGGGCTATCCCCAGGAATTAAAGTCCTTGCATGGGGCTCAAGGTGGTTGCGTTTCTTGGAAGTCCCCGGAAAAGGGGAAATACCGAAATCCTTCTTGAGGCCGCCCTGAGCGGGATTCGCGAGAAGGCGGGCGAGATATTCCTGTTCCGGTTGGGAGAACTGAACATCCCTCCGTGCCGAAACTGCGGCGGCTGCGCTCGGACGGGCCGCTGCGCGTTCCGCGATGATGATATGCAGGGGATCTATGAAGCGATCCGGGCCGCGGACCGTGTGGTGCTGGCCTCTCCCATCTACTTCTTTTCCGTGTCGGCCCAGACGAAGTCCATGATTGATCGATGTCAGGCGTTCTGGAGTGAAAAATATCTTCTCAAAAGACCGATTCCGCCCGGGCCCGCCGGTAGGAAAGGTCTGATACTGCTGGTGGGGGCGTACAAGCGGGATGTCTCAGGGCTTCGCTGCGCCGAAACCTGTGTCACGTCCTTTTTCCACTCCATAAATATTTCAGAACACAGGACGGTGGGAGTGCTGGGCCCGGATGCGCTGGGGTCCATGCGCGATTATCCGGACCGTCTTGCCGAGGCCGTCGAGGCCGGAAGGCGGCTGGCCGACCTGTGAGGCCGGGGCGTCCTGTCCTGAGAACGAACGGTGGGCGGCTGGCGGGCAAGTCTGCTAACCTATCGTCCGGCAATCACGGTAAAGTCTCTGGAACATGATGAAAGAAAGGTTTGTGTGGGTGACCGCTCTTCTCCTGGTCGTGGCCGGTGTTTCCCTGGCCGTGGCCGGCGTCGGCAGGATTCCGTTGCCGGAACCTCTCCCCGAGGACAAGTACGGGAACCTGATCATGGACCGTGCGTCCTCGAAGGCGGGTCTTTCGCCCGTTGTCTTTTCGCACTGGCGCCATAGGGTTTATTTCACATGCCGCGTTTGTCACACGGACCTGGGGTTTGTCATGAAGAACGGGGCCAGCGAGATCACCATGCAGGATATCCGTAACGGACTTTTCTGCGGGGCGTGCCACAACGATGAGATCGCCTTCCAGGCACGGGGCGAAGACGTCGACTGCGGACGTTGCCATGGCATTGAAGCTCTGCCCGAGCCTGTAAAGTTTCGTCAGCTTCGGGCCCGGGCGCCCTCGGCGAACTTTGGAAACAAGATTGACTGGACCAAGGCGATTGAGAGCGGTCTGATCAAGCCGAAAAACTCCCTGGACGGAGCCTATTCACCGTTTGAGTTTGATAAGGCGCTTATTATGACGCCGGACAACAGGACGGTACCCCCGGTGACCTTTCCACACAAGAAACACACCGTATGGCTCGGATGCGAGAATTGTCATCCCGAAGTGTTCAATATTGAATTGAAGGGCACGAAACGGTTTACGAAGCAGGAGATGCTCAATCGGCGTTTTTGCGGGCTTTGCCACCTCACCATCGCGTTCCCCATGGATGACTGCGTGCGGTGTCACGTCAACATCTGGCCGGAATAGGAAAGAATAGAGAAAACGCCTCTGGGCCCGTTGACCGTCGGCGTTCCCGGACTACTTCCGGTGGCACATCATGCACAGCTCTTGCGCCGACGTCCGTGCCTTGAGCGTCCCCAGATTGGACATATGGGGATCGTGGCAGGTGGAACAACTGATCTTGCCGTCTGCATCAAGCGGCAGTTCCTGGGGAACCCTGACCCTCGCGGGCTTGACCATGTGTTCGCGCCCCGCAGGGTGGGGCCGCACAGGATGGCATCGAATGCAGATCATGCGCGGGTTCGAGATGAAACTCACCTGCTCAACGGTTCCGGCGCCCCGACTCGGGTCGATGTCATGGCAAAAACGGCAGTGTTTGGGATTGACGACCTCCATTTTGCGGTAGTCGATGCCCATATGCGGACTGAATCCTTTGAACTGCTCTTCGGGGTGACACTTGAAACAGAGGGCATTCTCTCCGCGGTCCCGATCAAAAAAACGGGTATTGACCGTACTGACGGTCTCGGCCAACGCCTTTTTTTCGGTTAGGAAGGCCTGAACAGCGTCCCGGTCTCCCCCGAGAATGGCGCTCCCCAGTGAGACCTCCGGTCTATCGGGTGCGGTTCCCAGAATTCGGCATTCGATTTCATGGCAGGTCAGGCAGGTAATCCTCTTTTCTTCGCTGAGAGGAAGTTCCTCGGGTTTCTTGATGCCCCGCGGGATGCGGATGTCGACCGGGTGAATATCTGCGGAAGTTCCATGACAGCTGTTACAGAGGACCGTAATGTTAGCCCCGAATCTGAGTCTTACAGGTTGGCCCGGCTCCTGTCTTCCCACATGACAAGCATTGCAGTCCGGGTCGTCGCCATGAGCCTTTCCTGAACCGAGTTCAATACTCTGAACGTACTCCTTCCTCAGGATGTGGACGGTTTCCGCTTCGCCGTGGGGATTGTGACAAGTTCCGCAGTTGACCGAATTATCTTTCCCCCGGGGCAGGCTTTCGGGAATCTGAATGTTGGAATCAACGTTCAGTGGGTGAAACCGGCTCTGCACGTCGTGGCAGAAATTGCACATTTGTATGACGTTGGTCCTGAACCCGACCGTATCTGCCGTATCGGCCGACGAGGGAACCGTTGCGTGACAGAACGTGCATCTTTTCTGTCCGCCCTGTGCCCGATGTGGGTTCAAATCGGAGAAATTGGACCCATGGCAGGAAAAGCACAGGTCGCGACGATGCTGGAACTCTCCATCGAGAAAGCCCCGGAGGAGTTTGTATTCCGAATTCGGATCGTGCATGCGATGGCAGGTGGTGCAGGTGATGTTGCCCTTATCGTCCAGAGGCAGAAGTTCCGGAGGCTTCATGGAGGGCTGCTGATCAGACGGGTGGATATTGGCGTAGTCGGGATGGCACCCCGTGCAGAGAACCGAGGGCTTTTCCTTCAGGGTTTCAAGCACGGACATGAAGGTGGTATCCTCGGGAATCCGGAGATGACACGTATTGCACGACATCTCAAGGTGCGCATTGTCCAGTTGGCCTCCGTAACGGGTGGCAAAGCGTCTAAGGGCGTCTGAATCCAGGGAATCGGCTCCAACGCCCAAAGCCAAAGAGGCGAGAGACAGAACAGTGGCCGCGATAAGGCCTTGGAGGAAGAGCCGCGTCTTCATTCCGTGAACCGGTATTTTTCAAGCTCCCGGAGCGCTTCCGTGTAATTGGGGTTCAGGGAGACCGCGGCCGAATAGGATTCCACGGCCCCGATGAGGTCCCCCTTCTCGGCGTAGATATCGCCGATACTCTTGAGGATCATGTGCGCCTGCCTGTGGCGGGGATTGATGTTATAGGCGCGTTTCAGTTCCTTGAGGGAATCGTTCAGGAGTCCCATTTCCCTATAGAGAAGGCCCAGCCTGTACCTTCCGTTCACGAAGTTCTGGGATATCCAGAGCAGGTCCCGGTATTCCTTGACCGCACGATCATATTCCTTGGCCTTCTGATAAGCGCGGGCGGCATTCAGATGAAGCATTCGCCGGTTGATGCTCTTGAGATTAAACAGGGCCACCTTCATCCTTGGGTCGTAAAGAAGCGCCCGCTTGAAATGAAATGCAGCCTCCGTATACATCTCCTCGTAAAAATAACCCACGCCGATGAGATTGTTGATTTCGGGATCCTGTCGGGCGACTCGATCCGCTTTCTGGATGGCCGTCAGAAGCTTCAAGGCTTTCCGGTAATCCGCCCCTTGGAGATAGACCCGGGCCAGAACCAGCCGGACATTATCCAGGCAGACACGATCGCGCTGGGAATAGGCGCCCTTGCCCGCCTCGATCAGGATAGAGACAGACTCCGAGTAGTTGAGGATGCCCTGCTGGAGCAGGGCCTCGGCCCTGGAAACCTCGGCCGTACATTCGGCATGGGCCCATAAAGCAGGAAAAAGGAAGGTGAGAAGTCCCGCCCAGGCGAGTAGATGGATAAGACGGGAAGAAGGGAAACAACTCACTGTGCGTCCCGAACGGGCCACAGGTATTGAAAGTTGCAATAGGACGGATAATCGAACTTCACCAGACCGTACGTCAGATCGACCACCCAGATATATTCCACAATATTGAAACCGCCCGAGGCCGACCAGTAATAGGCATTCTCCACGTGGTCAAACGGGTGTCCCACCGACAACGCCGGTGAGGACTGCGCTTTGTCCACGAGGCTCTGAAACTCCTGAATCGTGGGAATCCGCCAATCCGTATAACCAAAGTGGTCCAATTCCCGATTATTGAGTTTGGAAATCCATTTCTTGGCCACCTGGTAGGGCATCCGCATTCCGGCAAAGTTCGCGTCCTTGAACCACATGAGTCCGGTGGTAAGGTCCGTGACCGTGCCGTCCTCGTTATCCCTGAATCGCTGTTCCCCGTAAAATACAATCTCGGTATCCGATGAGGGATTTTCCGGTTCCGCCGGCAGCGCTTCCTCGGACGACGCGGACAGGGGCAACAACAAAACGAACAATAACAGGGGAATGAAAGATCGCACCATTCTCCGGGATGGTGTTCTGGGAAGCCTCTTCATCACAAAACGTATTCTAAGGTGTGAATTTTCCTGAATTCAAGGCCGGGTGGGCAAAAAAAACGCCAGTGGTGCAGGATCACCCTCCGGACTCCGGCTCACCCGTGCGAAGAGCCTCCCGGAAGATGTTGTCTCTTCCTCCGGATTTATCCACGTAGACCTTCCATCGGACAGACGGGTCCACTTCCCCGAGACGGATGAGTTCCTGCACCCCCACGTTGACCTGGAAGATGGCTCCGTACCGTGCCCGGTGGTCCGCGACCAATCCGACCCGGGGCCTGTGGTATCCGTTTTCAGTCTTCAGTTTTTGTACAGCGGCCACCAGGGCCTGGTAGGCCCCGGAGTCCTCGGCATCGAGGAAAAGATTCTTTCCTTTGTCCGGGTCGCAATATAAAGCGTAGTCATCAGTCGATTCTTCCGCAAAGCCTCGAATGACCTCAATACGCATCTCGCCTGTCAGGACTGATACGGTGGACCGCTCGTCGATCACGATATTGATCAGCTCGCGTCCTTGTTTTTCGACCACGGTTTCCGGGTCTTTGTCGACCTTGGGGGGAACGATGAGATCCTTCTGGACCTTGAAGACGATGAGCGTCTGGGATATGACAAAAAAGAAAAGGAGGATGAAGATAAGGTCCTGAAGATTCAGATCTTCTTCATCCGTCAGTCGTTTCATGGTTCCAGGACCCGATATTCCGGCTACTCGAGATAGAGGACTTCCACGGGAATCTGGGCGATTTCATCGGCGATGTTGTTCATCCGGGTGATGAGGTGGTGGCGGAGCAAGGACCCCATAATCTTCAGGCTTACCCCGTAGAGGCTTGTGACAATGGCAATCATAATCGACGCCTGGAGATGCGCGAACGTATCCGGCGTCATCTGTCCTTCGGCGAGCATGGCCTGGGACGAGGTACGGAAAGCCTGTATAAGGCCCAGCAGAGTGCCGAAAAAACCGACGATGGGGGCGATGTTTGAAAGCAGGTTGATGGTGTTGATTCCGTCCACATACCTGTTGTTGATGTTATCGATTTTGGCCCGGAAGTACTGTTCCAGCATGAACGGCTGCTTGAGGGCATTGGGAAGCATGGCGCCAATGATTTCGGCCAGATAGTTGGAATACTCGGAAACCAGATGACCCGTTTTGGAACGGAATGCATCGATATCCCCGGCGACCGAGGGGTCCTTCAGGATTTGGATGAGTTCCTGTCTCTGGACCGGAGAATAATACCGGGCCCGGGTGAGCTTCAGGCCGCTGTAATAAGCCCAGTTGACGCCAAGAATGATGGTAATCAGATAGAGGGCAAAGATGGTGACAAGCCCGAGGTTATAGATTAAGGGGACGATGACGTCTGCCAGATGGTTGGAATCAAGGATCGTCTGGTGGCGCCAACTCCAAAACAGAAGTCCGAGGGTCATGAGAATGATGACCCAAACGTTCAGCTGTCTCAGCATGAGCTTCAATTGTTCACTTCGTCGCATCCGTACCTCCGGCCCCTGATGGGCCTGTGGCCTCCGGGCGACCGCTGGGGACGGCGCCCTCTGTTTTCCCACGGGGTGTGTAAGTTTCAAGATGAGGTATGGAGTAGACCGTAAGGCCTTCTCCTGCAGTCTCTACGAGGAACCGGTTTTTTCCCGGGGTCGCTCCAACGACGATGCGGCTCGTTTGTTCCGGCGACTCACCGGTCACGATACGGTAGGGTCCCGGAGGGAGGTAAAGCCGGAACCAGCCGGCCCGGTTTCGGGTGATGGGGTCATCAGTGAGTAAGCGCCTCCGAATACCCTTGGAAAAATCGCGGGCCGCCACGGCCAGGGCGTAATCAATATCCGTCCTGGTCGACTCAA
>QJVM01000243.1 GCA_003235715.1 Nitrospirota bacterium
GAGGGGCCTTCGGGCCCCTCTTTTTTGACGCAGCTGTTTGAATCGGTTACGCTTAACTTTGGGTCAAATTAAAATTTCAGGGTTCCCTATGAAGAAAAGCACGGTCTTTATTCTTTTGATCCTCACAGCGGCCCTTGCCTTCGCGATCGGAGGACGGTACGGAGACGGCTCAAGCTCCAAATCCGAGCGGCAGGTCCTCTATTACACGGACCCCATGAACCCGGGATTCCGTTCGGAGGAGCCGGGCACCGCGCCCTGCGGCATGCCCCTGGAGCCGGTCTACGCGGATACCGGCGACGGGAACAGCGCGGGCGCCTTCATGTCAGCCGGGTCGGTCCGGGTGAACGAGGCCCGGCAGCAGCTGATCGGTGTCAGGGTGGCGCCGGCCGAGGTGAACCCTATGACGTGGTCCCTCCGGCTCTACGGCAAGATCGTTCCCGACGAGACCAAAGTCCACCGGCTCAACGCCTCGACGGACAGCTGGGTTCGGAAGCTCTCGGACGTGACCACCGGGAGCCTTGTCCACCAGGACCAGCTCCTGGCCGAGGTCCTGGCCCCGGCCTTTTACAACGCCCAGGTCACGTACCTGGTCGCCCTCGACAACCTGGACCGTATCCAGCGGACCCTGGGCGGACAGACCCGGCCCAACCAGGTCGAGCTGGCTGACAACCAGATCCGCATGGCTGTCCAGAACCTCCAGAATCTCGGGATTACGGATGCCCAGGTTGAGCAGCTGGCAAAGACGAGGCAGTCGAGACCGTACCTGCAAATCCGCGCGCCCGCGGATGGCGTGGTCCTGAACAGGGACATCACCCTGTACCAGTGGTTCCGGGCCGGGGAGCAATTCTACGAGGTCGCGGACCTGAGCCGCGTCTGGGTCTACGCGGATGTTTACGAGGACGAGGTGCGGCACCTTTACCCCGGAATGGAGGTGAAGGTGGTGCACAAGCAGATGGGAAAGACCTTTGCCGCAAGGATTGGGCAGGTGCTCCCGCTCTTTGACCCGGTGGCCAAGACCCTGAAGGTTAGGATCGACGTGGACACCCCGAACTATGATCTCCGGCCCGACATGTTCGTGGACGTGGAGATCCCCATCACCCTGCCCCCGGCCCTGCATTTGCCGGCTGACGCGCTGGTGGACACGGGCACCACGAACCTTCTTTATGTGGAGATGGGCCCCAATATTTTCGAACCCCGCCGGGTCGAGACCGGTTGGAGGCTTGGAAGGCGGGTCGAGATAACGGGCGGCCTCATGTCCGGTGAAAGGGTCGTGGTCTCAGGCCATTTCCTTATCGACTCGGAAAGCCGGATGAAGACGGCCGGCGCGGACCTGGAGGAGGAAAGAACAAGGGACCCGGTCTGCGGCATGGAGGTGGACGAGGACAAGGCCTGGGTGCTCGACCGGACGGCCGAGTACGAAGGCCGGACCTTTTATTTCTGTATGGACAGCTGTCGCGACACTTTTGAGAAGGAGCCTGAAAAGTACGCCCGGAGGTTTCTTCCGAAGAAGGAGGATAACGTCCACGCCGCCCCGAAACAGGTCGCCGCGAGCTGGACAGACCTCCTGATGCCCGTTAACCGCGGACCGGCTCTCAAGAAGAGCGGCACCTATCCAGGGCAGAAAATGGGCCGGGTCATTCGGTCGAAGATCGATCCCGACGAGGTCGTGGACTGGGACGGAGAGCGCGACGGCATACAGGCCGAGTACTGGGGCGATTCCCTGGGGAAATTCCCGGGGGCCAAGTACCTCGGCATGGAGAAGGAAGAAGCAAAAGCGCCCCCTGCCTCCGGGCACGACATGAGCGGCGAAAAAGGGTCCATGGCTCCCGGGGCCTCGGCCGCCTCGCCCCAAGCCTCATCAGTCCCGGCTTCATCCGGCCATTCGCCTGATATGAAAGCCCAGATGGAGACGCAGCCGACAGAAGGACAGCCTGCCCCTCACGCCCACCCATGATCGATCGCATCATCGACTTTTCGGTCAGGAACAAGCCGATCACGTTCATTCTTGTCACCGTGGCCTGCATCTGGGGCTGGTGGTCGCTCCAGCGGATGCCCCTGGATGCGATCCCGGACCTGAGCGAAACGCAGGTCATCGTCTACTCGCGGTGGGACCAGAGCCCGGACATCATGGAGGACCAGGTCACCTACCCCATCGTGACGGCCATGCTCGGCGCTCCGCGTGTGAAGGCGGTGCGGGGCTTCTCGGATTTCGGCTATTCCTTTGTCTACGTCATCTTCGAGGACAACACGGACATTTACTGGGCCCGTTCGCGAACCCTGGAATATCTCTCCAACGTCGTTCCACGCCTCCCCCAGGGAGTCCGGACAGAACTCGGACCGGACGCCACGGGCCTCGGCTGGGTCTATCAATACGCTCTCGTCGATGAGTCGGGCAATCAATCGCTCGCAGACCTCCGGTCCCTCCAGGACTGGTACCTCCGGTATTCCCTGAACGCCCTGCCGGGCGTTTCCGAGGTGGCGGCGGTGGGGGGCTTTGTTCAGCAGTACCAGGTCAACGTGGACCCGAACCGGCTCCAGGCCTACAACCTGTCCATCCGCGCGGTGGCCGACGCGGTCAGGGCCGGCAACAGGGAGGTCGGCGGCAAGCTGATTGAATTTGGCGGTACCGAGTACATGGTGCGGGGGCGGGGGTATGCGAAAACGCTCGAGGATTTCGGAAGCATCGTCCTCACCGTGACCGACGACGGCTCGCCCATCCGGGTTCGGGACATCGGCGAGGTGACCCTTGGGCCGGACTACCGCCGAGGGATCGCGGACCTTGACGGGGAGGGCGAGGTCGTCTCCGGAATCGTGGTCATGCGGCAGGGCCAGAACGCCCTGAAGGTAATCGACAGTGTCAAGGCCCGGATCAAGGAGCTCGAACCCGGTCTTCCGGAAGGAGTGAAGATCATCCCGGTCTACGACCGCTCGGAGCTGATCCGGAAGTCCATCGAGACGCTCAAATCCACGGTCCTCGAGGTCATCCTGACGGTATCTCTCGTCATCTTTCTCTTCCTCTGGCATCCGCCCAGTGCCATCATTCCCGTGATTACGATTCCCATCGCGGTTCTGATCTCCTTTGTTCCGTTTCGGGCCATGGGGATCACCGCGAACATCATGTCCCTGGGAGGCATCGCCATTGCTATCGGCGCCATGGTGGACGCGGCCATCGTGGTCGTGGAGCAGACCCATAAACGCCTCGAGGAATGGAGCCAGCAGGGAGGGATGGGAGACTACCGGGTCGTGATGACCGACGCCATCAAGCAGGTCGCGGGCCCCAGCTTCTTCGCCCTTCTGGTGATTGCGGTCTCGTTTTTGCCCGTGCTCAGCCTGGAGGCCGAGGAGGGTCGGCTCTTCAAGCCCCTTGCATATACCAAGACCTTTGCCATGGTTATTGCCGCCTTCCTGGCCATCACCTTTGACCCGGCCCTCCGGATGCTCCTCACAAAGCTGAAGGAATTTGAATTCAAGCCCCGGTGGCTCAGCCGCACGGCCAACACCCTGTTCGTGGGAAGCATCCGGTCTGAGGACCACCATCCGATCAGCAGGTTCCTGATAAGAATCTACGAGCCCCTGGCCGCCTGGTCCCTGAGGCGGAAATGGATCGTCATCGGCCTCGCGATACTTCTGGTTCTGGTCACGATTCCGGCATTTATGAATCTGGGCTCGGAGTTCATGCCGCCCCTGGACGAGGAGGCGCTCTTCTTCATGCCCACGACCATGCCAGGCATCTCGGTCACTGAAGCCCAACGGCTTCTCCAGACCACGGACCGGATCATGAAGCAGTTCCCGGAAGTGGACCGGGTTCTTGGAAAGGCGGGCCGCGCCGAAACCTCCACGGACCCGGCCCCGCTCTCCATGCTGGAGACGGTGCTCGCCCTGAAGCCTAAATCCGAGTGGCGGCAGGTGGATACGTGGTATTCCTCATGGGCCCCGGAGTGGTTGAAGCCGATCTTCCGGCCCTTCAGCCCGGACCGGATTTCACGCGAGGAGCTCGTGAACCAGTTGAACGAGGCCCTGCGGATACCGGGCCTTTCCAATGCGTGGACCATGCCCATCAAGGCCCGGATCGATATGTTGACAACCGGGGTTCGAACGCCGGTAGGTATCAAGATTTCCGGGGCCGACCTCAAGGTGATCGAGGAGATAGGCTCCCGGATCGAGAAGCATCTCCTCGCTGTTAAAGGGACCCGGAGCGTATTCGCGGAACGGACCAGCGGCGGGTACTTCATCGATATCAACTGGAACCGCGAAGAGCTGGCCCGCCACGGGCTGAGCATTGAAGAGGCGCAGACCGTGGTGGTGAATGCCATTGGAGGCGAAAACGTCACGACGACCGTGGAGGGTCGGGAGCGGTATCCCGTGAACGTGCGCTATATGCCGGACTTTCGAACGGATTTCGGGTCCCTGGGGCGTCTGCTGGTGCCTGCTCTCGGGGGCCAACGGCAGGTGCCGCTCAACCAGCTGGCCGACCTCGAGGTGGCAAGCGAACCCGCGATGATCCGCGATGAGGACGGGATGCTGACCGGCTACGTCTACATCGACCTCGCGGACCGGGACCCCGGAACCTATATTGAAGAAGCTGCCGAAGTCCTCAAGGACACCGTTCAACTCCCCTCCGGATACTCCTATAGCTGGACCGGCCAGTACGAGGCCATGCAGCGGGTCAGGGAGCGGCTCACCACAGTGGTCCCGCTCACCCTGTTTCTCATCTTCCTGCTTCTCTACATGAACACCCAGTCCATGACGAAGACGCTTATTGTCGCCCTCGCCGTGCCGTTCTCGGCCGTCGGCGCGGTCTGGTTCCTGCATCTTCTGGGCTATAACATGAGCATCGCGGTCTGGGTGGGCCTCATCGCGCTTCTCGGAATCGACGCGGAAACCGGGGTCTTCATGCTCCTTTACCTCGACCTTGCGTACGACAGGGCGAAAAGCGAAGGCCGCCTGCGGAATATCGCTGACCTGCAGCAGGCGATCCTCGAGGGTGCCGTGAAGCGGCTCCGGCCCAAGTTCATGACGGTCGCAACCATGGCGCTCGGCCTGATCCCCATCATGTGGTCCACGGGCACCGGGGCCGACGTCATGAAGCGGATCGCGGCGCCCATGATCGGCGGGGTCTTCACCTCCTTCGTTCTGGAGCTGATGGTGTATCCGGCGATCTACGAGATATGGAAGTGGCATTTTGAGGTGAAGAAATCGCTGACGGTGGACGGATAGACAGAGTCTGCGGTTACAGGCCGGGGCCCCTTGCAGGAGAGGCGACGCATGCGACCCGAACCCCGGCCGGGCGGTCGCAGAAAGGAGCTCAGGTTGGAAGCCCGTGAACGGAGATACGGGCCACTTCTCGCAAAGAGGAAAGCCGGCAGGGCTTCCCTAGCGCGGCATAAGCAGTCCTCAGAAGGAAAAACTGAAACAAACTCTATTCCCCAGGGAGCAATGAAATGAAAAGAAGCCAAATCCTTGTACTCATGATGCTTGGATGCATTTTGCTTTTTGCCTGTCAGTCCGCCGCGGTCCCGGCCGCACCCGCCGCTCAGGGCCAGCAAGTGAGAAGCATGGCGATCACCGGAGAAATTGGACAGAGCACCAACGGCTACATCATCTGGGGCCAGACCCCGGCCGAGATCTTCACCATCATGAACCCGGATCCGGGCATCCTTCATGACCTGCTCGCATCGGCCAAGGTCGTACATCTCGAGGTTCGAATCGTCTC
>QJVM01000119.1 GCA_003235715.1 Nitrospirota bacterium
GTGTTCATTCTGTTCTGGCATTTCTACAACGAGCATCTGAAGCCTGAGGTGTTTCCGATGAGCTGGCTTTGGGTGACGGGAAAGATGTCGACGGAGGAGATGAAGCACAAGCACCCGCTGGAGTACGAGCTTCGGTTCGGGAAGGGGAAGCAATGAGGGTGTGGGGGCTTTGGGTTCTCACCCTGCCGGTGCTTCTCCTGTCGCTGAATGGGTGGGCGTCGTCTCCGAAGGCGGTGGAGGAGGCCCCGGCCCCTGAGGCGGAGGTCCGTCCGATGAATCTTCCGTGCTTTGGGTGTCACAGCCAGGAGGCTTTTGAGTCGGACCAGGGGTTTCCGCACTCGCTGCACCGGGGGATGGGGGTTCACTGCAACCAGTGCCACGTGGTGAAGGCGCACGAGAGCCTCACGCTGAACGGGGGGACGTGCATGGGGTGTCACAATCTGGGGAAGCAGAAGCTGTCCCGGACGTCGATGCCGGCCCGGTTCAACCACGAGATGCACATGGGGATGTTCGAGTGCCAGACGTGCCACGGGGCGGGGAAGTTCGCGATGAAGTCCGGGGGCACGAGGGTGACCATGGCGGCCATCAACAAGGGCCAGCTCTGCGGGTCCTGCCACAACGGCCGGATGGCCTCGTCACCGGACAACTGCGGAAGCTGTCACTGAGTCCGGCGACAAACGCATCCATCCATTCCACAACAACACAAAAGCCCCGGCCGCCAGAACGGCCGGGGCTTTTCTTTGCCATACGATTCAGGGCGCTCACGATAGCCTTGAAGGAGGCGATATTGATATTAGTGTCCACGCCGACCCCCCAGACCCGCTTCTTCAGAGGTCCCTCAATCTTGACGTAGGCCACGGCGCGAGAATCAGAACCTGTGGTCAGGGCGTGCTCGTAATACGACAGCAGAACAAAGTCAGCGCCGCCCTCGATGCGGATGGCATTGCTGAAAGCATCGATGGGCCCGTTTCCAGCACCTGTAACCTCCCGCTCTCTTCCATCGAAGGCGACCACAACCTTAAGGTCCACCGCCGAAGACCGGGAATCAGGTCGGGGGCTGAGCGGACATTCTCCGGAAACCCCGATGAAGGCATAGGGTGTCTTGGTCAGAAGATATTCCTCCTCGAAGGCGGCCTTCACGTTCCGGGGCGTGACCTCCCGACCCGTCCGATCCGATAGGTCCTGGATCAGGCGGCCGAATTCAGCATGCATATCCTTGGGAAGACTGAACCCGAAATGCTTTTCCATGATGTAGGCCACACCGCCCTTTCCGGACTGGCTGTTGATCCGGATGACGGACTCGTAGGTGCGGCCCACGTCGGAGGGGTCGATGGGCAGGTAGGGGACTTCCCAGTAATGGTCCTTTCCCTCGGCCCGGGCGTTCATTCCCTTGTTGATGGCGTCCTGATGGGAGCCTGAGAAGGCGGTATAGACCAGTTCTCCCGCATAAGGGTGGCGAACGTGTACCGGAATTCCCGTGCACTTCTCGTATACCGAGGCCACGCGGTTTATGTCGGAGAAATCCAGCCTGGGGTCTATCCCCTGGCTATAGAGATTCAGGGCCAGTGTCAGAATGTCCACGTTTCCTGTTCGCTCGCCGTTTCCAAAGAGGGTTCCTTCCACGCGCTCGGCCCCGGCCATGAGGGCCAGTTCGGTGGCACCCACGGCCGTGCCGCGGTCGTTATGGGCATGGGTACTGATCACCACCCGCTCGCGGCCGGGGAAACTCCGGCAGAACCATTCGATCTGGTCCGCATAGACATTGGGCGTGGCCATCTCCACGGTGGCCGGCAGATTCAGAATCACTTTCTTCTCCGGTGAGGCCCGCCAGGCCTCCGTGACCGCGGTGCAGATATCCAGGGCAAAATCCAGTTCGGTACCCGTGAAGCTCTCGGGAGAGTATTCGTACGTATATTCCGACCCCGACACGAGGGCCGCTTCATCACGAATCTGTTCCGCCCCTGCGACGGCGAGCCTCACGATTTCCTCGCGGTCCATCCTGAAGACCACCCGTCTTTGAAGCGTGGAGGTGGAGTTGTACATATGCACCACCGCCCGCCTGGCGCCTTTCAGGGATTCAAAGGTTTTTCGTATCAGGTGTTCACGGGCCTGGGTCAGGACCTGAACCGTCACATCCGCGGGAATGAGATTCTCATCGATCAGGTGGCGAAGAAACGCATACTCCGTTTCCGAGGCTGACGGGAAGCCCACCTCGATCTGACGAAACCCGATATCGACCAACATGCGGAACATTTCGATCTTTTCCGATAGGCCCATCGGGGTCACCAGAGCCTGGTTACCATCCCGCAGGTCCACGCTGCACCACTGCGGGGCCTGGGTCAGTATCCTGTCCGGCCACCTGCGGTCCGGCAGCGCAACCGGAGGAAAGGCCTTGTACTTCTGATAGGGCATGGACTTCATGTCACCACCTCCAAATAAAAAGGGCCACGGAACTGATTTCCGTGGCCCTGGTTCTCTGCTAATGCTAGATGAGATTATCCGATGAGGGGAGCAGACAGACCCTGAGCCACGGCCCCTGTAAGTCGAAGGCCGCCAGACAAAAGGTTAAGCAGAGCTCCCGTGAACATGACCCAACTATACGGCACGTCCGTCCTGCAAGTCAATTCGAGAGAGCGCCGGTGGCCGGGGATAAGCGAATTCTCCTGCGACCGACGACGCCTGGTCCTTACAGGGAGGTCCGAAGGACGCCCGTGCCAAAAAGAACCCATGCCAGTATGAAAAAGACTCCACCTATGGGCGTGATCATTCCCAGTTTCCGGAACCCGGAGAGACAAAGCACGTACAAGCTTCCCGAGAAGAGGACGATCCCCACCAGCATGACCCAGCCGGCACTTCGAAACACGGTACTGCTTCCGAATTTAGCCATGGTGAGACCCAACAGCATCAGACCGATGGCATGGTAGAAATGATAGGTCACTCCGGTCTGCCAGGTCTCGAGCATCTCGGAACTGAGGCGGGATTTAAGGCCGTGGGCCCCAAAGGCCCCCAGGGCCACGGCCATCGCCATGTTCAGGCTTCCAAGAACGAGCCAGAGTTTCATATCACGATGAAAAAACCTTCCGGGGGCGACCCGCAAGAAGAATCACAAGGCGAGACCCTGGCACGTTCCGTTATTTCTTGAGGTCATCAAGGGCTTTCCGGGCCGATTCCGCGGCCTCGTCTATCTTCTTGCCCGCCTTTTCGGCCGTGCCTTCCTTCTTGCACCCGAAAAAGCCTGCCATGAGCATCCCGGTCATGAGTAAAACCATGAATCGTCTGAGCATCCTTATGAACCTCCATTCTGATGTGTAGACCGCAAATACGGTATAGCCTTCCCCCGGGCACTTCATCTGTTCCAGGTTCTGCCCCTTTGCCGCATGACAACGTCGCTTTCTTGACGCGGAAAGTTCAAAGCCCCCGGGGCCAGCCACGGATGATCTGGAGGATTTCCCTCACATAGGCGCATTCGCAGTGAGTCGGGCAGGGACCCAGTTCGGTTTCGTGCAGGCAGTGGCCAGGACACTGGGCGGTTCCCGTGGCCCGTTCCTTGAAAATCGGTCCCTGATAGAGATCCTGAAACTCTCCGGCGGATAGGGCGAAGGTGCCAAGACAGTCATGATTGAAAAGAAACAGGCCTTCGGTCAGTTCCTGAAAGTGTGCCTGATACCCTTTCAGCCTGACCTTGGGATCAGCCAGCAGATGGCTCCTCGTTTCCCAGACATGACTGCAGGCCGGGCATTCCTTGAAGATCTGGTTCATGCCCCTATCTTATCGATGAGAGTACACTCTTGACCAGTTCCGCGAGCGGAGCGCTGGAAGACGGCCACCGGTTTCCATCCGATCCTCTGTTAAGCTGCACGAGGGAGTTCCGGCCAGAGCCAGTCTTCCGGGGTCAACGGTTTCAGACCCCAGTGAATCCGGGCGTCATCGCACCTTTGATTCTGGGCCCCGGAGGCCCATGAGGGCTCGAATTCCCTGCACGGAGAGGGGCGTAAGGGATAGGCTGTGCAGGCCACCTGTTCTCCGATCGTCCCTTCAAGCGCAACACACCAGGGACGCTTCTGGTTGGTCCCCCTGATGACCATGAAAAAATCGGTAAGCTTTTCGCTCAGGTCCGAGGGGAAGCCCCCCGGAGTAAATTCATCTGTTTCCGCCCAGTAAAAGGATGCTCGGTACAGGGCGCAACAGGCCCCGCATGAGAGGCACGGATTGGGTCCGAAGGGGACCACAGCCGAACCCTGGGTTTCCATATGTTCCTCCGTGATACACGGTCTATCCGTCCGCCGGAAAGCGAAATAGTGCCGAAGCGGAAAATCTTGTCATTTCCACGGGGGAAATGCAACGGGTCCCACTGATATCCCGAGCCAGGTCAAATCCGGCGGCATGGTCGGAGGGATACCGACAGGGATCGGCGCGAGGCAGGAGGGATTTGGGATGACAGATGCTCTGCTAATCCATCTTGACCAGTAAACGGGATCCGAGATAGATTCCGAAGGCGGCTTCCACCAGCCCGAGAACGATGACGGGCCAGCCCTCCATGACGGGAAGGATCTCCTCCCCCTTGAGGCGGGGCCAGACCTTTCCGGTCGCGGCATGGGTCAGTCCGTCGTATACGAGCACGAGGGCGACCAGCCCCCAACCGATGACTCGGCCACTGCGGTTTGACAAGGCATCCCTCCAGGGAGTTTCAGAGCAAAGCGCTTCCTTCTCGGCGCGCCTGGTTCTGACCTGAAGGACCGATTGGTGCAGCCAGAAGGCAGAAGTCAAGCGAGGTCAGGAAGAGGGCGGTACCTGGGCCTGTCTTCGGGTGCGGATAAAGAATCCCGCGGTCGTTCCGGCAAGGGAGGCCCCGAACCATATGAGGAGGGCCAGTTGCATAGCGGTCGAGAGAGACATCTCTCCCAGAAAAATATTGGCGATGAAGAAGACGAGGGAAAAATAAAGGCCCGGCGCAATGAAGATCAGGTGCCAGCCGGCGATAAAGGGCTGGCTCAAATAACCGGTGATCGTGCTTCCAACCAGCAGGGCAAAGGGCAGAAGGACCAGAAGAGATATCCCCACGGCGGAGTCCGACGATTCGACCATGGAGGTGTCCAGACGATCCAGCACGCCGTAGACCAGTACGCCATACACCGCCGCCGATATCAGCAGTCCCACGATGGTGAACTGGACGAGTTTCCCAAATCTTTCCATGACGGTAGGGTAGCAAAATACGTCTCCGACCGTCATCCTGCATCCCCTGGGGATGACGGCCGGAGGACGCTCATCCTATTTCTGTTTGAGAATATCCCTTATCTCTGCCAGCAGGACCTCCTCCTTGGAGGGTGGGGGCGGGGCCGGGGGAGGCGCGGCTTCCTCCTTCTTCTTGAGGGCGTTCATTCCCTTGACGAGCAGGAAGACGGCAAACGCGATGATGGTGAAATCAACCACCGTCTGGATGAACTTTCCATAGTTTAAGGTAACGGCGGCTGCCCCCTCCGAGGCCTGCTTCAACGTGACCGACAGGTCAGAAAAGTCCACGCCCCCCATCGCCAGCCCGATGGGAGGCATGATGACATCGGCCACAACGGAGGAAACGATCTTTCCGAAGGCCCCGCCGATGATGATGCCTACGGCCATATCCACGACATTACCCCGCATTGCAAACTTCTTGAACTCATCAAGCATTCCCATGCGACCCTCCGCACTGTTTCATCAGTGCACGACCAGAGGTATGCTCCCGGAGAAGCACCCTTAATCAAACGTGTCATTCACCTCCTTTCACCTTAAAGGCAATGCACAACTTTTGAGAGTGTTCTTGCCTGCGGCCGAGGCGGGAGGGGAGCGGACCATAACGTCGCCTCTCGACACCCCTCTCTCCAAGGCGGGCCAGACGTTACCCGTTGCCGCGGCCCATGACCCGAGAATGTGGAAATTCTATCACTGATTCCGCGGAGGCAAGGCGTGTCTGTGCTTGGAATCTGAGCATTGTTGATTTGACGGGGGTCATTGACAATTCCGGTTCTCATCCAGTAGATTGACTTTTGTAAAGGGGAGTAGCTGAATCAGCGGATATCGTCAGGACGGCCCATAAAGCCCGGTACCGCTGGTTAGTTCATCCGACTAACAAGCGAGACCTTTACCGCGGCAGCCAAAGAGCGCGGTAAAGG
>QJVM01000044.1 GCA_003235715.1 Nitrospirota bacterium
CAACATCGGGCGGTGCCGCCGTTGCGGGACCTGCATGGGCGCCTGCCCCGAGCGGATCATCTCGTTCAAGAATTACAACATTGACCAGATCGGTTCCATGATCAAGGCCATCGAGGTTCCGGAGGAGGATGCCTACCGCATTCTCTGTATCGTCTGCGAGAACGATGCGTACCCGGCCCTGGACCAGGCGGGCATGAAGCGCCTCAAGTATTCCGCGGATATCCGGTTCATCCCGATCCGGTGTCTGGGGTCTGTCAATGTGATCTGGATCGCGGACGCCATGTCCGCCGGATTTGACGGCGTGTTGCTTATCGGTTGCCGGTACGGCGATGACTATCAGTGCCATTTTGCCAAAGGAAGCGAACTGGCCAACCGGAGAATGGAAAATGTCGGCGAGACGCTCAAGCGGCTGGCCCTTGAGAAGGAGAGGGTGCAGCAGATTCAGCTTTCCATCGACGAGTATGACAAGCTTCCCGAGAAGATCAACGAGTTCATGGAAGTCATCGAGGGCGTGGGTTACAGCCCGATGAAAGGCTTTTAGGAGGGAAGGAACGGATATGGGGAAAATGATTCAACCTGATCTCGATTTCGTGAAGGAACTGACCGCGGCCGGGGGCGGCGATTCGCTGAAGAAATGCTTCCAGTGCGCCACCTGTTCGGTCGTGTGCAATGTGACGCATTCGGACAAACCCTTCCCGAGAAAGGAGATGATCTGGGCCCAGTGGGGGCTGAAGGACAAGCTGATCGCGGACCCGGACATCTGGCTCTGCCATCAGTGCAGCGACTGCACGGCCCACTGCCCGCGGGGAGCCAAGCCCGGGGAGGTGCTCGGAGCCATTCGCAAGCTGAGCATCCATACGTTTTCCAAGCCCACGCTGTTTGGAAAGCTGGCCGGGTCACCGGCGGGTCTCCTGCCGCTCCTTCTCATCCCGGTCTTCATCATCGGCGCCGTGATTCTCGGGCTGGGCCGCCTCCACCACCTGGAAGGGCCTATCGTTTTCGAGAAACTGGTGCCCATCCCGGCGGTCGATGCCATTTTCATCTCCGCGGCTCTGTTTGCCGTCCTCTCCTTCTGGGGGGGGATCAAGGGGTTCTGGACGGCCATGCACAAGGCGACGGGCCTCGAAAGCACCAAGGGGAGCCCGGTTCCGGCCGTTATGTCGGTTATTCCGGAAATCATCGGGCACAAGCGGTTTGACAAGTGTGACGTCCAGAGTGGCCGGACCTCAGCCCACAAGTTCGTCTTCTGGGGCTTTGCCGGCCTCGCGGTGACCACGACCTGGGCTGTTATCTACCTCTATGGCTTGGGATGGGAGGGACCTTATTCGTTCTCCATCGCCTCCCAGTTCCCGTTGAAACTGCTGGCCCTGGTCAGCATGCTGAGCCTCCTGTACGGCATCTGGAAGGTGATCTCGAACCGTAACCATACAGAGGAGAAGGCCGGAAAGGGCACCTACTTTGACTGGACTTTCATCTACCTGGTTCTTCTCGTGGGCCTCACCGGGGCTCTGTCCTGGGGCGTACGGCTACTCGGACTGCCGTCGGCCTACTTCATCTATTTTTTCCATCTCGTGTTTGTGTTCTGCCTTTTCGCGTATGCCCCCTTCTCGAAAATGGCGCATATGGTCTACCGGACCACGGCCATGGTCTTTTCCAGGCACGTGGGATTGGAAGAGGAATAGGGTCGGCCTGTTCATCTCGGGCAGGCAAACGTACCGCTCTAAGCGAAAGGAAAGGTAAAGGTTTATGGCAACGGTCAGCTCCCTGATAGGCGATGCCGAGCATTCGAAAAGCGTTATTTCCATCGATCGGAACAAGAGTGTCCACGACGCCATGGGGCTCATGGTGGAGAACGAGATCGGCGCGGTCCTCGTTACGGATGAGGGGCGGCCGGTGGGTTTGTTCACCGAACGGGACGTGCTGAAATGCTGGGCTACAAAGGAGAGCACCAAGTACTTTCGGGAGGTCCGGGTCGGGGACGCGATGACCGCCAACCTGATCGTGGTGGAACCCGATGACGATCTCTGCTACGTGACCACCATCATGATCAAGAACCGCATCCGGCACCTGCCGGTGGTTCGGGAGAAGAATATTGTCGGCATGCTGTCCATGCGCGACGTAGTCAAGGCCCAGGTCACGACACTCCGGGCCGAGAATCATTATCTGAAGGAGTATCTGTCTGCAGATTATCCCGGCTGAGCCGGACAGAATTCTCGAAAACGATTCCGTACGCCACGGAAGAAGCGCTGAAAGACAGAGAACGCTTCGGGTTTCCGCGACGGAACACTGGAAGTCGTAATCGAAACGTTTTTACGTAAGGAGGGACGTATCCATGCTTGAAAATCTGGCAAATTTCTCACCCATCTTCGGGGTGGCGGGTCTAGCGGTTGCCATCCTGATCTACTTCTCCATCAGCAAGCTTCCTTCGGGTTCGGGCTTGATGGTGGAAATCGCGGAACAGATTCACAGTGGCGCCATGGTGTATCTCACACGGCAGTACAAGGTGCTGGCCGGCGTGGTCATCATCGTGGCCGCTGCGTGCTTTCTGGCCCCGGGCCTGGGCCCGAAGACGGCCGTGGCTTTCATCTCCGGCGCCATCTGCTCCATCGCCGCCGGCTTTATCGGCATGCAGGGCGCGACCAAGGCCAACGTCCGGACGGCCATGGCGGCCGAGTCCTTCAAGCCCGACCCGTCCAAGGCCCTCTCCGTAGCTTTTAACGGAGGCGCGGTCATGGGGATGGCAGTGGCCAGCCTCGGTCTTCTCGGCGTCGGCACGTTCTACTACCTCTATGTGGCTCCGGGCGACATGGCTACCGTGAAGCACATCAACGGGTTCGCCATGGGTGCTTCGATGATCGCCCTCTTCATGCGTGTCGGCGGCGGTATCTATACCAAGACCGCGGACGTGGGTGCCGACCTCGTGGGTAAGGTGGAAGCGGGTATTCCTGAAGACGATCCGCGGAACCCAGGCGTTATCGCGGATAACGTCGGTGACAACGTGGGTGACGTGGCCGGACTGGGTGCCGACCTCTTCGAGTCGTACGTGGGTTCCATCGTGGCATCGATCGCCATTGGCGCCACGGCCGTCGTGGGTACGAAGACCGCGGCTCTCGGCTCGCGGGAGCACCTGATGGCCTTGCCGCTGGTACTCACCGTGGTCGGGTTCATTTCTTCCGTCCTCGGAATTCTTTCCATGAAGATTCTCGAGAAACTGGATGCGGCCAAGGCGCTCCGGTATTCGTCTTTTATTGCCGCCGGTATCTTTCTGATTGGCGGTTACTTTGCTATCGCACGGATCGACGTAAACAACGGCGTGTTTCTTGCGGTTCTTGCCGGATGTCTGGGCGGTATTACCATCGGTCTCCTGACGGAGTACTACACCGGTATGTTCGGTCCCGTGAAGAAGATTGCGCAGGCCTCGACCACGGGTCCAGGCACAAACCTTATTACAGGACTTGCCGTGGGTCTTGAGTCCACCGCACTTCCGGTGATTGCCATGGTGATCGCGATCTGGGTGGCATCGAGCCAGGCTGGACTTTACGGCATCGGTATTGCTGCCGTTGGTATGCTCGGCACCATCGGCGTGACCATGAGCGTGGATGCCTATGGACCGATTGCAGACAACGCAGGCGGTATTTCCGAAATGGCGGGTCTGGGCGAAGATACTCGGGATATCACGGACAGCCTGGATGCCCTGGGAAACACCACGGCCGCTATCGGCAAGGGTTTTGCCATCGGTTCTGCCGCGCTTACGGCACTCGCCCTGTTCTCGGCTTACAAGCAGGCGGTTGAGGCGGCGGGCTACGGCGAACTGAGAGTCGTGGTAACGGAGCCTGAAGTGGTGATGGGTATGCTCATCGGCGGGATCATTCCGTTCCTGATTGCGGCCTATACCATGACCTCCGTCGGTAAGGCGGCCATGAAGATGGTGGAAGAGATTCGGCGCCAGTTCCGGGAGATTCCGGGCCTTCTGGCCGGAGACCCGAAAGCCAAGCCGGATACCGCCCGTTGCGTGGACATCAGCACGTCCGCTGCCCTGAAGGAGATGATTCTTCCCGGCGTCACGGCCATTCTGGCCCCGGTTATCGTTGGATTCGCCATGGGCCCTGTGGCTCTCGGCGGCATGCTCGCCGGTGCGACGGTTTGCGGTATCCTGCTCGGTCTCATGATGTCCAATGCCGGCGGCGCGTGGGATAACGCCAAGAAATACATTGAAAAGGGACACCATGGCGGCAAGGGTTCCGATGTGCACAAGGCCGCGGTCGTGGGCGATACCGTTGGGGATCCGTTCAAGGACACCTCTGGCCCGTCCATGAATATCGTGATCAAGCTCATGGCCATTGTATCGCTCGTTATTGCGCCGCTTATCGTAAGATAGGGTTCGCAACGACGACATAGACGAAGAGTGCGTTTCGAGAGGGGGGGACGGGTTCTCCCCCTCTTTTATTTGAACCGCGGCAAGGGGCGCCTGGCCCCCATGTTAAAATACGCCCCACGGCCTGCGCGGTTATCATGGGCTGCAGGAGTCATATTGCTCCAAGGGGTCCTCGAGCCAAGGCAGAAAGAATCAGGAGGTTTTGATGTCGGACAAGAAGGATCGATTCGAAGGAAAACTGAATATAGATGACCTGGAGCGGAGCGTCATCGAGCCTCGGGAGTACGGGAAGGAAGACCGGTTCCGGTTCCGGTGCTATCCGGGAATCCCGTGCTTCACCAAGTGCTGCAGCGGGGTTCGGATCAACCTCACGCCCTACGATATCTGGCGGCTCAAGAACCGCCTCCAGATGTCCTATGACGAGTTTCTGAATACCTATACCATCCCGTCATCCATTGACCGGACGCCCCTTCCCATTGTGGTCCTCAAGATGCAGGAGGATGAAGAAAAGACCTGTCCGTTCCTCCAGGGGCCTGAGAAGGGATGCGGTGTGTACGAGGACCGGCCCTCCACCTGCCGATATTACCCGGTCGGGCGCGCCCACATGCGCAAGGTTGATGAACCGGAACTTCGGGAGTTCTACGTCATGATCAAGGAGGACCACTGCCTGGGCCACAAGGAGGACAAGGAGTGGACCCTCCAGCAGTGGCGGGAGGACCAGGGAGCGGATGATTACGATGAAGTCACGAAGGACTGGCTCGCGGTCGTGATCAAGGCGAAGAGCCTCGGCATCACGGAGTTCAGCAAGCAGTCCCTGGACCTCTTCTTCATGGTGAGCTCGAACCTGGACATGTTCCGGAGATTCGTCTTCGAGAGCCGGTTCCTGGAAGCCTACGAGATTGACCCCGAAACGGTTGAGCGCATTCGGAACGACGAGCTGGAACTGCTCAAGTTCTCCCTCCAATGGCTCCGTTTCACCTTTTTTGGAGAGGGTGACTTCAAGGTCAAGGAAGAGGCCAAGGCCAAGGCGGCCGAGCGACAGAAACTGCTCGCCGAGGCGCGGAAGAAGGAGTTTGAACAGCGTGAAAAGAAGGCGGCTGAAGACCTTGAGAAACTGAAAAGCATGCGCGGCAAGAAGTAAGAGCACAAAGAGTTG
>QJVM01000206.1 GCA_003235715.1 Nitrospirota bacterium
GCCGATGAGTCCTTCAAAGCGTAATTTTTTGAACGCATCGGCCACCACACCGTTCGAAGGAGGAAACATGAGAATCAAAATCGGAGTAGCCCTGCTTCTGGCCCTGGGCGGTTTTCTCTGGGGTTGCACAGCCCTGCGAAAAGCGCCCGCCATCATGCCCGTCGAGGAATATCAGAAACTCCTCGTAGGCCGAATCGATGCCAACTACGTGGGCACGGACAACTGCCTCGCCGCCTGTCACGTGCACGACAAGAAGCGTGATGACTTCAACGCGAGCACCATGGGCGCCCAGCTCTCGGCCGCTTCGGGCCTGCCGCTGGTGGACTGCGAGTCCTGCCACGGTCCGGGCAGCCTTGCCATTGAAGGCATTACGCCCGAACGCGTATCCGAGGACGCCGCGGCCGGCATCGTAACCGCCTGTAACTATGAAACCCTGCTGGACCTGAAGAACATGCCCGCGGCGGCCAAGACCATGATCTGCACCAACTGCCATACGGCCAACGCCACCTTCAACCTGCACAACTGGAACGCCGGAACGCACGCGAGCCAGGACGTGACGTGTTCCAGTTGCCACAACATCCATGCCGGTCCTGACCTTAAGGTGAAACCGCAGGATACGGCAGCCATGTGCTTCCAGTGCCACCAGGCCCAGAAGGCCCAGTTCATGCTCCCGAACCGTCATCCTGTGGTCGAGCAGAAGATATTCTGTACGGACTGCCACGACCCTCACGGGACCCTGTCTGATCATCAGCTTCGTGCTGATACGGTAAAGGATGTCTGCACCCGGTGCCATGCCGAAAAGGCTGGCCCTTTTACCTTTGAACACGCGCAGAACACGGAAGAGTGCCAGCGGTGCCACAACCCGCACGGGACGGTGAACGAGAACATGCTCGTCGTGGGCATGCCCTTCCTCTGCCTCCAGTGTCATGCCGGCCATCGGGTCGATGCCAGTGCCCTTCCGGCCACAAGCACGGATCCAATAGAACGCCTGCGCTGCACCAACTGCCACTCGCGGATCCACGGAACAGATGTTCCACATAGACTTTCGAGCGGCCCCGGCCGGTTCTTCAGATAGAGGGAGGAAAGATGATGAAGACGAAAACTATCTATATGACACTGGCCCTATTTGTTGCCATGCTTGTGGTTCTGAGCGCTACTTCGACCACCTTCGCGCAGGAGTTCGGACTTGAACTTGAGGAAGGATTACATCCCCACGAAGAGGGAGTGATGGAGACCCCGAAACTCGAGTTTCCTGAGATCGAACCCACACTGACCCTCGGAGGCGGCTACAAGCTGTTCTCGAGCAAGGATTCCCGGAACACTCCGCGTAATGAATATTATGACCAGGAAGATACGCCCATTTATCTCCTGTCGACCGAGGTTTTCCGCTATCCGGACCGGTTCACCATGGACCTTGTCTTTGACAGCAAGCCGAAGGACCACTTTGCAGACATCGGGTATGGGTACCGGGATATCATTCTTGCCCGGGGTATCAACCGGGCCATGTACCACAACCTGGACAACATCCGGATTCTTCCGAGCACCAACCAAATTACCGGTACCCCCAACAACAACGTGCTCCAATACGACTCACCCTCAAAGGAATACGGGCTCCGTACGATGATCTCGACGGCCCAGCTCCGTCTGAAGGCCCCCAACTACCCAATGCATCTCTTTGTGGACTATGACCAGGTGCAGAAGAACGGCGACCGCCAACAGCGGTATCGCGATCTCGTAAGCAGCGTCCAGCATTCGATCGGGCGCGATGTCGAGTTCATGACCAACGACTACGGCTTCGGACTGAACAGCCACCTCGGCCCGGTCGAGGCTGAATACACCTTTCACTCCAAGAAATTCAAGGACCATGGAGATGATATCTTGTATGATACGCAGGCAGCCAGTGGCATCTATCCCGCCGGCACCTGGCCGCATAACGTGAACTCGGGCCTGAGGGAATACCGGCATGCTCTCAAGTTCCATACCATGTACACGGGCAAGCTTGTGGCCTCCGTGACCCTTTCCAAGACGGGCCAGGAGAACAATTACGGTGACGCCGAGCGTGATATCCTTTTTGGAGGAGGATCGGTGACCTTCATGCCCGTTACTCCGCTGGTCTTCACGGCAAAATATAGGCACCGGGAAGTCGATAACGATACGCCTTCGCAGGTGGTCATCAACAGCCTGGACGGGGCCTCGAGCACCCCGGTCACCCCAAAGGAAGCTATCGACTCCAAGACAGACACCTTTGACCTCTCAGCGCGGTACCGGTTCCTGAACTGGTTGACGCTCAGGGGGTTCTATACCTTCGAGCGGCAGGATCGGGACGGGAATATGGCAGACTGGGGCAACATGCGCGACGCCACCCGGAAACAGGTACTGGGAGCTCAGGCCGATACGCAATTCGGAAGAATGCTCCAGGCGAAGGTGAGGTATGACAATACCAAGTACATTCATCCCGCTTATAACATCCAACCGGACCGGGGGCATGATATCAAGACCTCCGTTACCTTCACGCCCATCGAGTTCCTCACAGCCTTTGCCTCATACAAATACACACTCGAGGAAAGGGATCATATCCACTACTGGCCGGACTCGGCCTATATGGATGACCTTCATCCGGATGAACGTAAAGTGGAAAAGCACACCGTGAACTCCAACGTGACCGTCATGCTCATGAGCCGGGTTACCCTATCCGGGTTCTATGCCTATTTTCAGAACCATACGGAGCAGGACCTGATTCATGCCCTCTCGAATCCACCCGCACCTCTAGTCACCGGTGACCATACCACCGACCCGGACAGCATGTGGCAGGCCGAGTCCCACGTCTATGGCGCCCAGATTAATGTGGATCAAAGCAAGAGGCTTCATATGGAGGCCGGAGTCACGTTCGTGGAGACCGAGGCGAAGCTGGACTGGGCCTGGCGTGAGGTCATTCCGATGCCCCGGGATATGGAAACCATCACCAACGTGGAGACCAAGGAGACGATTGCGCATGCCGGTGCGCGGATCAAGCTCCCCGACAATTTTGAAATGGACCTCAGGTATCAGTACAGTATATTTGACGACAAGGCGGACAACGGGTATACGACCTTTGAAGACGGTCAGTCTCACCTTGTATTGCTGACTTTCACCAAGACCCTTGGAAAAGGAACCTGATATGAAACGATTCATCCTTATTAGGCTCTTCATCCTGATCGCGGGAGCTCTGCTCGCCCTGCCGGGCGGGCAGGCCCTTGCCGCCGGGAAGACCGTCGCGGTGTTCATGAGCGGCGACATCCCGTACTACGACCAGATCCGGCAGAGCTTCGAGAATTCCATGAAGGCGGACGGCTTCACGGCCAGAAACAACGTGGACATACTCGTCCAGAAGCCGAACCCGGATACCATGGCCTGGCGCAACACGGCCCGCAAACTCGTCTCCCTCAACGTGGACGCCATCATGGCCGTTGGCGGAAGCGCGGCCCATATCGCCTCGGAGGAAACCGGAAGCATCCCCATTGTTTACACGGCCACCTTTGGCCCCGTGGACATGGGCCTGACCGCCCCCAACGTGACGGGCATCTCGGGGGATGTCTCCATCCCCACGCTCATGGACATCGTGGCCCAGAGCATCAAGATGTCCAAGGTGGGCGTCCTGTACAACCGGAAAGAGATCGCAACCATCCTTGAAGCCAAGGCCTTCAAGGCCCTGGAAGGAAGCATGGGATTTACGGCCAACTATTACAACACAGACGATAAGGACGTGATCCAGAAGATCGAAGGAGTGGATACGATCGTGGTCACCTCGTGCTGCACGGCCGTGTTGTGCGCAGACCTTGTCTTTACGCGGGCCCGGGAACTGAAGGTGCCCACCATTTCCCTAGTGGGTGGCGTGGAGGAACGGGGGGCGGTCTTCACCTATGTCCCGGATCCGAATGAACAGGGAGAAAAGGCGGCCGCCATGGTGAAGCAGGTCCTCTCCGGGAGCAGGGCCTCCTCGGTGCCCCCCATGAAGCCCGAGAAGGTCGATCTCATCATCAACCTGAAGGAGGCCAACACCCTCGGGATCAAGATTCCCTTCGATGTCCTCACCTCTGCAACCAGAGTAATTAAGTAATCCCTTCTTTTTTCCGATACAGGTTTCAACAGGCTCTCCAGCCGCCCCAGATTAAGGGGGCGGCCGGACCCTATTCTCCAACAGACTGCGAGGCGGAAACACGATGCTTACTGGCCGTGGCGACACTTCTGATGACGGGAGGCCTTTTCGGCACTTACCTCCGGGCGGCCGAAACCCCGGAGACCCAGATCCGGATCAGCGGTTCGAGCACCATCAAGCCGGTGGTCATGGTCGCGGCACGCGTCCTTGGGCGCAAGCACAACCTCGAGTTCAACGTGAGTGGCCGTAACTCTTCCGAAGGAGTCCAGGACGTGACCGAGAACAAGGCCGAACTCGGCATGGCCGACCGTTACCTGGAACCCATGGAGATCATCAGCTACCCGGACCTCAAGTACTACACCATCGGCTTTGACGGAATCGCGCTGATCGTGAACGCCAAGAACCCCGTCAAGTCCCTGTCCAAGGCCGATGTCAAGCGCCTTTTCGGCGGGGTCGTTAAGAACTGGCGGGAAGTCGGAGGCGCGAACGAGGAGGTGAACCTCGTCAGCATGGAAATGGGGGACTCCAGCCAGGTGGCTTTCTCCCGCTACTTTGGTCTGAGCGTCCTGCCCCTGGCCAGCGGCTTCCGCTTCATTGCCACAGACCTCGGAGGTTCGGGTGGAACTCCGCAGCTGGCCCGTCGCAACAGCGAGGCCCTTCTCAAGGTGGGCGAAAGCGGCGGGGCCATCGGGTACCTGTCCATGGGGGCCGCCCTCAGGGCCCAGGCCAAACTCGGGACCATCAAGACCATCGACCTGGATGGTATTGCCCCTACCCGCGAGAACGTTAAGACGAAGGTCTACCCCATCGTCCGGCCGCTCAACATCATCTCTTTGGGTGAACCTGAGGGGAACGTGAAGGTGTTCATCGACTATCTCCTCTCGGGTTACGGCCAGAATATCGTCAAGAATCTGGACTATACACCGATCAGGTAGAAACGGTCCTTCAATTTGAAGTGAGGTGTCCATGAAAAGACGCAGCAGCGTACAAGCCAAACTTGTAGCAAATTTCATCGTGATGATCGTCCTTGTGGTGACCGGCGTGTTCGGGTACCACGTGTGGAAGACCGGCGCGGAACTCTCCCGAATCAGCTCCGAACGTCAGAAGTTCTTCGTTTCGGGCCAGTCGGCCAATGCCCTGGACCTGCTCATCACAGAGGACGTGTCGATTCTCGGGGCCCTCGCCCAGGAAATCAGCGAGTCGTCCCCGGACGTGGCCTACGTGGCGTTCCGGGATGCTGCGGGCAAGGTCGTGGCCCATACCTTCACGGGCCCCGTACCGGGCATCATCACGGCGCTGGGACGGGGTGACGAGGTGGCCATCGAGGAAGCCCCCATTGAGGACTTCGGAGACCTGACCAATATCACCCATCCCATCCAGACTTACGGAAAGCTCACGGTGGGGTTCAGAAAGGCCAGCCTGTTCGACCTCCTGAAGGGCGAAGTGATGGGTATTGCCCTCGTGTACGTCGCCAGCATCCTGTTTGCAGTCCTCATCTCGCTTTTTATCTCGGGTCGAATCGTTACGCCGCTGAACTCCCTGATCAAGGGAATTGAAGCCGTGGGCTCCGGTGAGATCGTGAGCGTTCCTGTAACCTCCTCGGACGAACTGGGACAGATCGCGAACGTCTTCAACGACACGATGGACCGTCTGAAGGACTACATCCAGACCGATGAGGAAAGGAAACAAACCCAGGAGAACGTCGTCCGGTTTCTGGGCGTGGTGAGCGAGGCCTCGCGAGGTAACCTCACCCAGGAAGCCCCTGTGAGCGGCGGAGCCTTCGGCAATCTGGCCGACGCCTACAATGTCATGATCGAGAGTCTCTCGGCCCTCATGGCCGATGTCCGCAAAGGCGCCAACGAGGTGGGGCGTGAATCCAATCGCCTGCTGGATATCTTCAAGACCGTAACCAGCGGATCCCAGATGCAGATGCAGAAAATCAGCCACGCCTCCGAAGGGGCGCGGGAAACCGCCCGCTCCGCCCAGGAGGTTTCGCAGAAAGCGGTGAAGGCCCGGCGCTCTGCTGACCGCATGGATACCGCAGCCGGACGAGGGAACGAGATCGTAGCCCAGAACATCGAAAGCATGAAACGCATTGATGAAACGATTCAGAATATCAGCAACAAGATGCGGGACTTTGCCGATAGAATCTACAACATTGAAACCATCACCCAGCTCATTGCGGAGGTTACGGAGAAGACCAATATTCTGGCCATGACCGCCGGGATCGAAGCGGCGGCCGCTGGCGACCAGGGCAAGGGCTTCCTCGTGATCGCCAACGAGATCAAGGGGCTTGCCGACCGCTCGGCCAAATCGACGAAGCAGATCGACGAAATGGTGAAGGACATTCAGAACCAGGCCACAGAAATCACCAGCGCCCTGATGGCCCAGGTGAACACCATCCGCGATCAATCCCGCCTGACCGAAGAGGCCGGGTCAGCCCTTCAGGACATCGAAAACGCCATCAATGAATCAAAGGCCGTCGTCTCCGAGATTTCAAATCTTTCAGAACGTCAGCGCGTCCTGAACGAGGGCGTGGTGGGTGCTATGATGGAGGTCTCGGATATCTCAAAACAGACCGTGGGCCTGATTCATAACTCGGCCACCATCTCCGACGGGCTGGCAGAAATGTCGACGGGTCTGCTGAAGTCCGTGTCCCGGTTCAAACTGCGAGGCCGGGGATCCATACCGTCGCCGATGCCTCCCCCGGAATCAACGGTTGCCGACGAGGTCATCATGGGTCACCCCACCGAAGAGATGGTCTGACAAGGAAGAACGCTCCCGCCGACCAGAACTGGCGGCAAAGCGCACGATACTATTTAATGGGCCGTCCTGCCGTGAAACGGGCAAGACGGCCCAGCAGTTTCTTCACCGCTTCAATTCCACCGTAGAACTGGCTGATATCCATCTTTTCATTGGGCGAATGAAGCCCATCGTCCGGAAGCCCGAAACCCATGAAAAGGACCGGCATGCCGAGGTTCACGTGAAATATGGTGGAAATGGGAATGGAGGCACCACACCGGGTAAATACCGGCGCCTTTCCAAAGACCTCTTCAAGGGCCCCGGCAGCGGCCTCCATGAACGGATTACTCGGATCCATGAGCACGCCCCGCGCCTTGTGAATGGTCCTGCAGGCAACCGTGACCCCTTCCGGCGCCAGATCCGTAACGTAATCTTCCAGTTTCCGAAGGAGATCGTCGGGGTCCTGGTCCGGGACGAGTCGCATGCTCACCTTGGCGCCGGCCCGGGAGGGGATGACGGTCTTGGCGCCCTGCCCCTGGAATCCTCCCCATAGGCCGTTTACGTCCAGGCTCGGCCGCGCCGTGATGCGCTCGTACACAGAGTACCCCTGCTCACCCCACAACGCGGGTGAACCACTCTGCTCTAGGAATCGGCCGGAATCAAACGGCACGCGCGCCGCCTGGTCGCGGTCCAGCCCCGAAACAGGGATCACGCCGTCATAAAATCCCGGGACCAGTATCCTTCCGGACTCGAGATCGAGTAGCCGGTCTATGATCCGGGCAAGCGCACTCAAGGGGTTCAACACACCGCCTCCGTACAGTCCCGAATGAAGATCCCTTCCCGGACCCTGAACTTCTAATTCGGCATAGGCGATTCCGCGAAGACCATAATCCATCGACGGAAGTCCGGGTTTCAGAAAAGCCGTATCCGAGATGAGTGCGCAGTCTGCGGCCAGCCTGTCCGCGTTCTGAAGCGCCCACTTTTCTATGGACGCGCCACCCGATTCCTCCTCCCCTTCGATGATGAGCTTCACATTCACCGGCCACCGCGGGCCCCAGACGCGCGAAAGGTCCCTCAGAGCAAAGAGGTGGGTCGCCAGCTGTCCCTTGTCGTCCGAGGAGCCTCGTGCGTAGATTCTCCCCTCTCGCAACGTCGGCTCAAACGGCGGTGTGTCCCATTCCTCCACGGGGTCCACCGGCTGGACGTCGTAATGCCCATACATAAGGACCGTCGGCGCACCCGGATTGTCCAGACGCTCGGCATAAACGAGCGGATGCCCCCCGTCCACGCTGAAAACTTCCACATTCTGAATGTCAGCCCCACGAATCCGGGTTGCCACCCAGTCCGCCGCGGACTTCAGGTCCTGGGCATGTTCCGTTAACGTGGAAATGGAGGGGATTCGAAGAAAATCAAGAAGCTCTTCCAAATACTCGGGGTATGTTCTCATCTTTCTATTAAAGCCAAGTGGCGCGCCGCGGCACAACCCCCCGAAGAAAATGCCTTCTTCACAGACACGGCTTTGGAGACCGGTGCAAGAAAGCGAACGACGCTCCCTTCACGAGGCCTTTGAGGCGGAACGCAAAAGGCGTCCAGGGAAAACGTGCAAGGGAGTCAAGAATGTCTGGTGCCGAACGTCGGGGACCTCCCAAGCCGGCACCGCCTTTGACCCGTCACGGAGATTTCTCAGGATTCGCAATCTCAATACGGTTCCGGCCGTTGTTCTTGGCCTCGAAAAGGGCGCTGTCCGCCCAGTTGAGAAGCTTTTCAGGCTTGTCAATAATTGTCGAGGGTAACCCCGCGATCCCGATGCTCACCGTAACCGGGCGGCTCCCGAGCCCATTAAAAGCGTAACCGGCAATAGAATTGAGAATCCGGAGCGCCGGCTCAACGGCACCTTGCGTCGTCGTTTCAGGGAGTAGTACCGCGAACTCCTCTCCCCCCCAGCGGGCAGCGGTGTCCACTTCCCGGATGCTGTTTCGGATGATCGCGACGATCTCTTTGAGAACCGCGTCACCGCCCTGATGCCCCAATTCATCATTGACCGCCTTGAAATGGTCCACGTCGATCATAAGGCAGGAAAGCGGTGATTTGTACCGCTGCGAACGGATGAATTCATTGTCCAGAACAAGTTCAAACCGCCGCCGGTTGAAGAGTTCTGTCAACGGGTCCGTGATGGCAAGGATTTCCACCCGCTCCAGCATCTCTTCGAGCTGGGTGTTCTTCTTCCGAAGTTCGTCCTGGAGGGATTTGGTCCTGAGCGAGGCATAGATGCGCGCATTGAGTTCCACCTCGTTGTAAGGTTTGGGCAGATAGTCGTCAGCCCCGGCCTCAAGCCCCTCGACCCGGTGCCGGACAGAATCCCGGACCGTAAGCATGATGATGGGAATGCCCTTTGTATCGTCGTTCAGCTTGAGCCAGCGGCACACCTCGTTACCGTCGATACCCGGCAGGACCAGATCCAGCAGAACCAGGTCCACTTCTTCGACCTTGGCAAATTTGATGGCCGACATCCCGTTATCGACCCAGACAACCTCGTAGCCGGAATTCTCCAGCATCTGCCGGGTCTGGTCGGCCTGTCCCTTGTTATCCTCGACAAGAAGTATCTTGCCCTTGGCCACGGCATACCCTCCCTAAAAGCCTTAAACGCACTCCATCGGCACGCGGAAAGAAATGTTCCCCACGTGCTTTCGGGTCGGCATTGTCAAGAATATTCTTTAGGTCCAAGGGTCTAGGTGGGTAGGCGACTGCACTCCATGAGAAGCTTCCGGAAGGCCTGTTCCCCTGTCCAAGAAGCTTGGGCCGTCCCGCGTTCAATGACGAAAAGGCCCCCCGGCGGTGTAAGGCCTCGCCTGGAAAGCCGTCAGGTGCCTCCCTGTATGAGCTTATAGTTTCGGGGTTTCCGACCGATAAGTGACTGAGCGTGGGCTTCCCCAGCCAGTCTTTCTGGTTCGGGCGGGCGAAGCCCCTCGTGAGGGGAGCCATGACCCACCCGCGAGAGAGCGAACGCAGCCTTCGTCTCCACGAACGATCAGAAAACCAGGATCAGGAATCAAATAACGTACATGGAATTATCCCTATGAGTCGCTTTCATGAACCCACTCGCGTTCCGTTTGCGGAACTCACCACATCCTTAACCATCAATGATTCGGAGTATCTCGTCCATACCGAGGAACTCGGAGAGAAGACCACGAAGGCCGTCTCCATGGTCTATCTGAACGGCCAGATTGTTTTCAAGAAGGAACAGAGGTATGACCATCTCGTGGGCCGGGTGGATTACCGGAAGACACTGGACCTGCTTCTTAAAGAGCTGCACACAAAGACCGTGGAAGAGTTCACCGATAAATGTCTCGACAAAGGAAAATCCAAGAATGAATTCTTCGGCGAAGCCAAGAAGCACCTGAAGAACGGACACGCCCTGAGCGCCATGAAGGTCCTCGGCCGGGGACTCCAGAAATTTCCCGGGGATCCTTATCTCATGTCCTACTACGGCTGCCTGCTGGCAGTGAGCGGGAACCAGCCCGATGACGGGGTCAGAATATGCCGCGAGGCGCTCGAACGCCTTAAGAAAAGCCTTCCCTTCGGTTCTGAAATATTTCACCCGGCTTTCTACCTGAACCTGGGGCGGGCCTGCATGGCCAATGGACAGAAGAGAGAAGCGGCTGGCGCCTTTCGGACGGGTCTCCGCATCGACCCGGAGGACAAGGAACTCCTTGCCGAGATCGAGAAAGTTGGAGATCGAAAACCCCCTCCTCTCCCGTTTCTGAGACGCACCAATCCGATTAACCGATATATCGGAAAACTGACTCGCAGTCCCCGATAAGCACCTGTCCACCGGCTCTCCGGGTTCGGGGGGACCGGTCCTGCCTGGATGACCTATTGGTCGGTTGATGGCATAAGCGTCCGGGTCCGCAAGGTTCTTTAGCGGTCCGGCTCAAGGCCTGAGTCCCTCCTGACGACGAGATAGTAATTCCTGAGTGATTAATGAAACAGCCCGGAGCCTGCACGTTTCTTTTCCGGAGGGCCGGCCCTGAACGTGAACCATCATTCCATCCAAGACATCGGAAGATTCCCAATATAAAGCCCTATAGGAAAGAACCTTGCTTCAGCATCCTCAGGCATCCCCTCTGTATCCCGTTTCCCTTTCTTCAGCGTCTCCTGACCCGTTTGCACACGCCTTATCTGGTTTGACGTTGTATGTCGCACAATGTACCATTGGGCAGTTCACGGTTCGATGTTGACACCGGAAATGCAGGAAAGAATCCCGTCCCATGACCAGAGACCGTTAACCGTATCCGTGGTCCTCTGGGGGAAATCCGCTTAGGAGCCTGTTGAAGTGACGCAGCCTGTACCGTCAGGAACAGTTCATGCCTTCGCTCTCTCAACCCGTCAGATTCGAGGTTTGGGTTTCGGGACCCTTATCGCCATTATCGCCATCATGAGTGCCTCCGCCTATTACCAGACGGTTCGCGTACAAAGACAGCTCGACATCATCGATAGCGATTATCGTAAACCCCTGGAAGCCACCGACGAACTGCTTACAGATTTCGTGGAGGTTCGCGGGCTGATGACGGCTTTCGTTATCGAGGAACAGACGGACGTCGCCCCCATACTCACGGCCACTGGAAAACTAATCGACGATGCCCAAGCGCTTCAGGAGATGACTTCGGAATCAGCACCCATGCAAATACTCGAAGGATTTATAAGTACGCTCAAGGAATACAGAACCGCCATGGTGGCCTATTCGAACGAGCTCCAGATCAGCCGAACGAGCGACAGCGTCCGGGCTTGGGAACGAACCCTCCTGGGTCTCGAAAAGCGGGGCCATAAGAACGGGGGAGACCTGAAGGAATATATGGCCGCGAGGATTGCGGCCAAGGAGGCCGAGATTCGTTCTCTGGGGATTTCGCTTCAACGCTGGAATCTCCTTTTCGGAGTCGTCGGGGTGCTTTCAGGGTTTCTGGTTGCTTTTCTGCTCCAAAGGGCCCTCCGTCAGCCTGTGGAGCGATTAATCAAAATCGCTCAGCGTGTGGCCGAGGGAGATCTCACCAGAAGCGTAGAATCCTCACGTTCGGACGAAATCGGCATTCTCGCACAGGCGGTCGGCGCGATGGTTGAAAGTCTCCGGAGGATGGTGCTCGGGATTCGGGACACCTTTCAAGCCCTGGACACGGCAGCACTGGACCTCGAGGAATCGGCCCGAAAAGTGTCGCGGGAAACCGGCTTCCAGACTCGGGAAACCGCGTCGGTATCGTCCTCCGTGGAAACCATGAGTAAAAAGTTCCAGGAATTAACGGGATCGGTGAAGGAGATGACCGAGGGACTGGATCAGTCTTCCGTTTCCGTCCAGGAGATGAGTGCATCCATCAAAACCGTACATAACATGGCCGACACCATGGCGCGCGAGGTGGATGCCATCACATCCTCCCTCGTCGAAATGAACCAGGTGACCGGCCAGAGTGTGGAATTGTTGAACTCGCTGGCCAAATCCTCGCATGGGATGGCCGATACCGTCCGCCGGATGGCCGGTGCGACGGAAACTGTCGGGATACATGCCCAGGAGTCCAAGAACCTGGCGGAGACCGTGACCCAGATGGCCGCGAGGCAGGGCATCCCCGCAGTAAATAACGTGCTCGAGGTCACCCGCAAGAACAAGGACCTGGTGGACAATTACAGTCGGGTCGTTTTCTCCCTCGGAGAACGTTCAGCCAGCATCGGTGAAATCCTCGACGTGATACGGGAAGTCGCACAACAGACCAACCTTCTTTCCCTGAACGCCGCCATCATCGCGAACCAGGCCGGAGAGCACGGGCGGGCCTTTAGCGTGGTCGCCGAAGAAATAGGCAAACTCTCCGAAACCACGGCCACGAACGTGAAGAAAATTGCCAGTGTGGTCAAGACGGTCCGCACCGAGGTTGATGAAGCGGTAAACCTCGTGGCCGAGGTAAAGGAACAGGCCGATACAAGCATCGCATCGGCGGAGAAGGCGGGTCAGATCCTGGAGGAAATCGGTCGCATGTCCGAGAAATCCACGGGGATGGCCACCGAGATCGCGGCGACCTCTGTCACGCAGGTGAAACAGAGCGCCGACATCCTCAAGCTTGTGGAAGAGAACGTGAGCCAGGTGGCCCAGATCAACAGGGCGGCCGAGGAGCAGAAGAGGGGAAGTGACCTCATCGTCAACTCGGCCAGCGAACTGAGTTCCATTGCGGAACATCTGAAACGGAGTACAGAAGAACAATCTCAGGCGAGCACCATGGTGGCCAAGACAATCGCCAGCACCCACCTCTTTTCGAAGGAAGTCATGACGGTCATGGAAGAGGAAGACGCCAAGACACGCGAAATAGCCAAATCCCTCCAGGTCGTGAGTCAGGTCGCCGAAACCACGTTGGCCTCGATGAACAGCCTCATGAGTACAGTCAATAAACTGCGCGAACTCGCGTCCAAACTGGGACCCGAAATGGCGCGATTCCGGGTCTCGGGAGATAACGGTCTGCACGCCCCGCTCCCCTGATACCGGTACCGCCTTACGCAGGCATCGGATTGGCGTAGATATATTTTCTGACCAGAGGGATACGGGCGCTCTTTTCCGGGGTGAAGGTAACGCGGTAGATGCGCAGGTCTCCCGCCTTGAATCCCACCGCGCAATCATTCAGGTTCAGTCGCCATATCCGTACGTCTGACTCCTCAAGTTCAAGGGACGAAAGCGCACGTTCAAACCGGCGGGCCCAGTCGTCGAGCGTTCGGGCCGAATGATGGTGGAGATCCTCAAGATCGTATACCCACAGGTTTTCGCGAACCATTCGCCCGGTAATCTTCTCGAGGGTCGGGAGGGAAGCGCCTGGAACGACGCAGGGGTTAGCCCAGCGATGGTACGCCCGGCTCCTTCCGGAACCAATGGTATGCAAAACTCCAATTCCTTCGGGCTTGAGGAGTTTTCGCGTCTTTCTGAAAAATGCCCGGTCATGCCTGGGCCCTGAACTTCCGAGCATTCCGACGCAGACGAACCGGTCGAAAGGGCCTGCGAGGTTGTCGGGACCGCCGAGCACCACGTCCACCCTCCCCGCAAGGCCGCGTTTGGTTATCTCCTCCTGAACATACGCGTATTGGTTCGGCGATAAGGTAACGCCCGTACAGCGTGCGCCGAAACGTTCCGCCGCATAAAAGATGAAGCCCCCCCAGCCGCATGCGGCGTCCAGAAGAGTCTGCCCCTTCATGAGGCGAAGCTGACGGCAGATGTTGCGATACTGGTTCAACTGGGCCGACTCAAGGTCATCTCCGGTATTCTCGTAAAGAGCGCAGGAATGCGCCATGCCGGGATCCAGCCATGCCCTGTAGAAATCGTTCCCGAAACGGATGAACCGGTCGTCCCCCGGTTGTTCTGCAAGGCCCGTCAACCTTCCCAAAAAGCGGCTCCGGATTTCATCCAGGAGGGCAAACACCGCATTCCCCTTCGCGAGCAGGGACGATGAGTCCGCCATATGAAGGAGAGACTGGAGGTCGCCCTCCACGTCCACCCCTCCGTTCAGATATTCGCGTCCCAGCCCTCTTCCGCCCGAAAGAAGGAAATGCCGGACACTCTTGAGACTTCGGAACCGTAACCGGAAATCCGGCTGATGGCGTCCAAACTTCTTTCCGTATCCGGGAAAATCCACCTCAAAGGACAGTTCGGGCTGTTGCCTCGCACAAGAGCTCAGCACCCGGAGGGCCACCCAGACAACAGGATGTCTTCCCTGAAGATCTTCGGCAGGAGGACCTGCACGGCCAGATGTCTTGTTCGTATACGGGTCCATTCCCCTCAGGAAAGTTCTCGGGTAACCCCTGCAGCTTCAGGTTCTCTTCCTCGTCTCACGCGCAACAATGCATTGGTTCTCATGGACTTCTGAGCGACGCGAGTACAGCCTCAGGATAGACCAGCCGGGAACACGGGTCAAAAGCGTCGCCCCCCGAATATTTCGCTCAGGCCAACGACGACCGGGATTCCAGTTCACGGGCCACTGTTCGGATGTCCTCGGGCATGCCCATCAGGATGACCACGTCGTCTTCCTTGAGCACGGTCATGCCCTCAGGATTCGCCCGGGTTTGCCCCTCCCGTCTCACGGCAAGAACCGTTACCCTGAACCGGCTCCGGAGTGCGGTATCAAGGATGGTCTGCCCGGCTACGGGGGAACCCTGCCCAACCCTGATGGCGTGAATCTGAATATCGGGCAGATGAAGCGCGCCTGCGGTGGAGGACAGCGATTCCTGGGAGAGCTTACGGAGCATGGAGTATCCCTCGGCCCGAATTTCAGCCACCATCGCCTCAATCTGATCCCGGGCCACGAGGTAGCGGGCCAGAACGCGCGTGAAAATCTCGACGGAAGTTTCAAACTCCTCGGGAATGACCTCGTTAGCCCCCGCAAGGTAGAGCCCCTCTCCTTCCTTCAGGTAGCGAGTCCGGGCCACAATATACGTCGATGGACTCAACTGCCGAACCAACTCGATCACTCGGCGGGACGCCTTGGGATCGTTGATAGCCACCACCACAATACGCGCGGAAGCCACGTTGGCATAACCCAACACCACCGTGTTCGCGGCATCCCCATAGAAAATAACCTCTCCGGCTTCGGATTCCCGCTTAACCGTTTCGGGATTCATCTCGATGGCCACATAAGGAATCCCCGATACCTTTGCGGCGCGGGCCACGTTCCGTCCCGTAAGGCCAAAGCCAATGATAACGAGGTGGTCCTCCGCCGCCGCACGGCGCTCGCATTCAGGGCAGGCCTCAGGGTCAAGTCCTGAACGGAGCCGCTCCGGAAGCGGAAGACGGGCCACCCACCCGGAAACCCTCGGGGCCCCGGCAATCATCACCGGAGCGAGTCCCATGGTGATCACAGACAGGGCAAGAAAAAGCTGAAACACTTCCTGATCCAGAAGTCCTTCGCTGGCGCCGCTCTCGGCAAGAATGAACGAGAACTCCCCTATCTGGGCCAGCCCGAAACCGGTGATAATCGCGGTTCGCACCGGGAAACCGAGGATCATCGTTGTGGCACCGGTGAGCATGATCTTAAGCAGAAACACCGTTCCCATGAGCACTGAGATGAGACCCACCTTTTCCAGAACGAAACCAAGGTCCAGCAGCATACCTATGGAAACAAAGAAGAACCCGGAGAAGGTATCCCGGAGCGGAATCACGTCACCCAGGGCGCGATGACTGTATTCCGATTCAGAGACGATAAGTCCGGCAAGAAAAGCGCCCAGGGCCAGTGAAAGCCCTGCTGCCGCAGACAGCCACACCACACCAAAACATATCAACAGGACCGTGAGCAGAAACATCTCACGAATCCGTGTTCCGGCCACGTGAAAGAACAGCCACGGGACAAACCACTTGGCCAGAACGTACGTGAGGGCCAGTATCCCCAGGGCTTTGACGAGGACGAGCACGAACTCGTTCCCAAGCCCAGACGTCGTCCCTGCCGCAAGCAGAGGAATGGCCAGCATCATCGGAATGGCCACCATGTCCTGGAAAATGAGAATTCCCAGAGACGTCTGCCCCTGCGGGCTGTAAAGTTCATTCCGCTCCCCGAGGAGTTTCAATACAATGGCCGTACTGCTCAGGGACAGAAGGAAACCCACCAGCACGGACTCGCCAAAAGGACGTCCCAGGAATCGCTCCAGTCCGAAGGCCACGAGGAAGGTAGAGCCCACCTGAAGGCCACCACCCAGGAATACGGTCTTCCTGATGCGGCGCAACTCCTTGACCGAAAACTCAATCCCGATGGAAAAAAGCAGAAGCAGAACCCCGGTCTCGGCAATGACCTCCACCTCTTCTTCCGCGTGGATCAACGACAGTCCGTGGGGCCCCGCCAGAACCCCGGTGATCAGAAGGCCAACGATGGCCGGAATGCCGACACGATGACAGACCGCCATGACAAGAATGGCAAGACCGGCGATGATAACAATGTCCTGAAGAAATCCCGGATTCATGACGGATGCGTTCCTTCCCGCCCCAGTTCTCTATACAGTATGGGGGGAGTGCCTTAAGCTTGCAACCGGCGTTTTATCCCTGACTCGCCGAAGGTCAGGCACACGCGGACCGCCTCCGGTAAAAGGTTGGCCCACACGCCCCTGCCTGCTGCCGCTACTTGCCACCGTGGATCTCTCGCGGCCCCTCAACCACGCTCCGGGCCGGAGACAGGATCTGTCCCTCGTACCATAGTATCTTGCCGTTCGCCCCGGAATGGGAGAGAATAAGTCCATGATGAATGCGGCAGAGCGGCGGGTGCTGTTTGATTTCGCAGGCGAGGAAGAGGCGAGGAACTGGCGAAGCATTAACGACGTGGTCATGGGGGGGCGCTCCCGTGGCCAGATCGTATGGGACGAGCAAGGACTTCTGGTGTTCACAGGCACGGTCTCCTTTGAGAAAGGAGGCGGCTTCGCGTCCATCGCTTCGCCCCCTGTGGGTACCAGCTGGACCGATTGGGAGGCCGTCGAGATTCACGCCTTGGGAGATGGAAAGACCTTCAAATGTACCGTCCGCACCGATACAGGGATGGACGGGGTTTCCTACCAGCACCGATTCCAGACCACGGCAGGGAGATGGGAGGTTTACACGCTCCCGCTCAGGGAATTCGTCCCGACCTACCATGGTCAGGTTCTGGAGGGTGGTGAACCCCTGGATCCGAAGAAGATATCCAGAATCGGCTTCATTATTGCCGACCAGCAGGAAGGGCCGTTCAGTCTCTCCGTACGCCTGGTCACGCTCTTGAAATAAGACGCCGTCGAGTGAGTCGTCGCTCACGAACCCGGAAGGAAGCCAGCTCGTCCAGGATCGACGTCACCACCTGAAACTTCGGCCCGCATTCTGGGCAGACTTTCCGGGTAGTTCTTCTGAAGGAAATCAAGAAGCTGTTCGCGAACCTCACACCTGAGATCCCAGGCGAGTGAGGCGTCGGCCGCGCTCATGAGGGCGCGGAGTTCAACGGTCCGGTCCGTGCTATTGGTCACCTGGAGTCCGCAAACCTTCCCATCCCATTTCGGAGACTCTTTGACGATGCGCTCCAGCTCCTCACGAACGGCCTGAACGGGCACCGTGTAATCCGCGTAGATAAACACCGTGCCCAGGAGATCGGCGGAAACCCGCGTCCAGTTTTGAAACGGTTTGTCGAGAAAATAGGTAATCGGTACGACGAGACGCCGGAGGTCCCAGATGCGGACAACCACGTAGGTGAGCGTCACCTCCTCGATCCGGCCCCATTCTCCTTCAACAATCACCACGTCATCAATGCGTATGGGCTGCGTCACCGCAATCTGTACCCCGGCAAAGAGAGTGGCAATGCTCTTCTGGGCGGCGAATCCCACTATAATTCCGAGTACCCCGGCTGAGGCCAGGATACTCACACCCACCTGACGCACCGCCTCGAAGGTCATCAGCATGGACGAAATCGCAAAGACTGCGATCACCACAAGGAGAATCTTCACGAGTACGTTAACTTGCGTGTGAATGGCGCGGGCCTTCAGGTTATCCCGGGCTGACAGGTCGTACTGGTCCAGCACGGAATCCCGGAACACGTAAACTGAACTTGCGAGGAACCAGGCAAGGGTACCGATGAACAGAAGATGGAAGAGATGCCGAATCGACTCTATCAGATCTCCAGAGAGCCCTGCCGCAGGCGCCGCAGAGATCAGGAAGAGAAGGGGAACCAGAATCCGCGCTGGGCTCCGCCAGTGGTGGTACAACAGTTTTCCCAGGTCGCTTCCCGTGCGGTCATTCCATCGTCTCATGATTCCGAAGACAACAAAATAGAGGAGATACCCGAGCGCGAGGGCACCCAGGAAAACGATGACAACCTTAAGGACCTGGTCGTTGGTGGTAGCATCAGAAATCTGGATCTTCATACAAGACCTCCCGACGTGACGGATACCCCGCACCCTACAACGGCCACCCGGGCTTGTCAACCTGAAGCACCCTTCGTGTTTTATTTTGACAGCCGGCGTGAATCTCCATACAATCTCCGATATATGACAAGGGTTCGTATGACCAAAATCCTGGCCACTGCCGGCCCCGCCTCTTCAAGCCCGCAGGTGCTTCGCGACCTCATGGAAGCGGGCGTGGATGCCTTCCGCCTGAATTTCTCCCACGGGTCCATCAAGGAACACCTTGAACTGCTGGGGCGTATCCGCTCGCTCTCTAAATCCACGGGACGGAAGGTGGCCGTTCTTCAGGATCTGGCCGGCCCCAAAATTCGAGTGGGAGAAATGACCGGGGGAGGCGTTGCGCTCCTTCCCGGAAGCGAGGTCACGATTTCGGTCCGACCGGCCACCGGAACTTCGACCCTTTTCTCGACCACATACCGAAATCTTCCCCAGGATGTGAAGAAAGGGCACATTATTCTTCTGGATGATGGCCTGCTTTCACTGGAAGTGCTCAAGGTCACGGAGGACGCGGTCCGCTGCCGTGTTGTCAAGGGCGGCCTGCTCCGAAGCCGCAAGGGGATGAACCTGCCCGGCACAAATATTCGGACTCCGGCGCTGACGGCCAAGGATCGAAGGGACCTGCAGGCAGGCCTGGCTGCCGGAGCGGACTACGTGGCCCTCTCCTTTGTCCGAAGTCCAGATGACATCCTCAAGGTGAGACGCGCGATGGCGAAGGCGGGTTCAAAGGCCTGGGTCATCGCCAAAATTGAACGCCCCGAGGCGGTCCGCCGGATCGACGATATTCTCGACGTCTCTGACGGCATCATGGTGGCACGGGGGGACCTTGGGGTGGAGATGGAGATTGAAAGGGTTCCGCTGCTTCAGAAAGATCTCATCAGGCGGGCCAACCAGGCGGACAAACTGGTGATCACCGCAACCCAGATGCTCGAGTCCATGGTCGTGAACCCCGCGCCGACGCGGGCCGAGGTCTCGGATATTGCCAATGCCATCATGGATGGCACGGACGCGGTCATGCTATCCGGCGAGACATCGGTGGGAAAATACCCTGTCCGGACTGTGGAGATCATGGACCGGATTATCCGGAAGACCGAGAATTTCCTCGGGGAAAGCGGCCCCTTCCCGGTATGGGATCGGGTCAACCCGGGCAATCCCGTTCTGGACAGTCTGGGGCACGCGACCCGGAGATTCTGTACCGACCTTCGCCCGTCCGCCATCTGCAACGAAAGTAAAACCGGAAATACAGCACTTTTTCTCTCCAAAAGTCGACCTTTCATTCCTATCGTAACCTTCTCACAGTATGAAGAGACGGTGCGCCGGATGGCCCTGTTCTGGGGTATTACGCCGGTACGGATGAAATCATGCTCAGGCCGGGAACGCCTCTCCCGGGCCGTAATTGATTTCGCGGTGGGTCAGTCTCTAGCCCGCAAGGGGGAGTATCTGGTTATGGTGACAGGACAACCCCGGAAACCCCACTTCCTGGGCGCAATCGATATTCTTCAGGTTCCCTGAAAGCCCTTCCCCCCAGACTCCGACCACCGCACGCAGAACCGACTGCGCGGATGGATGCCTTTACCTGACGGACAGACTAACAGAGGGTTCGTCCTGCAGTTTGCGTTGTTTCAGTCATTATATATCTGGCGTCTTCGTTTCAGGAAAAACAGCCGGGGAATGCGGACAGGAGTGCATTCCCCGGCCATGCACATTTTCTATGAAGGAAGGTCAGTTCTTCCCGACCTCCTCGAACTCGGCTTCGACGACGTCGTCCTTTCCGCCGGTTCCTGTCGTCTCGCCTTGAGACGCCCCGGGCGCGGGTCCGGTCCCGTCGGCCTGGGTCTGCTGCTGGTACATCTTCTCGGCCATCTTGTGGGATGCCGTGGCCAGGCTCTGGATGCCGCTCCGTATTTCATCCACCCTCTGACTGGAGTCCTTGATCCGCTTCAGGTTATCCAGCGCGGTCTGGATGGCGCCCTTCTCCTCCGGGGAGTCCTTGTCTCCGGCCTCGGTGAGCGACTGTTCCACGGTATAGATCAGCGCATCCGCTTCGTTCTTGGCATCCACGAGCTGTCGCCGTTTTTTGTCCTCGTCCGCATGGGCTTCGGCATCAGACGTCATGCGGTTGATTTCTTCCTCGCTCAGCCCGCTGGAGGCCGTGATCCGGATGGACTGTTCCTTTCCGGTTCCCCGGTCCTTGGCAGAGACGTGAAGAATCCCGTTGGCATCGATGTCGAAGGTCACCTCAATCTGCGGCAGTCCCCGCCGTGCGGGAGGGATGCCCACAAGTTCAAAGTTTCCAAGCAGCTTGTTGTCCGCAGCCATCTCTCGCTCACCCTGGCATACCCGGATGCTTACCGCAGGCTGGTTGTCGGCTGCCGTGGAAAAGACCTCGCTCTTCTTGGTCGGAATAGTCGTATTCCGTTCGATGAGCTTGGTGAAGACGCCGCCCAGCGTCTCTATCCCGAGGGACAGCGGGGTCACGTCCAGAAGCAGAACATCCTTCACATCTCCCTTGAGGACTCCGCCCTGGATCGCCGCTCCGACGGACACCACTTCATCGGGGTTCACCCCCTTATGGGGCTCTCGGCCGAAATATTTCTTCACGGCCTCCTGAACCTTCGGCGTTCTCGTCTGCCCTCCGACCAGAACGACCTCGTGAATCTCCGAATTCTTCATGCCCGCATCGGAGAGCGCCTTCTGGCAGGGTCCCATGGATCTGTTGATCAGTCCTTCCACAAGCTGCTCAAAACGGGCACGAGTCAGTTTCATCATGAAATGCTTTGGACCCGTGGCGTCTGCCGTAACAAAGGGCAGGTTGATCTCTGTCTCGGCCGCTGAACTCAGTTCGATCTTTGCCTTTTCCGCAGCTTCCTTGAGGCGCTGCAGCGCCATCGTGTCCCTGGACAGGTCGAGGCCAGAATCCTTCTTGAATTCGGCGAGCATCCATTCCATGACTGCGTCGTCGAAATCGTCTCCACCCAAATAGGTGTCTCCGTTGGTGGATTTCACCTCGACGACTCCATCCCCGATCTCGAGGATGGAGATATCGAACGTACCGCCTCCCAGGTCGTATACGGCAACCTTGCCAGTGCGGCCGCGGTGGGCTCATTGATGATCCGCAGGACGTTCAGACCCGCAATACGTCCGGCATCTTTGGTCGCCTGGCGCTGGCTGTCGTTGAAATAGGCCGGGACCGTCACAACCGCCTCGGTCACTGTCTCTCCGAGATAATCCTCCGCCGCCTGTTTCAGCTTCTGGAGGATCATGGCGGAAATCTCGGGAGGCGAATATCGTTTTCCCTTGACCTCCACGTGAGCGTCGCCGTTATCAGCCCGGACCACCTTGTACGGCAGTTTCCTCACCGCATCCTGGACCTGCGGGCTGTCGAACTTCCGGCCCATCAGCCGTTTGATCGAGAAGATGGTATTTTGCGGGTTCGTCACGGCCTGCCGCTTCGCCACCTGGCCCACGAGCCGCTCCCCCTTGTCCGTGAAGGCGACCACCGATGGGGTCGTCCGGTTCCCTTCCTGATTCGGAATAACCACCGGTTCGCCACCCTGTAGTACGGATACCACAGAGTTGGTCGTCCCCAAATCAATGCCAATTACTTTTGCCATTTCTGTTCTCCTTTTCCTTTCATCCGGGTCACAACGGATGACCCGAACATTTTGATGTCATGCGATATCCCTCACCGAACCGAATGAAGCCTCCCCGGTCCGGTGGATGCTTTTCCTAATTCACTCGAATCTTTGATGACCTTTCCTCTTCATTCCAGGGTGCCGTAACGGTCAAAACTCCGTGTTCGTAACGGGCATCCACCCTGTCCCGGTCGATGCGTTTGGGTAAATGGAGCGTCCGTTCGAATTCGCCCGACCGACGTTCCCGTCTGAGGTAATGTGCGGCTTCATTCCCGGCATCCTCCACCTTCTTGTTTCCCTTGACGGTGACCGCACTCCCAATAACCGAGACATCGATATCCTCCCTCCTCATTCCGGGGAGTTCGGCAGTCACGATGGCGCCCTCTTCGTTCGTTCTTACGTTGACAAGCGGATACGCACAAGCCTTCGGATTCGTGATCTCGTCAAGAAGCCGGTTCACCCGGCGATTCATACGGTCCAGTTCGGTCCATCGTGAAGGTCTGTAATCCGTCTCCTGAAGTCTCAGTATCATGTCTATATTCCTCCTCATGCTGGTCTTTCACTTTTTTCCGTCCGGTCGACCCATATGCGACCCGGATGAAGGACTAACAGCACACACCGTGCCACCCTCATACCAAGGCATCCGGACGCTGTCCGGAAGCTGAATGGAGACGTACGATTCAAATTTACGTCCTTATTTCAAAGAGTTTCAAATCAACTGGCCGGCACCCTCAAGATTTAAGGAGTGTAATGGGCTAGCCTCGTCCCGTGTCGCGGCGTTGCCCTTGGACCGGGCTGCGACGTCGCACAACAGCGGGTATCTGGCCGGGGGTCCTGCTTCCTAGACTCAGCCCGGAGCCTGCGCCACCTGGAGAACGTCCTTCCGGAAGGCTAAACTGAAGCAAAGGACATCGCCACAATTGGATCGGAAGGAGGCTTTGGTTCATGGATTCACATTCAAGATTCACGGCGCTGATAACGGTCGACATCCAGCCGGATTTCATGCCGGGGGGCCCATTGGCAGTGACCGGAGGGGATGAGATACTGGAATCGCTCGGGAAACTGATGGGAAGTGATGGTTTCGGGCTTCTCGTAGCTACGCAGGACTGGCACCCTTTTGCCCATATCTCCTTCGCCAGCCGACATCCAGGCAAGAATCCCTTTGACGTGATCTCTCTTTATGGGCAGGACCAGGTGCTCTGGCCGGACCATTGTGTGCAGGGCACCCCCGGGGCCGCCCTGCACGGTGCGCTGGACTGGCACAGGGTATCTGCAATCATTCGCAAGGGGATGGATCCGGCCGTGGATTCCTATAGCGGGTTCCGGAATAATTGGGATTCCGAGGGGAAACGCCCCAAAACCGGCCTGGCTGGATATTTGAGGGAGCGGCGCATTACCGACGTCTGTCTGTGCGGCCTCGCTCGGGACTTCTGTGTCAAGTGGTCAGCCGAGGACGCGGTCGATGAGGGCTTCAACGTAACCGTGATATGGGACGCAACCCGGGCGGTGGATCCGTCATCAGATGAAAAAGTCCGTGCCGATCTTGAAGCCCTAGGGGTCCGGATGGCCGTGGCCGATGACCTCCTCTGACGGTTTTCATGCCCTCATTCCGGTAGCCAAATGGAACGACCCCGCCTCAGAGGAACCCTACCCCCGGTTTCGGTCTAGACCGTGCCGGGTCTTTCGCGTCCGGCGGACACCGGTATCCGGCTACGGACCAGTCGGCCGTGGACAGCCCTGTACAGTATGGGAACGAGAAAAAGGCTGACCAGCGTAGAAAAGGCCAGACCCGAGACAATGGTAACAGCCAGGGGCTGAAGCATCTCCGCACCATCTCCTACCCCCACGGCCAGGGGAATCATCCCGACCACGGTCGTGAGCGTGGTCATCAGAATGGGACGAAGCCGAAGTCGACCGGCCTCCACGATCGCCGCGCGGATGTCCAGCCCGGTTTCCCGCACGATTTCGATATACTCCACAAGAACAATGGCGTTGTTCACGACGATACCGGCAAGCATGATCATTCCCAGCCATGCCGGCGTGGAAAGCGGCAACCCGGTGAAGAAAATGCCAAGGGCCACCCCGATGCTCGCGAAAGGAACGGAAAACAGGATGACAAAAGGATTTACCAGGGACTCGTACTGAACCGCAAGGACCACGAATACCAGAAAGAGGGCGAGAAGCAGAAGGGTCGTGGTCAGTCTCCGGTTCTTCTGCAGTTCCTCCCTGGCCCCCCCGTCATAGACATCGTATCCCTCGGGAAGCTCGAACCCGGCCAGTTTCTGTTCGACGGCATCCAGCGCGGCTCCCAGAGTCGTTTCATCGTCATTGACAGAAGCCGTAATCTCGACGATGCGTTGCTGATTGTCACGCAGAATCCGGGCCGGCGAATCGACCACCTTGATGGTCGCCACATTGCCCAGGTAGATGGCCTGCCGATTCTCGCTGGCGGGATAAAGCAATACCGAGGCCAGGTCCTGCGGATTTGAGGCCTGGATCCGAGGAAGGCGGAGGCGAACATCGTAAGTTCGATCGCCGTCGATGAAATCCGTCACCACCTTCCCCTCGAGGGCTACGGCCAGGGCATTGCTCAAATCTTCAACCTCGAGTCCGAGCACAGCCGCCCGCTCGCGATCGATCTCGAAAGCAATCTCCTGCTGTTTTTCTTCCGAGGAATGGACAACGTTCCTGAGCCCCTTGACCTCCCGGAGCTGAAGCACCATGGACTCCGCAATATCCTCGAGAACCTCGAGACTCGGCCCCCGAACCCTGATGCTCACGTCGTCATCGCCCCGGCTCGTCCGGATACCCCGGATCCCTACGGTCCGCATCCGCACATCGACGCCGGCCATGTCCGCGTCGCGCACAAGGGTGTTGACCCGTTTGATCCACGCATCACTGCTGATATTCCTTTGGGAAACCGGAACCAGTTGAATCGTGAGGGTGCTCTGATTGGAGACCTCCCGCTGCGTCCTTCCGAAAATGAATCCGCCCACGATGCTGAACACGCTCTCGACTTCCGGTTGCCGTCGGAGAATCTCTTCCAGATCGAGAACGATCCTGTCCATCTCCTCAAGGGTAATACCCGGGTCCGCAACCACCGTGGCGCGAATCTGGCCGTCATCCATCTTTGGAAGGAATATCTGCTTTGACGTTCCAAAGACTGCATACATGGCCACGACGATGCCCAGACAAAAGACAAGTGTGAGCCCTCCGCTCGCCACAACCGAAGAAAGAATTAACTCCAGCAGACGGGCATAGCCCCTCTGCAGCCGGAGCATAAGCCCGTCCACCAACCTTCGAACCGCACTTGTACTCCGCGTCTGGACCTTGGCCGCCAGCGCGGGAACCAGCGTCAGCGCAATCACCATGGAGGCCAGAATCGCCGCGGATATGGTGAAGATCAATTCCCTGAACAGAAGGCCGACCAGGCCCCCAATGAAGAGAAACGGGAGTACGGCCGCAAGATTCGTGCTGGTGGAGGCCATGATGGCGCTGTTGACCTCTGCCGCAGCGTGAGCCGCCGCACTTTCGTCTGCCCGCCCCTCCTGCTGATGCCGGTAAATGTTTTCCATCATCACGATGGTATTGTCCACCAGCATCCCGATGCCCAGGGCAAGTCCCCCAAGGGTCATGATGTTCAGAGTCAGTCCGCCCCATCCCATCAGCACGAAGGTCACCATGATCGCGATAGGAATGGCGCTCCCAATGATGAGGGTCCTCCGGACGTTACCGAGGAAGAGATACACCACTATCATGGCCAGGATGGCCCCGCTGACCGCCGCCATGGTGGAGTTATTGAGGGCCTGCCGGATGTAGACGGATTGGTCCGCCACCCCATAAACCGTGACGTCCTCCGGCATCAACTTCTGGTCCTCCAGCCATTGGAGTCGCTCCTTCACCACATCCACGACAGCCACCGTATTGGCGGCGGGTTGCTTCTGGACCGAGACCTTGATGCCCGGGATTCCGTTCACGCGAACGCGCAACCGCTCGTCCTCGTGGGTATCGAGGACCTCCGCAAACTCGCCGAGCGGCAGGGTGGTCCTGTCAGGAAGAACGAGCGGCAGTTCCGCAATCTGGTTCACGCTGGTGAAACGGCCAAGGACCCGGCCGGTTATCTCCTGGCGCGACATGCGAAGCCGACCCGTGGGGTCTTCGCGGTTTCCCCTCTGCAGGGCATCAATCACGTCCTGCATACGGAGCCCCACTCCGTTCAGGCGTTGCTGGTCCGGGCGTACCTGGATCTCGCGGACAAGGCCCCCCCCGACCTCCACGGCGGCCACGCCCGGCAGATTGAGGAACCATTTGCGGAACACGTCATCCACCCAACTTCTCAGAACCACCGGGTCCTTGAGGGGCGAGGCGACGACGAATTCAAGAACCGGAATCTGCGAGGGATCCCGTTTATAGATGGTGGGCGGGTCGATCGTGGCGGGCAGGAACCGCTTGGCCCGGTCAAGACGCGTACTGGCATCCCGAAGAGCGAGGTCAATGTCTTTTCCGTACTCGAAAGACAGGTCCACCGAAGAATTTCCCTCCACCGTTCGAGACTGGACGCTAACGGCGTCTTCGGTAATTGCCAGTTGTTCTTCCAGCTGGCGGGTCACCTGGTCTTCCATGACCTTGGCAGGCACCCCCGGCTGTATAACTCGAACACGAACCTCCGGATAGATCAGGTGGGGATGAAGATCAATGGCCAGACGACCCAGCGCAAAAAGGCCGAGAACGACGATCGCGACGGCCAGGGTGGAAACCCCTACAGGATGGCCTATGGACCAGGCGGCCAAGCCGCCTCCTCGTCTCTGGTCGGGCTTACTCGACATTACCGGTTCATCCGCTGGTAACGGGTTT
>QJVM01000067.1 GCA_003235715.1 Nitrospirota bacterium
TTGGACCCAAACAGCGAGTACAGCGTTGACTTCGATCCTCCCGCCGCCTTGATGATCTCGTCGACCGAAACCGAGCCATAGCCTTTCTCCACAAAAAGATCATAGGCTGTTTCCAGAATCGCTTTTCTGCGTTTTTCGGCGGCGGAGACCTTCTTTGCTGTTTCCGTCTTCATAAGCAGTGGGTTCTTCCTTTCGGGCTAGCTTCCCGGAAACTCGGGTCCGACAGTTCCCTGCGCCACAGTCCAGGTGAACGCGCAAACGCTATCACGCAGGCGGGCACCCGGTCAACTCGGAGTGGCCACCTTGCCGCACCGGTAAGGGACGGCACCGGACCTCCAGCCCCCCCCTTGTTATGTCCGGACAAGAAAGCATTGTCCTTTCAGATCCTGATGTTTCCATCCCACCCATCTGGTCCAGCGGAGTCCCCCGCCCCACGCTCCGAACCCGCAAGAGGAAGGGCGACATTGGGTAGAATCCGGTCCATTGGCCATGGATAACCAGGGGGCGATCTCCCTCCCTGGGATATAGGTCTTGAAGTCCCCAGGACTCGAAACACCCGATAGAACCCTGAAGCATTCAGGCCGCGATATACGCTATTCTTTGCTTTGGGAGCAACCGACGGCTATACGGTTCTCGGCTATGACAGGTTAGGTCAGACAAGGAGGCGGAAGCCTCTCGTATGCCGTCATGGCTGCCCCGTAGAAGATTCCGGGGGGAACCAACATGAAGGAGCCAAACCTAAGAACCTGGCACCGCAAGGTGGGAATCGTCGTTGCACCATTGCTCTTGCTCCAGGCTGTCAGCGGAATCTTCCTCAGTGTCGACTGGCTCTTGGGCATTCATGAACGCGTAGGGGAACTGATCACCCGAAATGTCCCTCCGCTTTTGGTCCTGTGGGACAGGATGCTCGTGCAGGTGCATTACGGCCTCGACGTAGGGGGGGCCTTCTACCACGTTATGCTCGGGTTAGGGGCCGTGTGGATGGTTGTATCGGGAGTGATGATCTATATGAGGCTTCGGGCTCGCCTGAAAAAGACCTGAAGCCAGGCATGGGTGTCAACGCCATAGCGCTTTGGGGATTTTTGTCACCCTTCCTTCCGAGTCCCACACCACCCTGGCCTCAAGGTCAAGTACCCCAACAGAATCCTTGAGCGCAATGCAGGCCCGGTTGGAGCGGACGAGCGGCGCCTCCAGATGGTAATGACCAAAAATCACAACCTTCTCATAGGCGGTATCGTCGCCAATGAAGGTATTGTCGCCCCAGGTCATGAAACAGTCCGCATAGGCCTTCTGGGCCTTGAGCGAAACCCCTGATTCAATCCCGGCGTGGCTGAAATAGAAGCGTTCCGTTTCGTGCATGACCGTTGTCCGGAGCATGAAGTCCAGATGCTCCTTTGGGAAGACTCCCGCAACGAACTGCGTCGTGGCCTGCGCGTCCGAAAGAGAAACCGTTGTGCGTCCCTCCCGGTAGGTATAACCGGCTCCGTCGGACAGAATACGCCCGGAATCGAACCCATAGGATTCCAGGCAGGCGCTTCCTCCGCCGTAGCCAAGCCAGGTGTACCAATAGTCCGTCCGGCCCGCGAGGAGTTTCAGAACCATCTCCTCGTGATTTCCCTTCAGGAATACGTTCCGAGGCCTCTTGTCGAGCTGAACGAGCAAGTCGAGAACCTCTCGGGACTGGCCCCCCCGGTTGATATAATCCCCGAGAAAGATGAGCCGGTCCGAGTCCGCATAGCGGGCATGTTCCAGGCTGCGCATGAGGGGGTCATAGAGACCGTGGATGTCGCCGACAACCAGCGTTCTTTCAGTCATGGGAGTATGGTGTCTGTTGAGGCATCCGGATGGCAACGGTCAGGGAAAATGTCACCTCGACGAACGTTCCGGCGCCTGAATCAAGAAACGCAGTTGCGCATGGCCGCGTCCTGAATGTCCGAATATCTCCCCTGAACCAGACTGCGCGCATCTTCGAGAATCGGACGCGCTCCGCCAGCCTCATCGACCAGGGCCAGTACATCTTTGAACAGCGTCGCGGCAAAACGCTTGACGGGGATATATTTCGTCAACCTTAGGCTCTTTTGGCGGGTTCTCAGGACGGAAAGTACGCTCTTGAGGGCCTCGTCATGGACCCCACCATAGACCCGGACCGCAAATTCCGCGGTGTCGTTCTTGGTGAGAGGCATGTATCCGTTGGCAGGCAGAACCAGGTACAGCATGCGCATGATCGTCCTGCAAAGGTCATCTGCCGGGCTAATGCCACCGCAATCCGAGCGGCTGAGACAGCACGCCCTGGAACATTGCTTCCGTCGAATATCCTCCTTCAGCGCGGCGATGGTCCCAAGATACTGAACCGCCACTTGATCGTGAAACTGAGCCAGTTGGAACTCATGTTCCGGCCGAGAAGGAAGGGGCAAGGTGAGGCGTTCCCGGAGAAATCCGTCATCCTCCAGCCACACCCCGTGGCCAATGGCGTGGGCAAAGGCGGAGCCCCCCTCGAAGATGCGGGTTACCTCTTTCTCAGACAGAATCGTGAATTCCAGGTCCGTCGTCACATGGCCGCCCGCCAGGGCTTGGTCAATCTCGATACCAAAAACAAATTCACGCACACGGTCGGATCCGCTTTCCCTACAGATCAGGACAATATCAATATCGGAGCCGGGTACCCGCATTTCGTAGGCCGCACTTCCAACCACAGCGATGCTGCGAACCTCCTTCCGTACGGGAGATAGAAATGAAAGCCGCCGCCTGATTTTTTCCTGTGCCCGAACCGCCATGCGGCTGTGCCTGTTTATCTGCAGGGGCCGATCTGCTGGAGCCGGTGTCTCGTCTTCTCCCGGATGTATCAATACCCGGATCTGCCAGACCACGTATGCGGTCATTGCGCCAAGTGCGGAACCGGTGGTGATCAGAAGGGCACCGAGGAGCCCCATAACTGAAACGACCCCCAGAACGAGCACAACCCGTAGTACGGTGCCGGAAGCGAAGGCGCCCCCGTCCCAATAACCAACAGAAAAAGCGATGACGTAGTTGCTCAGCAGAAGACTCGCCCAGATGCCCGGTCCGGCAAATACGACAGCTCCGACGATCGCGCCTATACGGGCGCCCCTTCTCCGTACTGCTCCTGAGCATGAACGTGTTGACACTTCCATTTGTGCGGCCACAATCCTTCCACTGGAGCCACTGCATATTCGGTTCCATCTGCAACTCCATAAATAATGGGTAAAAATATTTCCGGGAGCCTTCAGAACTGCGAAACATCTGGCAAAGCTGCAAAAAGGGGCCTCCCAGTGCTGGTCGGCCCCTTGTCGGCCCTTCAGAGTCTGTTTCGGACGGGTCTTGGACGGTCGTAATGGGACAGGAAAGCCTGTGCCCTGACCTACACGGAACGGTCTTTGGGGATGGTGGGCCCCACCTCTTCAACGATGATCCGTCTGACCTTCGCTGCAAACTTCCGGGTCACCTCGGGATTATTCAGAATGTGGCCGGATTCCCTTACCGTGAACGTCCGGGGCAGAAAATGAGACGTAATCGTTGCCTCGAAGACCAGAGCCACCATCCGGGCTGGCTTGCCCTTCTTCTTGCTGATTCCGTACTGCTCTTCCAGGAAGGCCCTGGTGGTCACGCTCACATCCGCCACCGTCGACTCCGGTGAGAGGGGATTCTCAAGAAACGCCCGAATTTCCCGTCCCGCGTTTCCTTTCATCTTTCTGGGATTGACGAGTTTGCAGATACGGTCATGTTCAAATTCCTTCCTGAAGGCTTTATATACTGCCCCCTCCGGCTTCTCAGCCTTTGCCAGATTCTCGCCCAACTCCGTCTCGAAGAGAACCACGTATATGGGATCCCGGGAAGCTCGCTTGGGAGCCGCCTTGATACGGTCCAGACGTTCATTTCGGGCCTGCTCCATCTTCGCTGCAGCCGCCTGCTGGGCAACGAGGCGTCGGGCCATCGGGTCGTTTTCATCGTAGATGGTGGTCCTGCCGTCCTTTTCAACCCTGTAGATATCCCGAGCGTTGCCGTTCTCGTCGACATAGGTGACCGTCTTGACGCCGTTGATGTTCCTTGAGCGATACCCTGCCCCGCAACCCGAGAAGGCCGCCAGAAGCAGAACCATTCCGGTTGCCAGGAATAAACGCGAAGCCCATCTTTCATTTCCGACCATAGACCAGGAACCTCCAGGTGAACGAATTCCCCTCTAAACCTCAATACACCGCTTTCCCTATCATATTTTTCGGCCGGAATCCGTGTATCTTGATTGCTGAGAACTCGCAAGAACGGCTCAAGGGCCCCCCGATCACAGGCCTCCTTTGGTGCTCCCGCAACCTGAGTTCGCAGGAAGGCTGTAGGGACAGCCTTGGGATTCTCTCACTCAACCCTTTGAATTATGGAAATGACTTGTAAGGACACTGCCGGGATGGGAAAGGACATGCGTCTTCAGCCTGTGGCCGGTCTGTCCAGACGATAGCCGTCCACGAATAAATGCAGTTTCCCTGGTCTGGGAATCACCTGTATTGCATCCCCCTCCTGAGGATGGCTACCCTGGACAAACGCGCAGAGACTCCATGGCCCGACCCGAAGATAGGCAAACGCTTCCCTCCCCAGACGCTCGCACCGTTCCACCGTTCCCCTGAGACCCTCCCCGCTCCCCACTTCACCGAGAAGGATATCCTCGGGTCGAAGCCCAAGAATCATCGTGCCGGAAGTTTGGGAGAGGGTCTCGTCGTATTGATCCAGAGCAATATAGGATTCCTCTGCCGGACTCGCGAACTCGAGTCCTCCTCTTCTCACGGTCAGTCGCCCTTCGAGGAGGTTCATGGGCGGCTGCCCTACAAAACCGGCCACAAAGGTCGTCACGGGTCTTTCGTAAAGCTCGGCGGGCGTGGCCACCTGTTCGATCCTTCCCCGTCGCATGACCGCCACGCGGTCCCCAAGGGCCATGGCTTCGGATTGGTCATGGGTCACGTGAATCGTGGTGACTCCAAGGTCCTTCTGGAGCTTTCGGAGCTCAATACGTGTAGACAGACGAAGCGCGGCATCGAGGTTGGACAGGGGCTCATCCAGAAGAAAGACGTTTGGTTTTCGAACGATGGCCCGCGCGATGGCCACGCGCTGGCGTTCGCCGCCGCTCAGTTCGCCCGGTCGGGCTGCAAGCAAATGTCCAATCCTTACCCGTGCCGCGGCCTCTCGGACCGCCCGGTCCAGGGTCTCTCTGGGCGTCCGCCCCGTCCTTAGTGGAAAGGCAATGTTGTCATAGACATTCAGATGGGGATAAAGGGCATAGTTCTGGAAAACCATGGCCACGTTCCGGTCTCCCGGTTCCGTGAAGACGCGCTCCGGTATCGAGCAGACCGGACGGTCATCGAAATAGATGGCGCCGTCCGTGGGGTGTTCAAGTCCCGCGATGAGGTTCAGCAGAGTCGACTTGCCGCAACCGCTTGGTCCGAGGATGACAAGAAACTCCCCGGCCCTCACCTCTAACGTAA
>QJVM01000221.1 GCA_003235715.1 Nitrospirota bacterium
GCCGATGAAGCTCAGGGAATCACGGCCGGTCGTGTGAAGACGTAATCGCTGTTCTTCACCGGCAGGTGACACCCAAAACACTCCTGTACGAATTCGGGGCCCTGGCCATAGGGCTTCTGTTCCGGCCCCACCCACCGAGCAAACCCCCACCCGCCGGTATCCCGGTATCTGGTATGGTCCTTGACCATGAACTCCGCGTGAACGAAGGACCCGGGAACGGTGGCGGCTGGCCACGCTTCATGGGTGGCGTCCTTCCAGACGATTTTTCCGAGAATGGCCCCATCGGGCCAGGGGTTTGTGCGACCTTCGCGGGCTGCGCTAACGGCCTTCTCATTCCCCACGATGACGCGGAGGGTATTGTTATCCGTTCGATGGGACGGGGCAATGATGCGCCAGTCTCTGTACCCCTCCGGGATCTCGAGCCCGTTCGGGGCCGGTGCGACCGCGCTCCCCCCGGCTCTGACGTTCAGGACTCCGGCCAGAAGCAGGGCAACCAGGGCACTTGCAAGGCCGAGAAAATAAACAATTCGCTTCATGAGCACCTCCTTTGGCTGTATCGGCTCGTCAGTGTCCGTAGCCGCGGTCTTCCACGGCCGTGACACGGCCGTTCTCAAACGTGACAAAGAAGACGAAGCGCGAGGAACCAAAATCATAGACCCATTCCTCCTTTCGGACGAGGACCTTCTGTTTTTGCAGAATACGGGTTTTCGCGTCTCCAATAGAGACGGTCCGGAGGTCCTCGATGCTATCCTTGCTGACGGGAGCCCCGCAATAGCGGAGGACCTCCACCATCCGTTGCCCCGGTTCGATAAACCTGCGGCAGCCTTCCGGGTCCGCCGGAATCAACCCGGAGGCAGCATCAAAACCGTAAGGTCCTGAATCGATACGGGTGAGCTGTCCGTTCTCGAAACGGAGAAAATAGAGGAAGCGTCTCGGACCAAAGTTGTAGGTCCATTCCTCGATATTGACGACCCGCGAAGATCGCAGCTGTTCCAGGGCATCCTCGACAACCGGTTCGAATACGACCAGTTCCTCCTGCCACTTCTGCACCAACACCGGTTTTCCGCAGGCCGACCGGACTTCGTACTTTCGGTCTCCCGAGGATACGAAACGGCCTCCGCATTCAAGGGCCACGGCAGGGCCGGCTGAAAGAAAAAGGTTCAGGCACAGAAGAATGGGCCACAGGGCCAGGGGACTCTTCCTCATCATCAGGACCTTGTGTCGTCGCACAACCCCCGTGAGCAGGCATGCTTCCATGGGTTCATTCTTGCATGTTCCGGGGCTGCTGTGAATTCACCGGGAAGAGGAATCTCACCGGGCAAGCCTGCAGGGCAGGCACCCTGTTCCCGCTAGAAGCTTTGGAAAAGCCGGGCCAGGGAATGGCCCGGAGCTGAAAGGTCCAGGTCCAGGAAGTAACCGAAGGGCGTCTGGAACACTTCGTAACCCGCCTGCCGCAGGCGAATTTCCGCATGGTCCAGCAAGGACTTCGTGAAGTCCGGAGATGCCTTTTCATGTCCAAGGTGGGAAAAGGTGTGAAGGACAACCCGGCTGGTCTCATTCTTTCGGGCGGCCCACTTGAGGTTCTTCACGAGCTTGGTTTCCACCGCGGACAGGTTCGCTTCATCGGAAGGTTCCGCATGGATCAGGGCGACCACGGCGTTCTCGACGACCCTGGCTTCCTCGCACTCGGGCGCCGAAGCCAGCGCTTTGACCGATGTCCGATAGGCAAGACGACTCGCGAAGATCATGAGCAGGCGCATTTCATTCCGCCTGTCTCTCGGGTTCTATACGAAAGGGACTTCATCGAGGACGGTGCGAATCCGTTCCGCGACGGTACGGGGAAGGAGGGGCTTGGTAATAAGATGCTGCAGAACCTGTCGACCGCTCCGGCCTTTGTAGATGACGTCCTCGGCGTAGCCAGACATGAATACAGCCTTCATGGCGGGTCGAATCTTGCGGGCCTTTTCCGCAAGCTGAAGCCCCGTCATCCGGGGCATCACGATATCGGTCAACATCAGGTCTATGCGTTCCCCGTCGTTTTCGATCAGGGTCATGGCCTCGTCGCCGCAGGACGCATCCAGGATCTGATAGCCGAGGGGGGCGAGAACGTCCCGGACAAGCTTCCGGATGTCCGCCTCATCATCAACCACAAGAATTGTTTCCCTTCCTTCGGGCATGACGGCCGCATCAGCGGCTTCCTCCTGCGCCTGCTCGATGCCGCCGCACACCGGGATGAATATTTCGAAGCTTGTTCCCTGGCCCAGTTCACTTTGAAGATTGATATGCCCGCGGTGCTGTTTGACGATTCCGTAAACCATCGAGAGGCCCAGCCCGGTTCCCTTTCCCACCTCCTTGGTGGTGAAGAAGGGTTCAAACACGCGGGCCTGCGTCTCGGGGGTCATCCCCATGCCCGTATCGGACACCGTCATGACGACGTAGGTTCCCGGGCGCATTTCTCGCCTTGAATGAAGGAGCTGCTCAGGAATGATCTCCTCCCGCGTCTCGATCCGGAGCTTGCCCCCCTCGGGCATGGCATCCCGGGCATTGACGGCCAGATTTACAATGACCTGTTCTATCTGGCCGGGATCGGCCATCACGTTCGCGACGTTGTTTGTTTCGATCTGGATCTCAATGTGTTCCCCAATAAGCCTTTCGAGCATGAGTTTGATGTTGTCGATGATGGTATTGAGGTTGGTTACTTCTGTCTCGAGGACCTGCTTCCGACTGAAGGAGAGTAGCTGGCGCGTCAAGTCGGCGGCACGCTTGCCGGATCGGCACACGGATTCAATATACGGTCGTATGGGGTGGTTTTCCCCGAGGCGGCCCAGGGTGAGCTCCGAATAGCCGATGATTCCACTCAAAAGATTATTGAAGTCATGGGCCACGCCGCCGGCCAGGCGTCCCACGGCTTCCATCTTCTGGGAATGCTGGAGCTGGGTCTCCAGTTTCCGCCGCTCGGTCATGTCGCGCGCCAGGGCAATAAATACCTGGTGGCCGCACATGTCCATGGCACCCAGACGAATTTCCACAGGGAATCTCGTTCCGTCCCTGCGTCGATGGGTTCCTTCCAGGGTGACCGCATCTCCGGGGCGCATGCTTTCCGAGATGGACCGGATGCGTTCCGTGGAAAACTCCATGTCGAGGTCGGGAACGGACAGCTGGAGCAGTTCCGCGCGCGAATACCCCAGGCTGTCACAAGCCCGTTGGTTCACGTCGATGAGTCTGCCGTCCATGTCGTGGAGCATGACGGCATCCCCGGCGTGTTCGATAAGAAGTTTGAACCGGGCTTCGGTCTCTCGGAGCGCCAGTTCTGCCCGTCGCCGGTCGTTGATCTCGCGCTGCAGGCTCTGATTGGCCTCCACGAGCTCCTGGGTCCGACTGTCCACCTTGCGATCAAGGTACCGGTTCAGTTGCTGCAGTTCCTCCAGGAGACCGAGGCGGTCTACCCGTGAGGCGATCAGGTCCACCGACCGGGTGAGCATGACCTTGACCCCGTTTAACGACCCCTTGGGCGAATCCGTCGCAAAAAGGAAAAAGCCCGAAGGGATCTGCCGTGTCCGGAAGGGCACGATGAGGAGCCCTGAAACGGCGAATGATTGGGGCAGACCTGGAAAGGTGATCCCGGCCTGAACCGCTTCTTTCCCGGAAATGGCCACGGCCTCCCCCATTTCCGGCGGGACAAGGGCGGCGGGCACCGTGATCGCATCCCGTCTCAACTCGGCAGAACCCTGGGAGAAGTGGACTCGCAACACAGAACTGCCGACGCCATCCACGGCGCAACAGGCAGAAAGGGGAATCTTCTTTAATGTGGAGATGCGTTCCAGTCCGACGGAAATGATATTCTCTGCCGTATCCTGGGACTCGATATTCTCGGCCACCATGTGGAGGAGGAGCAGGTCCTCGGACTGTTCTTTTAGGAGGACATTTTCCTCCTGGAGGGCATTTAGTCGATCCTGGAAAGAGCCCACTTCCTGCATCCCCGAAGGTGAGGTCATGCGTTCTTCCCTGGTTTCGTCTGGAAACCCGTATGGAAGGGACGGACGTCGAAAATATCAGCCAATCGAGCCACCCCCAGTCAAAGCATCAACGGTCACGTATCTCTTCCCGGTCCGAACAGGCACCCCACGGAAGCCCGTCTATGGAAAAAAATAAGAAGGACCCGAGTTCATCCCGCCTTGTGCCTCCCCCGTCCTGCCGTCGATAGGAGGCTGCAAGTAAAGAATAAATAATATTTGTGCTCGGGTTTATAAGCTTACTGCGGTAGGGACACCCTGTCAACCTGGAGAAACGGAAAATCCTTTTCCTGCCAAGTCCTCGGCGCGGGCCAGCACCGGTCACGTTCCCGTCGGTTCAAGTCCTTACCCCCGGCCGGAAATTCACGTCTGAGTGCCCCTTGGTTCTGCGGATTCCGTCATTCGAGGAACGTTTGAGGTCCCTTGTCGAATAAGGATATGGAGAACTCTCTGTCAGGCGTGACAGAGCTTGACTTGCAGGGATCCACGCACCCGGAGGGTCATTCAGGGATAACGATCTCGCCCTGGAGGTAGGTAACGGACCTGCCGGTGAGATGTACCCGGGTTCCCTTGACTTCACACCCCACTTCTCCTCCGCGCGCTGAAAGCTGAATGGCGCGGAGTTGATTTCGGCCCAGCCGGGCCGCCCAGTAAGGGGCAAGTTCGCAATGCGCAGACCCCGTGACAGGATCCTCTGGGATTCCAAGCTTGGGGGCAAAGAATCGGCTGACGAAATCACAGGATGTTCCCGGCGCTGAGACAATCAGCCCACGAAGGCCGACGTCGAACAAGGCATTCAAGTCCGGCTGGAAATCAGCAATTTCCTTTTCCGATGAAAATACGGCCATATAGTCATCGGCTTGGAAAACCTGCAACGGCATTTTTCCCAGGCTCCTGAGGAGTGCTTCGGGGATATGCTCAACCGGCCGGAGCGGACGAGCCGGAAAGTCCATGCAGAATCCAGCGTCGACCCGGTGAACGGTCAGGCCGCCGCTTTGCGTCTCGAACCGAATCTCGTTTCCTTCGTATCCAAGGTGATGACAGAGCGTATGAGCCGCAGCCAGAGTCGCATGGCCGCAAAGGCCCACCTCGGAAACCGGTGTGAACCATCGCAACCGGAATCCGTCGCCTTCCCTGACAAAGAAGGCGGTTTCCGACAGGTTGTTTTCGGCTGCAATGGACTGAAGAAGACGGTCCTCGGGCCAGCTCGTCAGGGGGCACACAGCCGCCGGGTTTCCGGCAAACAATCGCGCCGTAAACGCATCAACCTGAAATATAGGAAATCGCACGTTGGTCCGGGCCGTAGCCTTGGCCCCTCTCAGATCGGTTGATCAGGGTTGTCGGCTTCAGGCGTTCCCGGTCGGACCTTGAAGACCGTTTCTTTCGATACCGTAACCGTCCCCGACCTGGCCCCTTTGGGCTTCTTCACGTATCTCAGTCTTGCGGCCACTACGGCCACGACCCCTGCGTGCCGGGCCTTGCTGTGCCAGGCCGCAATTGCGGCGGCCTGTTTCAAAATCTCCTTCCCGGGTTCCGGTTTGCCTTCCCGCAAAAGCACCACGTGACTTCCTGGCATGCCCTTGATATGAAACCACCAGTCCTCTGGCTGAGCAACGCGGAACGTAAGCTCGTCATTGTCGGAATCAGACTTTCCGGCCAGAACCCGGTATCCGTTGCGGAGGATGTACTCGTGGTAACGCGGCTGCAAGGTCACGGGCCCCACTCCCCATGAGAAAAGGCGTGCCGTTATGCTAGCGATTCTAGGCGCCATGATACAATGGGCGCAGTCCATGCCCTGTCTTCCTTGGTACTGAGAATGGCCCGCCGTCTCCCAAGCAAACTTTTTCTCACGCAATCCGCCATGTTGCGAGTTTGCTATGCCCTGGTGCTTCCCGCCCTGGCCGGGCTTTATCTCTTCGGATGGCGGGCATTCGCCTTGGTCCTCGTGAGTCTTGCGACGGGACTCCTGACAGAGGCTCTGTTCACCTTTCGGGACGGGAAACCGGTCACCTCTGCTGTCCTCGTAACGGGGTTGATTTTCGGTCTTTCCCTTCCTCCGGCATTGCCCCTCTGGATGGCGGTTCTTGGCATGATGGTCGCCGTGGGCATCGGTAAGATGGCTTTTGGGGGGCTTGGCCAGAATGTCTTCAATCCGGCCATGGTGGGCCGCTGTTTCCTCTACATCACCTTTCCGGTTCAGATGACGAATCAGTGGGTCGAACCCTTCTGGGGAGGAGGTGGAGGATTTCTTGCCTGGGCAGGGTCTGTAGAGGCTCTTTCGCGGGCCACGCCTCTGGAAGGAATCCGGAAGGGCGTGTCTCCCAACCTTTGGGAGGCCGTTGTCGGGAATATCCCCGGGTCTGTTGGCGAAACATCCACTCTGCTAATTCTGGCTGGTGGGGTCTACCTTATATACAGGAAGGCGGCTCCCTGGCGCATTGCGCTCGCCTGTCTTGTTTCCGGTATAGGAGCCGCCGTACTTCTGAAGGCGGGCGGACAGCTGCCCGGAGTCAGCGTGCCTGCCGTCATTTCTTCTGGAGGCTTCATGTTCGGGACGGCTTTCGTGGCCACCGAACCTATTACGGCACCCAAGACCACGTCCGGCCAATGGATTTACGGGGCAGCCATAGGTGGGCTCACGGTGGCGCTGCGCCGTTTCTCGAATTTTGCTGAAAGCTTCATGTTCGTGGTTCTCCTGATGAATGCACTTGTGCCCATACTGGAACGGACCGTACGAGCGATTACTGCCAGAAAGCAGGCTCCGAAGTGAAGACCTTCCATTCGGTCATCTTCATGTTTGCGCTTACCCTTTTCTTTGCCACGGCTGTAAGCGGGGTGAAATACCTCCAGCAGGACCGGATTGACTTGAACGAAAAGGTCAAGCTGAGGCGGGTGGTTCTGAACGTGCTCGGCTTGACGGACGCGAAAGATATGCGGCCCGAAGCGGTCCTTCAAACGTTCGAACGCCAGGTTCAGGTGCTGGACGTGCAGGGCATTAGCGTCTATCGAGGCCGGCGGGCCGATGGAACTCTGGCGGGCTATGCATTTCCCACGACCGGCCCCGGATTCTGGGGGCCCATATACGGGATGGTGGCCGTGGACCCCGAGGTCGAACATATCATTGGTCTGGCGTTTTACCGTCATACGGAAACGCCGGGTCTTGGAGCCCGGATATCGGAGGAGTGGTTTACACGCCAATTCTCAGGGGTCGATATCCGAAAGGCGGGGGAAGAGCCTGCGTTCCACCTTCAGCCGCCAGGGGGGCCTCCGGATAGAGGCGGACTGGATGCCGTCACCGGAGCGACGCAGACGAGTCAGGCCGTTGAACGATTTCTCAATGCGGACCTTGGCCGTATCGTCACAGAGTATCGAAAGGCCATTCGGGAGGGAGGGGGGCATGGCTGATCAGACCCCCGGACGAATCTTTCGACAGGGTCTCTTTACCGAGAACCCGATTGTCCGCCACGTGCTGGGTATTTGTTCCACTCTTGCGGTCACCAACCTTGTAGTGAACACCCTGGTCATGAATGCCGGGCTGCTTTTTACGATTTCCATGTCCAGCCTCACGGTCTCGCTGTTGAGAACCGTGACGCCGGTCCGCATCCGGATGATGGTTCAGACCTTGATCATCGCCTCCTACGTCATTGTGGTGGATATCACGCTCAAGGCTTATCTGCCGGAGATCAGTGACGCCCTTGGCCCCTACGTGGGGCTGATCATCACAAACTGTATTGTCATGGGGCGCTGCGAGGCCTTTGCACGGAATAACCCGCCGTGGCCTTCCTTTCTGGACGGTCTGGCCACGGGCCTGGGATTTTCTATGGTGTTGCTGGCTATCGCCGTGGTTCGCGAAATTCTGGGTTTCGGGACCCTGCTGGGTGCCCGGGTCATGCCCGAGGGATTTGTTCCCTGGACGATCATGATCATGGCCCCGGGCGCGTTCTTTATGCTTGGACTTTTCGTATGGTTTGTAAGGGCACGGTTTCCTGACCTCTTCGAAGGCTCCGGAGAGTCACGGATCGCGCCGAAGGGGTCCCCATGACCGAGATCAGCGCCGGCACGCTCTTCTTCGCCGCCATCTTCACCAACAATATCCTGCTCACGAACTTTCTGGGGCTCTGTCCGTACCTCTCCATCTCCCGTGACTACAAGGCGGCCCTTGGACTGGGGGGGGCGGTGGTATTCGTCATGACGTTCACGGCGGGCATCAATCATCTGGTCTACCACCAGGTCCTTGCACCCATGAACCTGGAACATTTCCGGTATATCGTCTTCATCATCGTCATCGCGGCCTTTGTTCAGCTGGTGGAGATGGCGGTGGAGCGCTACCTGCCGGCCCTGTATTTCGTGCTGGGGATTTTTCTTCCTCTGATTACGGTCAATTGCGCCATCCTCGGAGCCTCGCTCTTTATGGTCATCCGGGCGTATACGTTTACGCAGGCGGTCGTTTATGGAGCCGGCAGCGGTATCGGTTGGATGCTGGCCATAGGCATTGTGGGTGCCATCCGCGAGAAGATACAGAAGACTTCGCAACTGCCACCGGGCCTTGAAGGACCCGGCATTACGCTGATCATTACCGGCGTGTTGTCCCTGGCCTTCATGGTGTTCAGCGGAATGATCCAGATCCAATGACCGGCCAGGATACGGACAGGACCAAAACCCGTACCGGGGGGCGAGGGTGAGCGAACTGGTGCTGGGTGTCCTGGCGGTAAGCGGGCTGGGCGCCTTTCTCGCCCTGCTCCTTGAGATTGCGGATACCTACATCGCCGATTACGGCGAACAGCACATCTTCGTCAACGGGGAACGGGACCTTGTGGTCCAGGGCGGCAAACCGCTCCTCTTTGCGCTGGGAGAGCATGGCATCTATCTGCCCTCGGCCTGCGGGGGCAAGGGGACCTGTGCATACTGCAAAGCCCGGGTTCTCGAAGGGGGAGGACCGGTGCTTCCCACGGAAACACCCTACCTCAGCAGTCAGGACCTTGAGAACCACATCCGCATCACATGCCAGGTGAAGGTCAAGGAAACGGTCCGGGTCGAGGTCCCGGACGAACTTCTAAACGTCCGGCAATATCATGTCCGGGTTTTGGCTCTCGAGAATCTCACGCCCCATATCCGCCTGGTCCGGCTTCAGATGCCAGCTGCCTCCGAGGGCTTCCGCTTCAAGCCCGGACAGTATGTCCAACTGGAGGTTCCCAAATACAAAAGCACGAGCGGACCTGAGTTCCGGGCCTACTCCATTGCTTCGGCCAGCCATGAGCCGGAGGTTCTCGACCTTGTGATCGGCCGTGTGGAAGGAGGGGCGGTCTCCACTTATGTTCACGACTATCTGAAGACCGGCGATGTCGTGAACATCCGCGGGCCCTTTGGTGATTTCTGGCTCAGGGACTCGGAACGTCCTGTTCTGCTCATTGCCACCGGCACCGGACTGGCGCCGCTTCGGTCCATGCTCTTTCAAATAGAAAGAGACCGGATAGCGCGTTCCGTCACTCTTTTCTTCGGGGCGCGGACACGAGACGACCTGTTCTTCTTTGAGGAACTCCGGGAAGTTGAGAAGCGACTTCCAAACTTTCACTTCGTCCCCACGCTGTCCCGCCCTGCACAGGGAGATGCCTGGGAAGGGGAGGTCGGGCGGGTGACCCGACTCATCGACGAACAGATTCCTGAAGGCGCCCAGATGGATGTCTACATTTGCGGGGCGCCCGAAATGGTTCAGTCGTGTATGGAACTTCTGGAGAAGAAAGGGGTTCCGAGCGACCGGATACTCTTTGATATGTTTGCCTAGGGGTTGGTTTGAAAGTTCCGAATCCGGCGGTGACGGGCACGGGGGTACCCGCTACCGCCGGCGGATACTCCGCGTCAAGTTGCGGAGGAAGACGATTTAGCCTCTCCCTTTTCCGAAGCCGGGCTCAAGGCTTCGGAAACATGGGCGAGCGCCACGCCGATGAGGGCCCCTGCGATGATGAAAAAGGTGCCTGCGAGGAGCAGACCTGCCGCAGTGGCCGCCACAATCAGCATGCGGACCAGCACCGTGGGTTCCAGGGGACCGACGATGTACGCCATCAGGGCCACGGACCCCATGCTTGCGAAATAGAACGTCGGGACCAGGCCAACGGCCAGAAAGGCCACGCCTCCAAGAATTGCTCCGATGTTCCGTCCTGTCCGGATTGCGCTTTGCCTTGTTTTCATCACGACCCTCCTCTTCAAGTTGACGCCGGCCGTTATTTCACTCCGGGCTGATGAGTTTTCATTCCGATACGTACCGTCTGGACCTGATCGGCAGCCAGCCCCAGGATCCATCCCACAACCGACCCGGCGCCCACAAAAAGCAGACCTGAGACCAGAATCCCGAGCAGCATGAAGATGGCCAGAAGCATCCGGGCCGCGATACCGGCGGCCACCGGGGTCCCCATCATCTTACCGGCTATTCCGAGGCCCACCAAACCGCCCGCAAAGGACCCCGGAAGGAGACCATATAAGGCAAAACAGACGAGTCCAGCACCGGCTCCAATGTAAATCATCTTTTCCCTAATTGTCCTTTTCATGGCGTTCACCCTTTTTGTTGTGACCTGCCAAGAATCAAGCATCTTCGATGCCAGACGTAATTGATTGATATTTAGCAATAAACTCGACGTTGCGGGTTGCATCGGCGCGAAAGGCCTTGCAAGGTTGCAACTTCTGCGGGCCGACCGGACAAGGGGAGCCCGAGGCGGGTGCTGGGGTATACTAGGCGCCCTGAGTTCTCGAAGGAGGCTTCAAGAAATTATGAGCACGGAACCCAACAAGGTTATCTATTCCATGGTGCGGGTCAGCAAGTACCACAACAAGAAGCAGGTACTGAAAGACATATCCCTTTCCTATTTTTACGGGGCCAAGATCGGTGTTCTGGGACTGAACGGTTCCGGAAAAAGCTCACTGCTCCGGATTCTGGCCGGGGTGGACAGGGACTTTCAGGGCGAGACGATACTTTCGCCTGGCCATACAGTGGGCTTTCTGGAACAGGAACCGCAACTCAATGAAGCGAAGACGGTCCGCCAGATTGTGGAAGAAGGGGTCCAGGACGTTGTGAACCTGATGAACGAATTCAACACGATCAGCGCCAGGTTTGCCGAGCCCATGTCGGACGACGAAATGAGCAAGCTCATCGAACGGCAGGGCCAGGTTCAGGAGAAACTCGACGCGCTGGATGCCTGGGACCTCGATGCCCGGCTGGAGATGGCTATGGACGCGTTACGCTGTCCTCCGGGCGACACGTCTATCAGGGTGCTTTCCGGAGGTGAGCGGCGGCGGGTGGCGCTTTGTCGCCTTCTCCTCCAGAAGCCGGACATCCTTCTCCTCGACGAGCCGACAAACCACCTGGATGCTGAAAGCGTGGCCTGGCTGGAACACCATCTCCAGCGTTACGCGGGAACAGTCATTGCGGTCACGCATGACCGTTATTTTCTGGACAATGTTGCGGGCTGGATCCTTGAACTCGACTATGGCCGCGGCATCCCCTGGAAGGGGAACTATTCGTCATGGCTGGAGCAGAAGGAACAGCGCCTGGCCCAGGAGGAAAAGGCGGAGAGTGCCAAGCGGAGAACGCTCCAGCGGGAGCTGGAATGGATTCACATGTCGCCCAAGGGGCGGCAGGCCAAGGGCAAGGCCCGGGTCAACGCTTATGAGAATCTGCTCTCCCAGGAGAGCCTCAAGCGTTCGGACGACCTGGAAATCTATATCCCGCCCGGGCCGCGGCTGGGCGACCGGGTTATCGAGTTTGAAGGCGTCAGCAAAGCCTATGAAGGGAATCTCCTCATGGAGAACCTGTCCGTTTCCGTGCCGCGGGGAGCGGTTGTGGGAATCATCGGCGGAAACGGGGCCGGCAAGACGACGCTGTTTCGGATGGTCGCCGGGCAGGAAGAACCTGATGCAGGAACGATCCACATCGGGGAATCGGTGAAGTTGGGTTATGTAGACCAGAGCCGGGATGCGTTGGACCCGAACAAGACTCTGTTTGAGGTCATCTCTGACGGGGAAGAAACCATCAGGCTCGGAAACAGGGACGTGAACGCGCGGGCCTATGTGGCCCGGTTCAATTTTTCAGGCGCAGACCAGCAGAAAAAGGTGAATGTTCTCTCGGGCGGTGAGCGGAACCGGGCACACCTGGCGCGAATCCTGAAATCCGAAGCAAACGTGCTCCTGCTCGATGAGCCCACCAATGACCTGGATGTCAACACGATGCGCGCTCTGGAAGAAGCCATAGACCACTTTGCGGGCTGTGTGCTTGTGATTAGCCATGACCGGTGGTTTCTGGACCGGATTGCCACGCATATGCTGGCTTTCGAGGGCGAGAGCCAGGTGGTCTGGTATGCGGGAAACTATTCGGAATATGAAGAAGAACGCAAGAAACGGCTCGGCAAGGAGGCTGAAACCCCTCACCGGGTCAAATACCGGCACTTGACGAGGGGATAAGGGCTGTGCGCTATGGAAAATTTGCCCCCGGCTCGGACCCGGCCGTCTTACGGGTGTGAAGCTAGGGTGTGAGACCAATCCGAAGGGATATGGGCCACCGGATTTCGCGGGAGGCTTCAGGAGCCTGCCAGACCTCTGAAAGGATTTTCATGATCCGGGGCATGGGGTCGTTCCCGGTGGCTTTAGAATATTCTCCAACCGCAGACCACGTACTCATATACATGAGGAAATGCTCGCAGGTCCAGTATTCCCTCATGAAGAAGGACGGGGCTTCCATCTCCCTGAAGGGAAAGGGAAGCGTCCTGTATTTTTCATCGACCAGTCTTCGCTCCGCCGGCCAGAAGGGCCCGAGGATCTCCGAGTAGATTGAGTTCAGTTGCTTGTCAATCTGGGGTGAAATACGGCAGAGGCCATAGGTCCAGAGGGCAAGGACCCCACTTTGTTTCAATGTGCGAGTCGCTTCCTCATAGAAGCGGGACAGGTCAAACCAATGGGCGGCCTGGGCCACCGTGACCAGGTCCAGCGATGCCGATGGCAGAGGTACTGTCTCGGCAAGGCCAACCGCATACAAAATATTCCCCAGGCGTTCAGCTTCCCGAACCTGGCTCCGGCTTGCATCGGTCGCCACCACCTCTTTGAAATGGCGTGACAGAGCCACCGCGGCCTGACCGTTTCCCGTAGCACAGTCCCACGCGCGTTGGTGATTCCGGGGGAGCGAGGCCAGCCACTCAAACAATTCGGCCGGATATCGTGGACGGTATTGGCGATACTGTACGGCCGCACAGGAAAAGTAGTCTTTGAACATGTTGGAAATATCCCGCCGTTCCCCTAAAGACTGTCAGGATAAACGCGAAAAGCTTTAAAATGATACCCCTACTGCACCACTTGCCTTAAGAGGAGGACGATGGCCATCACCGTTGCGTTCGACGTTTATGGAACGTTGATCGATACCTCTGGTGTGACAACAGCTCTTACGGAATATGTTGGGGACCGGGCCCAGCCTTTTTCCAGTCTCTGGCGCGACAAGCAGCTCGAATATTCCTTCCGACGGGGCCTTATGCGCCGCTATGTGACTTTCAGGACCTGTACCCGACAGGCTTTGGACTATACCTGCGAGGTGTACGGGGTCGACCTGCCCGCCGCCAGCAAGGAAGGGCTCATGGGGCTCTACGGCAAGCTCCCTGTTTTCGGGGATGTCCGGGAAGGACTAAAGCAGTTCGCGGCGCGGGATTACAGACTCTTCGCGTTCTCCAACGGTCTGGCCGAAGACGTCCGGGGCCTGCTCGGGAACGCAAATATCGAATATTTCTTCAGGGATGTGGTCAGTGTGGACGAAATAAAGAGTTTTAAACCGAACCCGGACGTTTATACCCACTTTCTGAAGCGTGTGGCCTCAACCGGACCGGGCGCCTGGCTTGTTTCCGGGAACCCTTTTGACGTCATCGGCGCGCTGGCCGCAGGCATGAAGGCGGCCTGGATCAAACGAAGCGCAACCCAGGTCTTTGACCCGTGGGACCTCCAGCCCACCCTGACGCTCGAGGGTCTTTCCGGGCTCTGCGAAGCGATAGCCCGGTGCGTCGAGACGGGCTCACCATCCGGTTGACTCGCTTTCGCAGGACCGGCCCCTTGTCGCCAAACTCAAGGTCTGGGCGGATGCATCAGGTAACCATGCTGCGGCGGAGAGGTTCTGGCGCGTGGTCTATCAGGTCCAGCAGGGGGCGACTTCCGGAAATGCGGAGGGGATTCAGAGGGCCTCGATCGCCCAGCAGGAATGGATCCTGGGATTCCTTGTGAAGTCTTTGGGAATGGTTGCCCGCGTGATGTCTTCGGCCTTCAGCCTTGCTGCGGCGAGCCCCTCCGCATCCATTCTGAATTTTCTGAAGTGTGTCGTGAAGATGACCCGTCCACCCGGCCGCAGACGGCGGACACACTCACGGATCAGATGAAGATGGTCCCGCTGGATGTCGAGCGTTCCCCGCATGGACTTTGAACGGGAGAAGGTGGGGGGGGCAAGAAAAACAAGGTCATACCGGCGCTTGTCCTTCTCCAGCCATTGCATGCAATCCTCCTGAAGGAAAAGGTGCGATTCACCCGCAAACCCGTTTCTCCGCATGTTCTCCCGGGCTACGGCGAGATAGGTTGCAGACAGGTCAATGGTGCTGGTGGAGCGCGCACCGCCGAGGGCCGCGGCCACGGAGGCCGTGCCGGTATAAGCGAACAGGTTCAGGAAATCCCGCCCCCGGGACAGGTTCCGCAGGAGCTGACGCGTCGGCCGATGGTCAAGATACAGGCCCGTATCGATATAATCGGCGAGGTTTACCAGAAAGGCTGCATCGGTTTCATGAACTTCCATCCAGTTTCCGGTTTCGGCCATCTTTTCATACTGGGCAAGATTTCTGTGGCGTGTGCGGGTCTTTATGTAAAAATTCTCGCGGGAGATTCCGAGCACCTTTCGCACCACGAGGCAGGCCTCATCCAGCCTTGCACGGGCGCGACCCGGATCGATCGTTGCGGGGGCTGCGTACTCTTGAACGAGCACTGATTTTTCATAGAGGTCCACGGCCACGGCATATTCCGGGATGTCCGCATCGTACAGCCGGTAACAGGTGATGCCGTTTTGATTCGCCCACTTTCCGATGGTCCTCAGGTTCTTTCTTAGCCGGTTGGCGAGCATGGTGCCCTCGGCCGAAAGGTCGGCCCCGTCCCTCTGGTGGTGACGCTTTTTCCAATCCCCGCTCTCAGTCCGGTAATGAAGCAGTTCGCAGCGGATGGTGCCGTTGTACAGCGTATGCCTCTTGTAGGCCCGCAGTCCGAGGAACGGTTTCAGTTCCGGGTTTCCCAGCAATACGCTCATGTTCCATCCGATGAAGTCCTTCCTGAATCTATCGCCAAGGGCTTGGTACAAGGGACGAAGTTTCTCGTCTGTTCCCATGCGCTGGCCATAGGGAGGATTTACGATCAGGAGTCCCGGTCTGACGCCAGGAGCCGGCGTTGGGATGGCTGATAGCTGGCATTGGCGGACCTGAATTTTTTCCCGGAGTCCTGCTGCACTAATATTCTTTCGTGCGACGGAAACGGCCTTGCCATCGGAGTCATAGCCCTGGATGAGAGGGATGTGCTGAAAGCCCGTGTCGCGACGGGCACGGGCTTCCTCCAAAAGCCCGGTCCATACGACGGACGCATGGCCAAGCCAGCCGAGGAAACCGAAATATTGCCGAAAAAGCCCTGGGGCCGTATCGCCGGCCATAAGGGCTGCCTCTATTAAGAAGGTGCCGGACCCGCACATGGGGTCCACCAGCGGGCCGCCTGATGCGGCCACTTCCGGCCACCCGGACCGGAGCAGAATCGCGGCCGCCAGATGTTCCTTCAGGGGCGCGGGCGTGCCCATGATTCGGTATCCCCTGCGATGAAGGCTCTCGCCTGAAAGGTCAAGGTACAGGTGACCCTTCTTCTTCCCAAGGTGGAGGTGGATGCGGATATCAGCTCGGACCTTTCTGACGAAGGGCCTCTGACCGCTACGCTCCCGGAAGCGGTCGGCGACACCGTCCTTGGCCCGGAGCGCGGCGTGGCCCGAATGAGGAATATCCGAGCCTTGAACGCTGCTGTCCACGAGGAAGGTTCCATTCGGCAGCAGGTGCGCTTCCCATGGGACTTCCCGCGCCGCCTCATAGACCTCATCGGCCGTGCCAGCGGGAAAGGTTTTCAGATGGAGCAAGACCTTGTTGCCCAGCCTCGACCAGAGACAGGCCCGGTAAGCCACTTCCAACTGCCCCGAAAAGGAGACCCCACCCGGCACCGGTCGCACGTCGGCGGCTCCCAGGGTGGTCAGTTCGTCGGCCAGGACGGGCTCAAGGCCCCGGGAAGTTGTGGCAAAGAATGCTGTGACGGGCTTCACCCAATGCTCCTGGTACTTATTATGCCTGTGCCGGACCGTCGCGGTGCTCCCGAGAATCGGGTCGGGGGGCCCTCCGGAAAAGAAAAGGGAGTATTCTGATAGATGTCAAACGAATCCAGGGGCGCCGTCTTTTGGTTGAGCCGCGCCCCGGCTGCCACCGGAGACTTCCATGGCTTACTCTATGCTTCCCTACAATATCTCCCTTTCCCTTCTGACCGACCTCTATGAATTGACCATGGCCTACGGTTACTGGAAGAGTGGCCGGCACGGGCAGACAGCGGTGTTTCACCACTTCTTCCGGCATAACCCCTTTGAGGGCGGATACACGATTGCTGCGGGCCTTCAGCCGGCCATGGACCTGCTGTCCAATCTGCGGTTCGACGATCCGGACATAAACTATCTGAAAACCATCGAGGGCGGCGACGGCCGACCGGTTTTTGAGCCGGAGTTTTTGGAGTATCTGTCGGGGTTGACCTTCACCTGTGACGTGGACGCCGTACCGGAAGGGACCGTGGTCTTTCCTCATGAGCCCCTGGTCCGGGTGCAGGGCCCCATCATCCAGGCCCAGCTTGTGGAAACGATGCTCCTGAATATCATCAACTTCCAATCCCTCATCGCGACCAAGGCGGCTCGCGTCTGCAGCGCGGCGGGCGAGCAGCCCGTGATCGAGTTCGGGCTTCGGAGGGCCCAGGGGATTGACGGCGGCCTCTCGGCATCCCGAGCGGCCTTCATAGGGGGATGCGTCGGGACCTCCAACACGCTTGCGGGCCGGCTTTTTGGCATTCCGGTAAAGGGGACGCATGCCCACAGCTGGACCATGTCGTTTGGTTCGGAACCGGAGGCCTTCAGGGCCTATGCCGAGGCCATGCCGAACAACTGTATCTTTCTGGTGGATACCTATGACTCCATCTCCGGGGTCAGGAACGCCATCCGCGTCGGACGGTGGCTCCGGGAACACGGGCACGATCTCGTGGGTATCCGGCTGGATTCCGGAGACCTGGCCTACCTCAGCGTTGAAGCCCGAAAGATGCTTGACGAGGCCGGGTTTGAAAACGCCCTGATTGTGGCGAGCAATGAACTGGACGAACGTCTTGTGACGAGCCTCCACCAGCAGGGTGCCCGTATCGACGTCTGGGGTGTGGGAACCAAACTGGTAACTGGTGAGGAGCAACCCGCCCTTGGCGGCGTCTACAAACTAACCGCCATTCG
>QJVM01000127.1 GCA_003235715.1 Nitrospirota bacterium
TACGTCTTCCGATCATCCAGGGGAACACGGCTCACTGAGAAGACTCCGTTGAGAAATCCATCCTCGCCCGATTCTGCGCGGTTGAGACTGACCATCTTTTCGGCCTTGTCTATGACGGTAAGGGTTTTCAGGCCAAGAAAATCGAATTTGAGAAGCCCCAGTTGTTCCACGGCCTTCATGTCATATTGCGTGACCCGCGTGTCTTCGTCGGGGGCCTTGTAAAGAGGCAGATACTCGGTCAACGGCTGGGGCGAAATGACCACGCCGGCAGCGTGTGTCGAAGCGTGCCGCGTCAACCCCTCAAGACGCATGCCGATTCCGATGAGTTCGCGAATCTGGTCATTCTCCTCAAAAAGTTCCTTGAGTCTTGGTTCCTGCTCGAGCGCCTTGTCCAGGGTCATCTTCAAAACACTGGGCACGAGCTTGGCCACGCGGTCCACTTCCGCGTATTTGACATTCATCACCCTTCCCACATCCCGTATGACGGCCCGGGCCGCCATGGTCCCGAACGTAATGATCTGGGCAACGTGATCCTCGCCGTATTTCTTTGTCACATATTCGATGACCTCACCCCGCCGGTCCTGACAGAAATCAACATCAATGTCAGGCATGCTGATCCGTTCCGGGTTGAGAAATCGTTCGAAAAGAAGGTTGTACCTGAGGGGATCCAGTTCCGTTATACGGAGAGCCCAGGCCACAAGGCTCCCGGCGGCCGAACCCCGTCCCGGTCCCACGGGGATGCCCTTCTCCCGGGCCTCCCGTATGAAATCCCACACAATGAGGAAGTACCCTGGAAAGCCCATATCTCGGATGATGTTGAGTTCGGATTCCAGTCTCGATAGATACTCTTGAGGGGGCGTCCCATCGGGAAATCGTGCCTTGAGGCCGTTGGTCGCCAATTCTGCAAGGTAACTGGCCAGAGTGTGGCCGTCAGGGACCTGATACTCCGGTAGGTGAAACTTTCCAAAGCGAAATTCGAAATTACAGCGATCCGCGATAACCCTCGTATTTCGCACGGCCTCTGGAAAATCCTTGAACTCTTCCTGCATTTCTTGCGGAGACTTCAAGTAAAATTTTTCCGTTGCAAATTTCAAACGGGTTTCGTCCTGTAACGTTTTCCCGGTCTGGATGCACACCAGCGCATCGTGGGCGGCCGCATCCTCCTTTTTAAGGTAATGGCAATCATTCGTGGCGACCAGCGGGATGTGAAGTTCTGCCGAAAGCTGGGCAAGCAGGCGGTTCACCTCCTCCTGTTCAGGAATGCCGTTCTTCTGGACTTCAAGGTAGAAGTTCTCCGGCCCGAGAATGCGCTTGTAATCCAAAGCAGCGTGACGGGCCTCCTCTATTCTTCCCTTCAGAAGCAGGGACGGAACTTCTCCCTTGATACAGGCAGAAAGGCCAATGAGCCCCCCGCTGAACTGGGCAAGAATATCTTTGTCAATCCGAGGTTTTCTGTGAAACCCTTCGAGATATGAAGCCGTGACCAGTCGGCACAGATTCTTGTAGCCGTCCGCGTCCCTGACCAGGAGAACCAGGTGGAAGATTTCCTTCGCTTCCCGGTCGAATCGCGTGGTGGGTGAAACATACATTTCGCAACCCAGTATCGGCTTGACCGTCTTTTGAGCCTTCCGGAAGAATTCCACGGCGCCAAAAAGATTTCCGTGATCAGTGATCGCGACCGCCGAAAGTTTGTACCGATCCGCCGCATCGACCAGGTCATTCACGCGAATGGCACCGTCGAGAAGGCTGTATTGGGTATGGACGTGAAGAGGAACAAAATCCGAATGCATGGGGCTATTGTAACAGGCCACACCTCTCGGGAGAGAATCTGCATTTAATCCCAAAACAGGATCCCCGGCCACCGGTTGAGGTTGTCCGCCTGAGATTATGTGAAACCAACCTGTATTCGGCGTTTTTCGGACCTCCGGCAATCCTCTTTCACCAAGAGACTCTAAATCACACCAGCCTCTCCGGACGTTCCCTCCCTGCCCCGACTCTCAAAGGGACAAGAATTCTCCTTTAGAACTGTTCCCTGAATCGGTACCAGGGCCGAACAAGACAATGAAACCAGATAAAGACCAAACCAGAAGTGCTTACGTCAAAAATCCGGCAGTTCAGAACGGGAGCCAATGCAGCGTCGAAAAATCTCGTTATGGGATGGGTGGAAGTTCTACCGAAAGCCAACCCTATAAGCACGTCGACAAGAAAGAAAATCTGCCAGGCATTGCGCCTCACATAACGGCCGATGTCCAGCCAGAACAGGCATCGTTCCTGGCCGCTTCTCTCAAGCAGGGTTTTCTGGATCAGATCAAAATAGGGGGAAACGCGAAACACCCCGGCGACATGATGAGCGGCATACAGGTTCCTGGCTCCGTGGAAAAATTCATGGAGTTCCGCATGATGGCATCCCATCATGACAGCCATCATCAGGTATCGTTTGGCAAGACCGTCCTTTTCAAACCGTCGGGCCGAGGTCTTGACCAGGCCGGGGAGGGTTACCCATGCCCCTGTCCTTCGAATCCGCTCGGCCAGCCTCTGGTCCTCGAGAAAGGGAAGACTTTCCTCAAACCCCTCCAGAGCCCGGTAATAAGCCGCAGATAGCAGATATCCCTGGTCTCCGTTCGTGGTCCCCTCCCTGCTCAGGGCACTCTTGGCTTCCATATAGGCGTAGGCTAGGCCGCCCTTGGTTTGGGTTCGCATAAATCTAAGCCTGAAATGTCCTGCAATACGGTCGTGCCCATGCTCCTGAATCCTGGACTCCAGGAATGAAACGGAGCGCGCAAGAGCCCGTTCGTCCGTTAAGCGCGAATCCGCGTGAAGAAAAAGCAGGAATGAACCGCGAGCCTGTCTTGCCCCCGCGTTGAGCTGCATGGCCCGGCCCGGCGGTCCCTCCAGGAAGGTCACTCCGTATTCCAGAGCCACCCGTCTCGTCCCGTCCGTGGACCCACCGTCACTGACAACGATCTCTGCATCAATATCCTTCTGACGCGCAAGGTCGCCAAGAATTCCGGGAAGAGACCATTCCTCGTTCAGTACCGGAATCACGACCGACAAGCGGGGAACGCCCGGGCCGCCGGGAACCGGCCTAGCCACAGGAACCAAGCGGGGGTCTCGGTCTGGACTGCGGGCCCGCCGGCCTTCCGTTACGGTTTATTCCTTGATTTACCGATAGTTTAATCATGCAGAGATTAACCCCATGGTCCCGAAAAGGGGGAAGCAGAGCCTGACCCATCAGGGAACCCCACCCCATGAGAAAACGCATTGCCATTTCGCTGTCCGCTCTCTTCCTGATCTTTATGTCAGGAGCCGGGGTCAGCTCGCTGTACATCTCAAAAACCGTATCCGAACTCCATCGACTCATCGACTTGCATAAGGTCGAAGAGGGACGGCAGGAACTTATCATCCAGATACAGAGTGTTCAATATACCCTCATCACGCTCGATACCCCTCTGGGTCGAGAACTCGACGATGTCATCAGAGATGTCCAGGTCCTGGAGCAATCGGCAAACGGGTGCGTAGGCTGCCATCATCGTCCGGACGTGGCCCAGGAACTGGGAAACATCCTGGAAGAAATCAAGTCCTACGAGGAGTCTCTGAGCCACTATATCACGGCTCAGGCACCTGTCGGCCGGCTCAACGACCTGAAATTGAGAACCGCAGCTATAGGCGAGCAACTTCTTCGGTCGGCCAACCGCATGTCGGTTATCGCAAGAAGGACCCTTGAAGCCATGTCTCTCACCGCCATGAATCGGGTTCAGTTTGCACGCCACCTGCTCACGGCAACCCTCATCCTGGCCCTCGGTCTTGCCATCGGAGTCTCTGTTCTCCTGACACGTTCCATCACCATTCCCGTGAGAAAGCTTGTGGAGGCGACGCGATTAATCGCCTCGGGTGGGGTTGGATCCCAGGTGTCCCTCAGCGACAGGACTGAGTTTGGGGAGCTGGCTTTCAATCTTAACCAGATGAGCACAGCACTCAAGGACAGCTACGACCACCTGACCCGCGAAGTGGCTGAGCGCCGTCGAACGGAAACCGCGCTCCGGAAGTCCGAACATTTTCTGAATACCGTTTTCGATAGCATTCGTGACCCGTTCTGCATCTTTGATCGCGAGTCGAAGCCCATCAAGAGCAACGCGGCCTATCAGCAGCTTTGCGGTCCGCCGGTTCATGCGGGTGCCCTCTCAGCGTGCCTTCCCCCCTCTGATCCTTCCTCGCTGGGATACGACCTTTCCGTTGTGGAGGCCACGTTCCGGTCCGGAGACAGCTGCGCAGGGGAACGGCAGATCCGTGCGCCCACGGGCGAAATCCTCAATCTGGAGGTCTACACCTATCCGATTTTCGATGAATCCCAAGAGGTGGCCTATGTCATTGAATATTCGCGCGATGTCACGGGTCGACTTGAGGCGGAGCGGGCCCTGAGGGAAAGCGAACAGCGGTACGCACTCGCCGCCCAGGGCGCTAACGACGGCCTATGGGACTGGGACCTCATCAGGAACGAAGTGTACTATTCCCCGAGATGGAAGAGTATGCTCAATCATGTCGAGGGAGAAATTGGAAGAAGCCCTGAGGAATGGGTCAGTCGAATTCACCCGGACGACCGAAACCGGTTCGATCTGGCAAAATCTTCCCATCTCAAGGGGCTGTCAGAACACTTTGAAGCCGAATACCGGCTGTTGTCGGCGGACGGTTCCTACCGTTGGATGGTCTGCCGGGGGATGGCCATAAGAAACGCCGAAGGGCGTCCCGTCCGAATGGCCGGGTCGCAAACGGATATTACGGACCGGAAAGTGGCTGAGGACCAGCTGCTTCACGATGCCTTCCACGATGCCCTGACCCGCCTTCCGAACAGAGCCCTTTTCGTGGACCGGCTGACCCATGCCATCCAGAGGGCAAAACGGATTCGGAACTACGCCTTTGCCGTCCTATTCCTGGATCTGGACCGTTTCAAAATCATCAATGACAGTCTGGGCCACGTGAACGGCGACCTGTTCCTGGTCGCCGTAGGCAGGCGGCTGGCTGAATGCCTGAGACCGGGAGATTCCATCGCACGCTTCGGAGGCGACGAGTTTGCCCTTCTCCTTGAGGACATCCAGGATGTATCCGATGCTGCACAGATAGCCGGGCGAATGCAGGCCAATCTCAACCGGCCCATCCAGATTGCAGGGAATGAAGTGGTCACCTCTGCGAGTATCGGCATCGTCAGCAGCGGGATGACCTATTCCTCGCCCGATGAGCTCATCCGGGATGCCGACATTGCCATGTATCACGCAAAGTCATGCGGCAAGGCCCGGTACGAGATATTTGATTCTGCCATGCACACGTCCGTCATGCGCAAGATGCAGCTCGAAACGGATCTCCGGCCAGCCCTAGAAAACAGTGAACTGGTTCTGAATTATCAGCCCATTCTTCATATGGCCACCGGGAAGGTCATGGCCTTTGAAGCGCTTCTGCGCTGGAACCATCCGCTGCGGGGAGTCATATACCCGTCGGAGCTCATTCCCATAGCGGAGGAGAGCGGCCTCATCGGGAGCATCGGGAACTGGGTCCTGCACGAGGCCTGCACACAGACAAGTCAATGGCGGAAGATGTTCAAGGATTCCCCCATTGCCATCAGCGTGAACGTATCGAGCCGCCAGTTCTGCCCGGACCTCGTGTCAACGGTGAGGAGGGTCCTGGAAGAAACAGGGCTTCCCGGCAAAGCCCTCCGGCTGGAAATCACGGAAAGCACCCTCATGGACAACAGCCAGATTGCGGTACGAATTCTCACCGAACTCCGCGAACTCAAGGTTCAGGTCTATCTCGACGACTTCGGAACGGGCTACTCGTCACTGAGTTACCTTCATCTCCTGCCCATCGATGCCTTGAAGATAGACCGATCCTTTGTGAAAGCGTCACCTGGAACCGCCCAAGGGTCTGAGATCGTCAACACCATCATATCCCTCGCAGAGAATTTGAAGATGGGGATCATCGTGGAAGGAGTGGAGACGGAAGCCGAACTGGCGCGGTTCAGGAATCTGCGATGTGATTATGTTCAGGGATTCGTGTTCTTCAAACCCCTGACGCGCCAGGCAGCCGAATCTCTTCTCAGGCAGGAAAGCCTTCAGACCACCGCGGCCGGACCGGTTCTCGGCCAAGAAGCGACCTGACCTGCCCGCTCCCCCTCAGCGCAGGGGCGGGGCGCCAAGAGCCTTTCGCACCTATATCATTTCAGCGCACTCCATCCGATCCAGGACTCGTCGTGCACCCTGACATCCTCGAAACCCAGATACCTGAGCACAAAAAAAGCGTCTGCAGCAAGCTGCCCCGTATTGCACGTCGTCACGACCGTCTTGTCCGGAGTAATGCCGTAGTTCGCGAGAACCCACAGGAGTTCCTCCGGTCTTTTCAGATAGCCGTTATCCATAATCAGCGTGCCCAGAGGGACGTTTACGGAACCCGGAATATGCCCGGCCCTTGCCGCCTGACCGTGTTTGATCACCCCCTTGCTTTGGGTGATCATGCGGCTGTCCATGATTACGACACTTGACTTGTCGAGACTGGCCTGGACAAAGGCGTTATCCGCCATGAACTCCGGGCGCTCTTCCCCGTCAAAGTTCTTTTCCGCGGTATCCGGATCTTCGGTGCTCAGATGGTACCCGGCAGCCTCCCAAGCCTCGATTCCGCCATCGAGGTAAGCCACATCGCTCGCCCCGGCATATTGAAGAAGCCACAGAAGGAATCCGGCGACACTGCCATCCTTGTCGTAAACCACGATATGGTCGCGGGCAGACACGCCAAACTCCCCAAATATTTCCTCAAGACTCTCAAAAGGGACCACCTGCATGGGACGTTCCGCCTCCCACGAATGACGCAGGTCCTCTGCCAAGGGGTCGAGATTGACCGCCCCTTCTATATGTCCCTTCTCGTACGCCCCTTCATCTCGGGCATCAAGCAAAACGAGCCCTTTCTTGCCTTTATGTTCATGTAACCAAGTGGCGTTGACCACCATGTCTCTCTTCACCCGGTCCGTGGATACGACAGTCGGCCGGACCTTGTCCCGTTTTGTGGGGACATCCTTATCCGAAACAACGACCCGGACATTGGCCGTCCTCTCGTAATCCAGCAGGTCGCCCTCCGACAGAAAGAGCTCCCGGTTTCCGTGACAATTGTTACACGAGGCATTCTGCCATGTCTTCCTCTGGATGTTATGAGGCGATGCCCGTTTCCAGGTTGGAGTCCGGTCAAAGTTTTTGAACGCATTCTTGAGATAGAAGTCAAAAACCTCCGGGTCGGTAGGTTCGTGTCTGACCAGCATGTATTTGAACGAGGCCCCGGGTTCATTTACGTCGTACTTCAGACCGATCTTCATCTCCTCGACTTCCAGTTTGTTCTGAAAGTAGGCAATATTCTGCCCGTCGCGGCCCACGTGACAACTGTAACAGTTCACATAGGTTTGGGAGTGGCATACCTGGCACTGGACCTTGCCCTTATGGATGCCATGCTCCCTCACGGAGCCGTATTCAAGGTCCTGGTGACAATCCTCACAGTCGGGCATTTCCGTCAGATGGTACCGCCCCGGTAGACCCGGGGGAGCTGCGGCATGCATCTCCGTGGCTCCGTGGCAGGCCACGCAATCCATATTCCCCTTGCTCGCATGAATGTCACCCTGCCCCCGGCTCCCGTAATACTCCATACCCACACGACTCCCGTGGCATGCGGTGCACTGGTTGACCGGGTCAGGATGTTTATTGAAGACATGGCCGCTCACAAAACCCTTCTTGGCAAACTTCGGGCGGCTCACGTGGCACCCACCGCAACTGGTGTGACATGCTGCGCAATGTCCGGCACGGGCTTTATCGATTTCGTCCCAACGATTCATGTCGGCCCTGGTCTTCAGAATGGTCGGGAAGGTAGACAGCGTGGCATGCAGAGAATCCTTGGCCGTAGCGACAATATCCGGATGACAGCTTCCGCAGGTCCCTTCAGGGTTATTGATGGAAGGATGGGGAACCAGCCCTTGATGGGCTTCCGCCTTGCTGCTCAAGGCGGGATTCCCACTGTGGCAACTCTCACAATCCAGGCTCCCGTGAATCGTGCCGAGAAACTTCTCCGAAACCAGAACCTTCTCATGCGGCTCCAACGGAGCCACGGACCCCCCTCAACCCGCTCCCGACTGCAGGGCAGACCCGCCGGCCTTCATGTCACTGGCGGTCTCCTCCAACATGTCCGAATCCAGGTGGCAGGTGACGCAGGACGACGTTTCGGCCGAGAGCAGGCCCGCATAACCAGCAACTCCAACGCCGGTGAGGACCACCGCCCCCAAAAGAAAGATCAGTTTCAAAAACGGTTTTCTCCGATCCATCAACATGATTCCCCTCCTGTCCCGATTCAAGTCTTAGTGCCACAAAGCTCCGCCCAAACTTTCCCGGCCTCTAATCCTCAAAACCTCAGCGCACCAGGGCGCTTGATAATTTGAACTTTAGCAACCGATTTATCGCTTGTCAAACGACCAAGCTAGGCATGTTGCCGAGTTATAACGGAAGGAAAAATAAATGAAAAAAGGGACAGGCGGAGGGGCAATCAGGAGGGGCTCTCCTGGAGGGCTTTCAGCAGGCCCCGGCGGGCAATGACTTACTTTACGCCGACCACGGCTTCGGCAATATTAAACGAATGGTCTCCAATCTTCTCAAAGTTGTGGAGCATATCAATAAACACGAGGCCCGGCAGAACACTGCACTCTCCGGAATTGAGACGAGAAATATGATTGTTCCGGAGGCGCTCCTCCATGGCGTCAATCCCGTCCTCCATGATCCTGGCTTCCGCAAGGATGTTTTTGTCCTCCAACTCGACCGCCTTTACCACAAACGTAAAGAACTCCACCGTCTTCGCGCGAATCTCCTGCAGTTCAGCAGCCCCCATGTCGGAGAAGAGGATCTTCTGTTCCCTCTTCCGCTGACCCAGTTCCCAGAGGTTTTCACAGTGGTCTCCAATACGTTCCAGGTCGTTCACCATATGCATCAGGGAGGCGATCTCCCGGGAAGCTTCTTCCGGTATGGACTTCTGTGACAAGGCGACCAGAAAATCAAGAATTTCCTTCTGGAGCAGGTCGACGTGGACCTCCTTCTGTTCCAGAGCGGAAACCTTTCGTTCGTCTGGATCCTCGATAAAACCCAGGGTTTCATCCAGCATCTCCCAGCACTTCCAGGCCATCCGCTTTGTTTCCGCCCTGGCCTGGGCCAGGGCAATGGGCGGGGTACTGAGAAGCCGGTTGTCGATATATTTCAGGTGGAAGGCGACCGGCTCGTCCTTTCCTCTGATTAAGGTTTCCGCAAGCTTGGCCAGAAGTCCCACAAGAGGAAGAAAGATCAGGGTGTTAATGATATTGAAAAGCGTATGGGTGTTTGCAATATGGCGGGCGATAAAGGGCTTATCACCGAGGGACATGCCAAGTGAGGTCGCCTGTTCCTGCGTCCGGATGATAAAGTCCGCGTCCCCAGGGGTCAGCGCCGAAACGACCCGGATGAAGAATGGGAAAAGGAGCAGCATATAGGCCACCCCTATGAGGTTGAAGAGAAAATGAGCCATGGCCGTCCTGCGGGCCGCCAGATTTGTGCCGATGGCCGCCAGGTTTGCGGTAATGGTGGTCCCTATATTCTCCCCAAGGATCAGGGCCACACTCGCTTCGAAACTGATCAGCCCGCTGCTGGCAAGGGCAATCGTGATACCGATGGTCGCGCTGCTGCTCTGGACAATCATCGTCAGAATGCTTCCAATCAGGACCCCGACGAGATGATTGTTCCCCACAAGCGTGAAAAGGTCCCTGAATTCCCCGCTTGATTTCAGGGGGTCGAACGCATCCTTCATGATCGCCAGGCCGAAGAAAAGAATTCCAAAGCCCAGAAGGATCTCGCCCGTATACGCCCATTTCTTCCGGCTGGCGAACAGCTTCAGCCCCGCTCCGATCCCAATGGCCGGCAAAGCATATTTCGTAATCTTGAAAGCGATGAGCTGGGCCGTAACCGTGGTTCCGATATTGGCCCCGAGCACCACCCCAATGGCCTGCAGAAGGGACATGAGGCCGGCATTTACAAAACCCACCACCATCACCGTCGTGGCGCTGGAAGACTGAATGATGGCCGTGACCGCAAGCCCCACGACCGTACCCATCAGCCGGTTGGTCGTCAGGGCCGAGAGAATTTTTCTCATCCGGTCCCCGGAAACCTTCTGGAGCCCTTCCGACATGGTCTTCATCCCGTAAAGGAAGAGCCCGAGGCCTCCGAAAAGCCCGAAGATCAGCTGTTCATTCAGCAGATGTTCCCACATGATTTACGATGAGACGGCGCTGACAATTCCAAACCGTCCGGGACCCGGAGCGCACGCATACACTTTGAGGAAGGGCCTGTTGTTTGTTGGGGCTCTGGCATCTGTTCCCTATACAGAGATAGCCGGAGGTGAGACGGCGAACTATAACGAATTCGTCCTGCCCTTTTCAACAAAATGAGGCCCTGTTTAATCGGTTAACAGCCTAACGCCTTCCCGAACAAGCCCCACGGCCAGTAACCAGAGACCCGCACCAAGGCCGCGGTTGATCCAGACGACCGCCCTTCCCCAACGTCCGGACACCAGACCCGATACCGCAGCCATTAACAGTTTGGCCCCCACGAGGGAACCATAGAAGCCAATGAGAAAGCAGGCGCTGGGCTGCCAGCCATCCGGAAAAGAACGCACCATCAACGGCCCCCCCACGGTACTCCAGAAGAGGTACGGATGCGGGTTCAGAAGGTTCACCCAGATGCCTTTCCAGAGCGACCGGGGGTCCTTCATCTCCCTCTGCGCCTTCGCCGTCTGGAAGCGGAAACATTCCACACCATAGTAGGCCAGCAGAGCCGCCCCCAGGAGCGAAAGAGAACCCAGGAACCATCCGGTTCCCGCCAGACGGTTCAATATCCACATACAAGCCAGAATGATGGGGGCGTCCGTGACCAGGGGGGCAAAGGCGGCCTTCATCCCCTCCAGCCTTCCGTACATGAGAGTCTGGGACACCACAAGAGTAGTCAGCGGACCAGGCGCAAGGCCGCCGCTTAACCCCATAACCATACCGGACAACAACATAAAAGCGGTCTGATCCACCATGCCCTGACGCCTCCTCCCCTGCCAGCCCCTCCAACGGCTCCCAAAGAGCCGGTGGTGTCCACCATCTTACGGAGCCACGCGGCGAAGGGCAACGTCCGTTAGCAGCCTTCAGGCTCGACACACTGAGAATTCAGTGATTATAATTCTCAGCCGCACTAATCCTTGGCTGCAAGAGTCCGCATGGGCTTCATCAAACATTTCTTAAGGGTTCCATGATTCATATTAAAGACCGTATCCTCAGCCTTGCCTTTCTGCTCTTGTCCATCGTTTTTCTGCTTGCTGCTCCCGAACAGGCGCAGGCTTCGGGAAGCATGGTCCTCAAGATCTCCACGCCAGCGGTCCCGGGCGACTGGCACGCAGAGATGCTGAAGGTTTTTAGGGAGGAACTTGAACGCACGGCACCGGGGGAGTTCGACGTGCAGATTTACCTGAACGGAACGCTGTTCAACCAGGGTGCCGAACCGGCTCAGATGAAGCGGGGAAATCTTGAGATGGCACTCGTATCCATGCAGGATATCGCCAAGCAGATTCCCGAATATTCGATCTTCACCGCCGGCTACCTCATTCGGAGTCCCGAGCATCAGAAGGCTGTGTTCTACGGGGAGATTGGCCAGGAAGTGGTTTCCCGCGTCACCGAGGTGATGGACATCCACCTGCTATCCGTGGCTTACCTTGGGACCCGCCAGCTGAATTTGCGGAAATTCCGCCTCGTCAAAACGCCGGCGGATCTGAAAGGGGTGAAGCTCAGAATGCCGGGTTCGAAGGCCTGGCAGTTTCTCGGTGAAGCCCTTGGAGCCAGCCCCACCCCCATGGCGTTCAATGAGGTGTACCTGGCCCTGAAGACAGGAACCATTGATGGCCAGGACAACCCTCTGCCCACGAACCAGAAGGCGAAGTTTCATGAGGTGACGGAGCAGATCGTGCTTACCTCGCACCTGGTCGACGGTCTCTTCCTCTCCATTTCGGACAAGGCCTGGACTAAACTCTCCCTGGGCCAGCAGCAGAAGGTGGTGGCCGCGGCGCGAAAGGCGGCCGACTTCAACGACGAGAACAGGATTCGAGATGAGAAGAACCTGCTCGATTTCTTCCGCTCCGCAGGCTTGAAGATTACCGAGCCGGACGTGGAAGCCTTCCGGTCGCACGTGCAAAACGCCTACCTCAACTCGGAATTTTCGAAGGACTGGCCCGAAGGCCTGCTGAACCGAATCAATGCGGCCGAGTCCGGGGCCGCATCTCGCCGTTGACCGCGGATACCCCCTCCAGGCTGTCGGAACCGGCTCCTCGAAAGCAGATTCTGTCACTTCTTTCTCAGGCGGTGGGAGCCGTAGCCTTTGTGGTCATGTTCTGTGCCTTCATCCTTCAGGTGGTCTCAAGGTACTTGTTCAATGCCCCCTTGGGATGGACCTCGGAGGTCTGCGTAATCGCCTACCTGTGGATCGCCTTTTGGGGAGGCGGGCTAATGCTCCGGCGGCAGGACCAGGTGCGATTTGATCTCCTTTACCAGAGAATGGCCCCGCAGCGGAGGCGAATCATGGCCCTTATGGGTTCGACGGTCCTTCTCGGCATTTATGCCTGGTCCTTTCTGCCCAATGCCGATTTTATAAAGTTTATGGGGCAGGACCGGACCTGGGTTCTGGAACTCCGTTTCGACCTCGTCTTTTCCGTGTTTCTGATCTTCCTGGTCGGAATGATCGTTCAAACGCTTCGGCACATCCTCCGGTTGTCCGGGAACCACTGGCGACGTTCCGTCGGTTCGCCGGAACCATGAGTGTCCCCTTTATCCTGAGCATCCTTCTTCTCTTCTTCCTGCTGGGGGTAGGGGAAGCCATTGGTCCCAGCATGATTGCGGGAGGCATGTTCTACCTGATCATCACCGGGCGTGACATTGGCCTTGCCGCCGAAACTATCTTGAACGGTTTGTTCAACAGCTTCGTCCTGCTGGCCGTCCCCCTCTTCATTTTCGCCGCCAACGTGATGAACGCAGGCACCATCAGCAATCGACTCCTTGATTTCTCCCTGTCGCTCGTGGGACGTCTCCGGGGCGGACTGGCCCAGGTGAACATTGTCGCGAGCCTCATCTTCTCCGGAATGAGCGGCAGTGCCCTCGCAGACGCCGCGGGGGTCGGCAAGGTCATTATTGACATGATGCGGAAGAACGAGCGCTATCCGGCGGGGTTTGCCGCAGCCATCACAGGTGCTTCAGCCACCATCGGCCCTATCATTCCGCCATCCATACCTATGGTCCTCTATGCCCTGGTATCGGACCAGTCTGTAGGCGCGCTTTTTCTCGGTGGAGTAGGCCCCGGCCTGCTGATGACACTGGCTCTTATGGTCACTGTGTTCCTCATCGCCCGACGGCGCGGATTCCCAACCGAGGCGCCCATACCCTGGGCCGCCTATCCCGCGACCCTTCTCAGGGGCATTCCCCCCCTTCTCATGCCCATCATCCTGCTGGGAGGCATCTATGGAGGAGCCTTTACGCCCACCGAGGCCGCGGCGGTGGCCGGGCTTTATGCCCTGATTCTGGCCTCCGTCTTCTACCGTTCGCTGGGGATCCGTTCTCTCTTTTCTGTCCTTGTAGATACCGTTCGTTCGAGCTCCGTGATTGCCCTCATCATTGCAGGGGCCTTTCTCATCAACTATATCGTGGTGGTCGAACAGATTCCCAACAACCTGGCCACATGGCTGCAGGGGGTAAAGACCTCGCCCACCCTTTTTCTTATCCTGATCAGTCTGGTCTTCCTCTTCTTCGGGTGTTTTCTGGATGCCACAACCATGCTTCTGGTTCTCGTGCCCATCGTACTGCCCGCGCTGAAGAGTCTGGAGATCAACCTGGTTCACTTTGGTGTACTGGTCGTGGTCAACATGATGATCGGCCTCGTAACCCCTCCGTATGGAGTCCTCCTGTTTGTTCTGAACAGTCTGACGGGCATCCCCATACGGGAGATTATCAGGGAAATGTGGATATTCATTGCCATGCTGCTCGGAGTGCTCCTCATAATGATCTTCATCCCGGATATCGTTCTCTGGCTCCCCACCACCCTCGGCTACCTCTGAGTGCCGTTGACGCGAACAATCCTCTCGGAATTCTTGAAGAAAGCCGCTTGGGCCAGCAGACCCGGTCCAATTTAAGGAAACTTCTCCATTATCCGATAAAGAGAAGGTCAAAAACAGAACAACTCCCTGTTTTTTAATATTTTTTTGGAGGTGAAACCGGAGATGCCTTCCGAGAAACTATATGTCCTCCCAGGCCTGGACGAGTCCCGGGAAAATGGCTCCATCGCGCACCGGAGACGATCGGGGGGCCGACAGGTTGACCCATCAAAAAGGGAAGTGAACCCGGCTATGGCCTTTACCTACTCCATACTCTTCTGGGGGGGAGGACAACTGCACAACAACCAGGATTGGATGGGGTTTGCACTGGCGTTCCTGATGTTCCTCTTTTACGGATGTCTGGGAGCGGCCATTGTGCGCTGGGACCTTCTACTGGAGTACATGGGTCTGTTTCCGGGGAGCCTGTCTACCATTTATATGGGTGCGGTCCTCTTTGCCACCCTCGGCGTGACCCTATGGCTGTCGAGTTCCGTACAGGCATATCTGCGGGCCTCTTGGGACAGATACACGCTATTTAACGGCGTGAACAATCATCTCTTTCCTTTCATCTGTTCCCTCATTCTCCCGGGATGGGGTCAATTCCTGAACGGACAGACGCGAAAAGGAACCCTCTTCGTCATGGCTTCGCTCGCAGGCTACGTATCCGTCTCGGTCATTGTGCTGACGATGATTTTCTGGCCGTATCTCGATACAGCGGCTGAGCGCATCGCCGTGGAATGGCTGCTGACACCCGCCATCCTCATACTTCCGGCATTTTTGCTTGCGAGCCTTGTGAGTGGATATGATGCCTTGCGCGTCAGCCTCGACGAGATTAAGAAAGAGCCCTGGAAGAAACGTCTGGAGTATGCGAATAATCGTCGCCGGATGAAGGGCTGGCGGCGGGGGGTATGGCCTCAAATTCGTTTAACCATGGGACTTTCTCTTGTCCTCTGCCTGTGTCTCGGCGTCGCCTATCATCTCATTCCGCAGGATTTTTACACCCTCTCTCTGAGAACAGCCAGAGACGTGCTGGTGGAACACCATCTGACCGTCATCCCCGAGTTGCTCAACCGGGCCCTCCTGCTACTGAGCGCATAAACGCTCCCCGGAGTATCGGGCGATCGTTTCCGGACACCCGTCCCGTCAGCTGTTTCTGGTGATCAGCCAGTAGGTTATGCCGAGGGCCAGGACCACGGCCGCCGTGCCCAGAATCAGGGGAGCCGTGACCTTCTCGAAATCAAAGATGATCACCTTCCGGGAGATGGCCATAAGCGCCGTGGCCACCACCAACCGGACCGGGATAACGTCGGTCTTCAGGTACAGCGTGATGTTGATGAAGATCTCGATGGCGATGAGAACGGCAAGAAAGGCCCCGAAGGTTTCGAGAATATCATTGATCCTCAGCAGCATAAAGGGTGGGGTAATCAGTTGCTTGTAAAGCACGTATATCACGTCCCCGATACCCCAGACAATAACCAGGACCATCAGAACCGCCAGCACCTTAACCGCCCAGTGAATGCTGCAGTGGAGCGACCTCAGAAGCGGGTCTTCATGCTCCCTGGTTAGCTCATGCGCCGGCTCGATCAGACTGCTCTTGCTGCCCTCTTCCATAGAACCACCTCCCTGACCCGATGGTCGGCAGAAAATCCATCCTTCTCCCACCTCAATTCTTTCATTTCCGTTGCGGTTGTCAACACCGGGCCAGGCAAGGCTTCTGCGGCGCGGAGCCAAGAGATCCAAATACCGCCCTCGTGAAATTCCCCGTCTTTGTTCGGGAGGCGGTAGATCAACGGTGCCCCGGGGGGGGCACAACCATCAATTATTATTTATGTGTTAGGATAGGCGCCGTGGAAAATAGCCTTAAACCCCATCGTTCGGAAGCGAGTGCCGCCTTGGCCCGCCGGTATTTTCGCGAAGGGCTCTGCTGTTCAGAGGCTATGGTCAAGGCCACTCTGGAAACCTATGACCCCGGGTTCCCCGTTGAAAGCGTATTGCCCTTGGCCTCGGGTTTCTGCGGGGGCATGGGAGACCGGTCGGGACCCTGTGGAGTAATTTCGGGCGGTATCATGGCTCTGGGTCATTTTTCAGGAAAGGGAAAGTCCCCTCGCGGGGCCAAGGGGTCGAGAGAACTTGCAAGAATGTTTCTCGGGCGAATGCAGAAGGAAGCCGACGGTCTGGTCTGCAACGAAATTCTGGAAGGGATGCGATTTACGAACTGGAACAAAAGGGGCTGCCGCAAATTGACCGAAAAGGGCGCCCGCATTCTAGCCGAAATTCTTGAAGCGAACCGCCTGGTCGGTTTCTAGCCCCCCCCCTGCCCCGCAACCAATGCGGCCGACGTCACTTTCCAGAGGCGGTCAGTGCACCGTGGCCAGAAGACCAATCCCCCCAGCGATAGTCATCAATCCACCGGCCACGATGCCCGGCCGCAACGGCTCCTTGAGGAAAACCATCCCGTCCAGTCCGGCCGGGGCAAAATGCATCGTCACTATCGTCATCACGTACGTAACCCCGATAGCACGACGGAGCGTTCTCTCCACCCCGTATTGATGAAGGAATAAGGCCGCAAGGGTACATCCCGCATGGAGGTTCAGGGTTAGATAGCGGCCGGGGGACGGCAAAATCCGTCGCTTATATTTTTAAGAACTGCAGAATTAAGAAGCGCCCCATCCGTCTTCAGGGCTGCTTCTCACCGGGAATCCTCATCATGCTTTCGGAAAGAGGCCCGCAGGCTTCGAAGAGATCCTTCAGGACAGGAGTCTCCACATAGCTCACCACCCTGAAGACCTCCGGCTCCACAAACCGTATCCGCGCGTACAGGGGCTCGGGTTCCTCCTGTATCTTGCCGAGCATACGAAAAACCTTCCGGACAGGGTCTTCCTCCCTTGTCTCGCGTTCCCTGAACCGCGCCTCCAGAACGGGCGAGAAGCCTTCCGGAGTACGGACGGGTTTAACGAAATAGCTGATGCTGCCGCTCCATTCCCGGAATGCATCGTTCCCGTCCGCGGGAACGATGACAAGCATGCGGTCGTTCATCTCACCGTCCTTTGGATTCCGTATAAAGGCATAGGCCGCGGTGAGGCTCCCGCCCCCTGCCTGAGAGACATCGGCCGTAGCCTGAAGAATGAAATGGGTATCCAGTTGGAGAATTCTGAGACCGCTCATCCTCAGGGAAGAGACCGCCTCGCACTCGTCATTGTCCGTCATCAGAAGTTCCATAAAACGCGCCCGCATAAAGTCAAGATTCCTCATATTGCCCAGGATCT
>QJVM01000025.1 GCA_003235715.1 Nitrospirota bacterium
GGGAAGATTGATTCCTTCTACCGCCAGCGTCTGGACCAGCAGTTCCGAAATGATCCCGCCACAATGATTGCACCCCCCCGGTCCATCCTTGAAAAAATTCTTGGGATCATAGACCGTGACGTGGAGCTCCTTCCCCATCATCCTCGCCATCTTCAAGGCAAAGATACTAAAGAAGGACCCTGTAGGGCCTCCCCCGACCACAGCAATCCGCGAATCATCTTCAAGACTGAAGGAGTCCGAAGGGCTGACCGGAAGATTCTCGAAGGAATCCAGGAATGCCTGCGTATTGCGTTCTCTTTCCTCCACCCGCTCCCCCACGGCCTGAAGTCATCCAACGCACGACAAAATAAACAGTTTCTGAGAAATGCGCAAAGCTTTTAAAGCTATTCTATTTAAAGGTAAGGGTCATGCCAACCTGAAATTAAGATTACCATCGGAAAGCGGCTAACCGTATGCGGTCCAAATCAGACCTCGACCCCCACACCCCACTCCCGTAGGTGTTTGATAATGAACCCCGTAACCTCCTCGTGCTCATCCCCTCCCTTTCCCTTCACAGGGGTCACCGGTCCGAAGCTGATACGGATCGGAATCTCCGGCCTCACCGGCCCAAACTCCTTCAGCTTCTTACCGTTACCCCAAGCATCGGTTCTCAGCGCCACCGGAACCACGGGGACACCGGCCCGGGCGGCAAGCTTTACCCCCAGAGAATTGAATTCTACCGCACGAAAAATTTCGGACCGGGTACTCTGGGGAAAGATGACCATGGAGTATCCTTCGTGAATTCTTTCCGTACCCTCTTTCAAAACTGTGCTCAAGTCCTCGCGGGGGTTTTTCCGTCCGACCACCACGGGGCGGGTCGCGCACATGATGGGACCGAAGATGGGATGAACGGCCAGCGAATCCTTGACCACGAAAGTCAGATGGGTGAAGGGAACAAGAATTCCGGGGAAAGCAAACGTTTCCAGCGTACTCATATGGTTGGAGATGAAAACCACCGGCCCGCCGAGGTTCGTTAACTGATTGAGTCCGTTAATCTCAAATGTCATGCCGACATTTTCGCAGGCCCGGATCACCTCGACCGAACTCGCCTGCCAGCGCGCCTCGTTCCAGTCCCCTGAGGTGACGACACGCCGGGCCCTGAGCACAATCAACAAAATCTGCAGGTAGAAACTGTGAGGACTGGATAGAAAGAGACGTTTCAAGAGGGGACGCCGGACTCCCTTGTCCGTGCAATAACGGTCGCCTCGATAGAAAGGCTGGATCATGATTCTTTCTCCAGACGGGCATCCATAAGCCGGTGGGCCAAACCAATCATCAAGACATTACCGGCGATCAAGACAAGAAGCGAGCCAAGCATCCAGGATTCCGGCCTGCCCCCCAGCATGAAATGGCGGAAGATGCGGCTCATATGATACAGGGGATTGGCCTGGGCCGCCAGCGTAATGAAAGGGTGAAAGCCATCAATGGGGAAATAGGTATTGCTGATCAGCGAGAGCGGAATGCCAATGAGAAAGACGGGATAGTTCATATGATCAATGGTTGGAACCGTGGCGGTAAAAAGCAGGGCAAAACTGCTGAAGGCCATGGTGAAAATGCCGCCGGCAGGAATAAGGACCCAGAGCGAGGCCAGTTTGAGATTCGTAACCCCGAGCAGGTTGAAGACCAGCAGAACCAGGGCCACGCAAAGGGCATAGAGCGTCGCACGGAAGGCCCCCCAGACGATTTCACCCCAGATGATGTTCACCCGTTCGACGCCGGTCCCGAGAATTCCCTCAAAGGTCTTCTGGTAGAACATCCTGACAAAAGACCCATAGAGACATTCCATAAAGGCCGTGGTGAAAAGGGTGTAGGTGAGCACGCCCGGGGCGATATAGTGGAGGTAGCTGATCTGACCATCCCCGTACCGCAGTCCCCCAACATAAGCCCCCAGACCGAGCCCGAAGGCCAGGAACATCACCACGGGTTCCAGGAGGGGCGGAACAAAGGCGGATTTCCAGTTCAGGAAGTACACCCGGATGTTTCTCCGGAGAACAGCCCGGGTGCGCCAGTCCAGAAGTTCGCGGAGGATCACAGACTCCGCCCCGTAAGTTTGATGAAGACATCCTCCAGGTTGGACGGACGCCTGAAGATGCTCTCTTTGGGAAACTCCGTGGTGAGGCTATCGATCCCCTCCTCCTCCCCGAAGACCGTCACCTGACCATAAGCCCTCAGACTGGTCAATCCTTTCGCGCTAATCCATTCCGCGACCGCCGCAGATTCTTTCATCTGCAGAGCCCAGGGAGCAAAATGGCGGGCGATGAGGCCCGCCGGTTCCCCGCGGTCCATGACTCGGCCCTGGTCAAGAATAATCACTGTGTCTGAAAGGACCTCGGCCTCCTCCATGTAGTGGGTGGTGAGGAGAATAGTGATCCCCTCAGACTTCAGTTCGTCGAGAAGATTCCAGAGTTCCCGCCGGGCATGCGGGTCCAGTCCCGTGGTCGGCTCATCAAGGAAGAGGATGTCCGGCTCATTGATGAGGGCGCGGGCAATCTGCAACCGGCGTTTGAGGCCGCCGGAAAGGATTCGGGGCTTCGCCGAAACGTAATCTCTCAAATGAAAACGCGAAAGCAGATTTTCCGCACGGGCGTCGGCCTCCCTTCGCTTACGGTGATAATAAGAGCCGTAAACCGTCAGGTTGCCGCGAACCGTCAGGTCATAATCCAGGGTATCGTTCTGGCTGCATACGCCGATGCACAGTTTGAGTTGACGCCGGTCCGTCGCAAAATCCTTCGATCCGTAGTGAATCCTTCCACCGTCCGGACGAAGCGCGCCGTAAAGGATCTTCACGGTTGTGGATTTCCCGGCCCCGTTCGGCCCCAAAAGCGAAAGGATTTGACCGGGCCGCGCACTGAACGAAAAGTGGTCCACGACGCATTTCCCATTGAAACACTTCACGAGTTCGTGGACTTCAAGGGTGTAGCCTGTTCTGCCGATACATCTGGTAGGCGCGCCAGTTTCCGGGGTCACGGTTTCTAATCTAACACAGCAGGATTTTGATCAGAAGACAGGCGTTCCATTTCCCGGCGCCCTTCAGGTCAGCTTTAACACGCCTTGTATTGGAGCGACGCAATCCATAAAATTACGGCAATGGCTCCAGGAATCATTCGATACCCCCGGTATGCCGTTCGCCTTCCCTTCTGCTCTGCCCTTTCGCTCCTGATTGTCCTTCTGACGCTTTCTGTTCCCGTTCCCGGATATGCATGGGAAGAGTCAAGGGAAGGAGAGTTCCTGCTTGCCCGCTTGTCCGAATCCTTGGCCCGGGGACCTGTTAAAGAGACTCAGTCCCTCACGGACAGACTCCATAGCCTTGGTCAGGAGTGGGGTTACCGTGCGGATTTCATGACGGCCCGATACCTCGTGGAGCAGACCACCCGTACGGAACTGGCTGAAAACCTCCTGGTCCAGCTCCTTGACCGATATACCATCATTCATGACCAGGTGCTGTTTAATCTGGGCCGGGTTCTGGCCATGAACGGCCGTGACGGTCCTGCCGTGGCGGTTCTGGCGCGTCTGCACGCAGAGTACCCCAAGAGCCCGCTTTCACGCAGGGCGCAACTCCTGATCGCGGAAATTAGACTCGAAGGGAGGCAGGCCGATCAGGCTCTGTTGACGCTGGTCCCTCTCCTCTCCGACGCCTACCGGCCCGGCGACAATGCGGTTCGATTTCTCATGGCCCGGGCATTCATCGCGCTTCATCGCGAGGAAGAAGCGCTCCGGTTGCTTAGAGGCATTCTCATCCATGGCCCGGGAACGGCCGAATCTCTTCTGGCCAGCCGGATCATCGATGCCCTCGGAGGCGTGGAACTGAGCTTTGACGAAAAGCTCCAGCGTGCCCATAGCCTGGCCCGCTTTCGAAGGTATGACGAGGCCTCTAAGGAATATGAACGACTGCTCTCCCTTTCCCCGGGCAATCCCGAGATTCTTGAGGCCCTGGGAAGGGCCCTGTTTTCAAGTCGCCAATATGACAAGGCCGGAGCCATCCTCGGAAAGGCCGAATCGGCGGACAGTGCCTACCTGGAGGTTCGTTCCCTGTACCGGAACGGCGATCAGAAGGCCTTCCTCCAACGCCTGAAGGAAGTCCAGACCCGGTACCCCGAGCTTCACAGGAGACTTTTCGCACTGCGGCTCGCCAAGGGCCAGGATTTGAGACGCGCTGGCAACTTCCGGGAGGCTGAGCGGCTTTATACGGAACTCCTCGGGGTCTACCCCGACGAACGGTCCGCCATTCTATGGGAACTCGGATGGAGCCAGTACCGCCGCAGCGACTTCGGGAGCGCGGCCGGAACCTTTAAGAAACTTTTAGCCTCGGCGGACTCTCCGGATATCGACAAGGCCCTGTATTGGCTGGCCCGCTCCCATGATCAGCTTGGGCAGCCAAAGGAGGCGCGGGTGGCTCTCGAGCGGTTACGCGGGGAGTACGGCCACGGCTACTACGCCGCGTTAGCCAATAATGGCGCACGATCGATGCTTACAGAGCCTGAGCCCCCTGCGGGGTTCCCGCGTATTCCCGAGGACGGTCCTCTAAGACGAATTGAAGAACTCCGCCTTGTGGGCCTTCTTGCGGAGGCCCGAACAGAACTCGCCCTGGCGGCAAGCCAGATGGAAAGCATGGAAGACGCCCAGGCTTTTGGATACCTGGCTGCCGGAGTCGAGGACTTTGCGCGCGCCATGCAGGTGGCTGAACCTTTATCCCGTTTCAAACCGGAGCTTCGCTACATAGCCTATCCGCGGGGTTACTGGTCGCACATAGAAGCGGCCTCTACCCAGGAGGGCATCGATCCCTACCTCGTGGCTTCGGTCATCCGCAGGGAAAGCCGGTTCAACCCCCGGGCTTACTCCAGCGCCGGGGCCATGGGTCTGATGCAGCTCATGCCGGCAACCGCTCGAAGGGCTGCGACTTCCACCGGGGTACCCCTCGAGGGGGAGAGCACGCTGTTCGAACCAGACACCAACATCCGCATCGGGACACATCATCTGGCCGAGCTCATCCGGCAGTACGGGCAGAATATTATTCTGGCGGTGGCCGCCTACAACGCCGGAAGAAGTGCAGTGGCCAAGTGGCTGGAACGGAAAGATCCGGTTCCGCCCGACGAATTCGTCGAGGAAATCTCATATCCGGAAACGCAGAACTACGTTAAGCATGTGATAAAAAACTACATACATTACAGGGAGTTATGGGGCTTGACGCCCCCTACCCTATCTGCTATGGTAGGGTCCAGTGAACCAGCCAAGCTTTGACTGGAACCCGCCGTCCGAACCACGGGAAATGAAAGGGACCGAACCCATGTCTGAGACTTTTGTTGAGCAGGGCATGATGGACAAGATTAAGGAACTTGA
>QJVM01000016.1 GCA_003235715.1 Nitrospirota bacterium
TGGTACGGGTTCATGATGTGAAGGCCATGGTCCGGGTGTGCCGGATGACCGACGCCATCATTGCCAAGGGTCTCGTTCAAAGCGAGGGATAGGAAGGAGACGCTAGGAATTGCGTATGGCAAGTATGACGATGCCTGTTTCGACGGAGCCGGAGACGAGGGAGGGCTCGTGTCCGAAGTAATCCGCCTGATTCGCTGGCCGGGGGACCTGGTGGACGTCTTTCTCGTGTCTCTTGTCGTCTATCGGCTTCTGCGGCTGATCAAGGGGACACGGGCAGCCCAAATGCTGCTCGGGCTGGGGCTTCTGCTCGTGGCCTCGCTCCTGGCCAACCGGCTCAACCTGTATACGATGGACTGGCTCATTCAGAGCTTCTGGGCCCAGATTGTTCTGGCTGTGATCATTCTCTTCCAGCCCGAGATCCGGCGGGCTTTGGCTCATATGGGCGGTACGCGTCTTCTCCCCAATGTTTCCCGTTTCGAGGAGTTCAAGTCCCTTGAGGAACTGGTAAAGGCCACGGTTGCACTGGCACGCCGCAAGATTGGAGCCTTGATGATCATCGAGAGAGAGACGAACCTGGATGACCTTATTGAAGTTGGCACGGCCATGGACGCCAAGGTGAGTCGCGAACTTCTGCTCAGCATATTCCATACGACCTCGCCCATCCACGACGGCGCCGTGATCATCCGGAAGAACCGGATCGTGGCCGCGGGCTGTTTTCTTCCGCTGCCTCTGACGACCACGCTCAGTAAGACGCTGGGTACGAGACACCGGGCGGCGGTGGGGCTGACGATGGAATCCGATGCCGTCGGGATCGTGGTTTCGGAAGAAACCGGAGAGATTTCCGTCGCCATGGACGGTGGGCTCCAGAAAGGGCTCGAGATGGATGACCTTCGGGAGCTTCTTTCCACTCTCTTTGGCCGCAAAGACTAGGACTTCCTGAAGGGGAATGAGTACGTTCAGCATGAAATGGTTTACCGAGGACCTGGGCCTCAAGATCCTTTCGGTGTTCATCGCACTTTTTCTCTGGTATATGGTGAACTTTACCGGTTCGTCCGAGGTCTCCTACCAGATTCCCATCGAGTTTCAGAATGTTCCGGCCAACAGCGAGATTGTCTGGGAAAGCAGCCGGACCGTCACGGTCTGGATGAGCGGCCAGGAACGGGCCATCAAGAATCTGTCCCCCACCATGGTCAAGGCCTGGGTTGACCTGTCCGAAGCCAAGACCGGCGAGTCGTATCACCAGTTGAGTCAGGCCAACGTGGAAGTCCCGAATGAGGTGAACCTCGTGCGGATGTCTCCCACCGTCATCCGGGTTTTGCTGGACCGGGTGATTACGAAGGACCTGGTCGTGAAGCCCAGTCTGGAGGGGAGTCCCGCACCGGGATACCGTGTAGAGAAGGTGGAGGTCGTTCCCAAGAAGGTCATTGCCGAGGGCGTTCGACGGTTCCTCTCCGACAGCAAGGAAGTCATGACCGACAAGGTGGACATCACGGGCATTTCCAGTGATACGACGTTTCAGGTCCGGCTCTATGACAACGGTGCAGGAATTCGCATTTCATCCGATATGGTGACTGTGACCGTACGGGTCAGGCCCGAAACGGCTGGATCGCCGAACACGTCCCCCTGACCCGCCCGTATCCGGGCCTGCAAAGGCGGCCCCAAACCCTGGAGGCGTTTCGTGAGAAAACTTTTTGGAACCGACGGTGTCCGAGGACACGTTAACCAGTATCCCATCACCGCCGAGGTGGCTCTCCGGCTGGGACGGTCCGCCGCGTATGTGCTCAAGAAGGAGGGACGCCGAAACCTTATTCTGATAGGCAAGGATACGCGCCTGTCCGGGTACATGCTGGAGAGCGCCCTCACAGCGGGAATCTGCTCCATGGGCATGAATGTGGTGCTTGTAGGACCGGTGCCTACCCCGGGGATTGCCTTTCTGACGAGAAGCCTTCGCTGCGACGCAGGTATCGTGATCTCCGCGTCACACAACCCCTATGATGACAATGGCATAAAGTTCTTCTCTCATAATGGTTTCAAGCTTCCGGATGAGGTGGAGGTGAAGATCGAGGAAACGCTGATCCAGGATCTCCACGATACGGTCCGGCCTACCGGAAGCGACATTGGAAGGGCAAGGCGTATCGAGGAGGCCACCGGCCGGTATATCGAGTTCATCAAATCCACCATCCCCAAGGGCATGGACTTCGAGGGGCTCCGCGTGGTCGTGGACTCTGCGAATGGCTCTGCGTATAAGGTGACCCCGGTGGCGCTGAAGGAACTCGGAGCCAAGGTCATCTCCATCAACGATCAACCTGACGGCATCAACATCAACCGGGACTGCGGGAGTCTCCATCTGGAACATCTGTCCCGCTCCGTCATTGCCCATGGCGCCCAGATCGGCATTGCGCACGACGGAGATGCGGACCGCACCCTGATCTGCGACGAAAAGGGCAGGGTGATCGACGGGGACCAGCTTATGGGCCTCTGCGCTGTTCGTATGAAGAGGGAAGGACGGCTGAAGCGGAACACGCTGGTGGCCACGGTCATGAGCAATGTGGGACTGGAACGGTACCTCCAGAGGGAGGGGATCGAGTTGGTGCGCACGCAGGTGGGCGACCGGTACGTCTCTGAGAAAATGCTGGAGGGAGGCTACAACCTGGGAGGCGAACAGTCAGGTCACATCATCTTCCTGGATGACAATACGACCGGCGATGGGCCGGTTGTGGCCCTAAAGATCCTGTCCCTCATGAAAGCTTCGGGCAAGCCCATTTCGGAACTGGTGGCCCCGGTGGAACTGTTTCCCCAGGTTCTCGTGAACGTGAAGGTTCAGCATAAGCTTCCGCTCGCCGATTTCCCTGAAATCCAGGGAGCCATCGATCTGGCCAACGAAAAGGTGGGCTCGGGCCGCATCCTGGTTCGACCGTCCGGGACAGAGCCCAAGGTGCGGGTCATGATTGAGGGCGAAAGGGAGGATCTCATCAGGGATCTCGCCAACGACATTGCCACGGTCATAGAGAGAGCCATGGCGTGAGAAAAGAAGGAGGCCCGGTTTTGTGCTGGGAAATGTTCTCCCTCTCTTTCTCATGGGACTTTCCGGCGGGATCGTTTACGGCACCTGGTTTTCCTGGCTGCCGGTTTTGCCGCTTCTCTGCCTTGCTCTCCTGGGCGCATTAACCTTCCTCCGCTTTAAGCAAACCCCGAGTGGTGCTGTGTGGGCCCTTGTGTGTCTGGGGCTTGGTCTTGCCCTCGGCTTCGCGGACGCACGGCTTCAGTCGCCCATTCCGCCTCCGAATCCGTCGCCCTCTGACCCGGTTCAGCTGGAAGGCCGTGTTTCAGGGTTTCCTGAGATGCGGAAGGACCGGATCCGATTCGTCATGGAAACCGTAACCTTCGGGAAGGTACGAGTCACGGTTCCAAGACCTACCCCCGTGGCCTACGGGGACCATGTGCTTGTTCAGGGACGCCTGAAGGAGAACCGGGGATTTCTGAACCCCGGAGTCTTCAACCATGCCGACCGGCTGAAGCGGGAGGGGATCTTTCTCAGGCTGTATGCCAAAGAGTTACGGATTCTGGCTGAGGGCCCTTTCCTTCCAAGAAGGCTGGACCTCGCGCGCGGTTCGCTGATCAGTCATCTCGAGCAGGCTTTCCAGCCCGCCCCGGCTTCGCTTTTGAAGGCGCTCCTCCTCGGGGTCACGGATATGCCCGACGAACTGCGGGACCAGTTCAACCGTTCCGGTGCGGCCCACCTTCTGGCTGTTTCCGGGACACACCTGTCCCTGCTGGCCCTCGTTCTTTTTGTCTTGATCCGCAGAAGTTTTCTTGCCCTCCCCCACAGGCTCTATCTCGGGATCAGTCAATACCTGTCGGCCAGTACCGTCGCGATTCTGCTTACGCTGCCTGTCCTGGTTCTCTACTGCGGTCTCTCCGGAAGCCGCGTCCCGACCGTCCGCTCGCTGGTCATGATTCTGGTTTTCCTGGGGGCTACGCTTCTGGGGCGGAGTCGGAACTGGAAGAACGCCGTTTCCTTCGCCGCCACGGTTCTTCTGGTTGGGGCGCCGCAGGCCCTTTTTGACGTTTCTTTCCAGTTCACGTTTGTTGCGGTGCTGGTCATCGGATTCGGAATGAGTCGATGGTCGGGAGAGGAATCTTTCAGCGAGGTTACGGCCGAGACCCCTCGGGGCCGGCGCAGCGGCGATTATCTGAAGCGACTGTTTCTTGTCTCGCTTGTGGCCACCGTGGGCCTTGCGCCACTTACGGCCTATTATTTTCAGAACATATCGGTGGCGGCGCCCCTGACCAACCTTTTGGCCATGCCTCTGACGGGATTTCTGGTCATCCCCCTCGGTTTGTTTCACTGCCTGCTTCACAGTATGTTTGGCTTCGACGGACTCATCCAGCCCCTGGAGGCGTCAGTCCGAGCCCTCTTGGCTGTGGTCCGTTTCTGTTCAGCCGCTCCCGCGTCGGCAGTTTCCCTGTCGCCGCCCCCGGTATGGGGCGTCGTCCTGTGCTACCTCCTTTTCGGGATTTTATACCGATTCCGTGCACGGCCCGTCCTGTTTGTCTGCGTACCCCTGCTGCTTGCAATCCCTGTGCGTTGCCCGAAGCCCGAATTGGCCATGATCGACGTGGGGCAGGGACTGTGCACCATGGTGCGTCTGCCTGACGAACGGGTCGTCTTGTTTGATACGGGCGGGCTCAGGGATTTCGATGTTGCCGGAACCGTCATCGAACCGTTCCTTCGGACACGGGGCATTGCCAGGGTAGACCTTGTGGTCCTCAGTCACACCCACCCGGACCACATGGGAGGACTGGAGCAACTGGTTGCCCGTATGCCGGTCGGCGAGGTCTGGTGGAACGGCGAACCCTCGGAAGAGCTCACCCGAATCCGGGCCGACCACCCCCAAACCCTTTTTCGCCAGGTACACCGTGACGACGAGATGAACGGGAGCGCCTATCAGATGCGGGTTCTTTATCCCGACCCGGATTTTATCGCCTTGAGACCTCAGCGGGGCGGTCGCGACGACCGGAACAACCGCTCCCTCGTTGTCCGTCTGGACCTGTATTCCACGGCTATCCTTTTTCCCGGGGACATCCGGAGCGAGGGCGAATCTTGGATGAGCGCCCGTTACCCCGTGGACCTTGACACCGACATTCTTGTGGTCCCCCACCACGGAGGCAAGGAGTCCGGTGATGAAATATTCCTCAAGGCCGTGTCACCCAGCGTGGCCCTCGTGAGCGCGGGATTCGGAAATCGCTTCGGACACCCCAGACCGGAAACGCTACGGCGACTTTCAGAGACGGGGGCAACGCTTTATCGCACAGACCTGGACGGTGCCATTCTGATAGATCACTTTCAACGTGAGCCGCGATTGAGAACGTATTGGGATCTCAAAATGAAGCCAAGGAAGAGTCTGGCCGATGAGTTCAGGAACTTCGAATTAGCCCTGGGGTTTTTGAGATGAAAGGGACCGCCCGTGTTTCAGGGCCCATGACCACGTTCCGCGCTGCGGCGGCTACTCGGGTTCCGAGAGGGCTCTGCGGGCGTCGAGGAGACCTTCCACCAGAACGATGGCATAGATCGCCATCAAGCCCGCCAGCAGTCCAAGCACGTCCATCCTTCCGAAGCGGACCAGTCCTGCCAGAACCAGGGCCACGACCAGGAGCCGCAAGATCGAGAAGGTCCATAAGAGCCCTTTCATCCACGTCCCTGCTGCCTGTCCCGCGCCAAGGGTTACGGCTCTTGCCGTAATGCCCACACCAGAAAGATGGAGCAATCCCACGACACCGCCCACCAGAACGGCCAAGGGATAGGCCCGACCCAGAAAGAAGGAGGCGCCGGCCAGAAGGGGCAACAGAACAATGGCCCGCTTACGGACTTTTCGTACCAGCCCCGTTTCCATTCTTCGCTGACTGTCTGACCATCTGGAAGATCTTCCGGAAGCCGGCCACGATTCCAAGAAAAAGGAAGACGGCACTCAACCAGGGAAACGTATCAAAGACCCGCGTGTCGAGGAAGTATCCAATGGCGCCACCGATAAAGGTCGCCACCACCAGAAATATTCCGATGGAACTGAGCTCGAACAGGGCGGCGAAAGCCGTTTTGTCCTTGTCGTTGTTTTCAGCCATGGATTCCGAGTCGTTCCGGGGTCTCAGGCCACGCCGCCGTCCCGACCTTCCCTCACCTCGAACGAGGCCACAATGTCCACATCCTTCACATCCTCCCCCGTTCCCTCCAAAGTGTATACGGCCCCTTCCTCACCCTTCTCGAAGAAGTTCGGGTTGTAGGGGACCGTGATCGTCCGGTCTTCCCCGTGGACCTTGTACTCCACGGAGCCCCCTTCCGCTGCGACGATGGTTCCGTGGTTGGTTACGGTCCGGTCCACCCGGCCGTCGTTCCGCCGGTACACAATGCCTACGAGGATATGTTTTCCCATCAGATCTTCAGGTCTGAATTTCATTCTCAACCTCTTTCCAAATAAAGGAATGGGCTGACCATAGCATACGGCAGGCAGCGGGTCAAACACCGAAAGGCATCCGGTATAATCGAATCATGACGTTGAGACCCCATGGCATGGACGAGACGCGAACGGTCTATTACGCCGACAGCGGCCGGATCCGTACAGGTTTTCTCGTGGCCACGGCCGAATTTCAGTCCGTGGTATTCCCGCCCGGCTCGATTCTGGGATTCACCGGCGAAGGCCTGCTCTGGCGGTGCCGGCTCGGCGCAGATACGCAGATACAGAATTTTCCCTGCATGGGGGACCGCGAGATCGAATTTCACCCCAACGGGAACATCGCATCGTGCTTCCTGTCGGTGCCGGCGCGCGTCTCTGGATGTCTCCTGAAGGAAGGCGCCCTCGCCGTCTTTCACGAGTCGCGGGAACTTTTTCGTGGTGTGCTCAGGGCAGACCATGTTCGACAGGGTTACCGCATGGTTGCCGGGACCGAGCTCTGCCTTTTCGAGGATGGTCGGATAGCCAGCTTTCAGGCGCCTCCCGAAGGGGTTGCCGTTAACGGTCTTCGGCTGGCCCGGGGGACCCGGGTTTGGTTCCATCCCGACGGGCGGCTCAGGGCAGGAACGCTCCGTGAGGCTTGTGTGCGCCGGAACGTCGAGTGTGCCGTGGGCAGCAGGGTATGGTTTCATGAAAACGGAGGTCTTGCAGGATGCGCCACAGGTGAATCGACGGTGCTCCTGGACCGGGAAGGGAAAGGGAGGAGTCCCGGCCGTGATTCCCATAACGCCTGATATTCAACTGGACGAGAAGGAACTTCATTTTCATTTCGTCCGTTCATCCGGGCCGGGCGGCCAGAACGTGAACAAGGTCGCCACGGCAGTGGAACTCCGCTTTGACGTGCTCGGCTCGGCTTCACTCCCCTCCTGGGTCAGGCTTCGCCTCGTCAGGATTGCCGGCAACCGGGTCAACCGTGAAGGCGTGCTTCAGATCACGGCCAGCCGATTTCGAACCCAGGAGGCCAACCGCAGGGATGCCATGGAGCGGCTTTCAGCTCTCATTCTTCAGGCGACCCGCATTCCAAGGCCCCGACGGGCCACAAGACCTTCTGCGACGGCGCGTCAGGAGCGTTTGAAGATGAAACGGCAAAGAGGCGCGGTGAAAAAGTTTCGGGGGCGGGTGCGGGAGGAATATTGACCCCATTCCTGTTTTCCATCGCCTGTTTCTGTTATAAACTTCCGTCGGGTCTTCCGGAGACCCCGAATCCCGAGAGCCAAGTTCGAGACCCAAAGACACCATGAACGAGTGGACCCAAAGTCTGAGACTCACGCCGTCCAATTTGCTCAATTTCCTGATTGCCCTGGGCGCCATCCTGCTCTTGGCCAAGCTGACCGACCTCATCATCAACAGGGTTCTGAGGAGACTGACCCGCCAAACGCGCTGGGAGATTGATGACAAGATTCTGGACATTGCCCACCAGCCTGTGATGTTCGGGGTTGTTCTGATCGGGGTGGCGCAGGCCCTGGTTCTTCTGGAGCTGTCTGACCCTCTGCGCTTCAAGCTGAACGCTTTTCTCTATTCGCTCCTGTTCCTGGTGCTCAGCATTGCGGCCGTTCGGTTTCTCATGCTCTTTATCGACGGGACCTTTGCCCGCATCGCAGACAAGACCGGCCTTAGTACGGAGCTCAACCCTCTTCTCAAGAACGTCGCCAAGGTGGGTGTCATTGTGGCCTTGCTCATGGCGATTTTGTCGGTCTGGAGGGTGGACATTACCCCTCTTCTCGCCTCAGCCGGGATTGCGGGGGTTGCCGTGGCCCTGGCGGCCAAAGATACCCTGGCTAACTTCTTCGGCGGCATCAGCGTGTTCGTGGACCGGCCTTACAAGATTGGGGACTACATTGTCCTTGACGACGGACAGCGGGGAGAGGTCGTGAACATCGGAGTCCGGTCCACGCGGATCAAGACCCGCGACGATATCCTGATCACTATTCCCAACTCGGTCATGGCCAACACCAAAATTATCAACCAGTCGGCCCCGATTCCCAACTTCAGGATTCGGATTGCCATTGGTGTCGCGTACGGAAGCAACGTGGACCAGGTCGAATCCGTGCTCCAGCGGATCGCGCACGAAAATTCCATGGTCCTGAAAGAGCCGGCCCCGAGGGTCCGTTTTCGGAGCTTCGGGGATTCCGCACTCAACTTCGAACTGCTCTGCTGGTGCGAGGAACCTGCGCTGCAGGGCCAGCTGGTACACCAGCTCAACATGACCCTCTACAAGACCTTTGAACGGGAGGGCATCAAGATTCCCTTCCCTCAGAGGGATATTCATTTCCATCACACCGGAAACGCCGCGATCCCCTGAAATTCCGGGACCGTCAAACCCTGAAGAAAAAAAAGAAGGCTCCCAGACCCTTTCAGGCCGGGAGCCGTTTTCAAAACCGCAGAGGAAATTAAGCGCGCTGTACGTTCCGGGCGCTTGGACCCTTGGGCCCATCCTCAATGTCGAACGTCACAGAATCGCCTTCAGCCAGAGTCTTGAAGCCGTTGCCCTGAATGGCTGAGTAGTGAACAAAAACGTCGCTACCGCCTTCTCGGGCAATGAAGCCAAATCCCTTGGCCTCGTTGAACCATTTCACTGTTCCCTGAGACATTGCTGTAAACCTCCTTTCTGATGACTAAAGCCCCGGAGGTCGTTTGTTGCATAAAAAAGAACCCGCGAAGCCAAGAGCCTTCGGGGTTCTTCCATAACGACGAACTGTGTAACTGTAATACACTTCCGAAACTCCGGGAAAACAATGCCACGGGCCCTATCGCGAAGTCAAGAGGCCGGAAGAGGTGGCCGAGACGCCCTACTCCTTGAGACGGATCCTCAGGTGCCCCTCTTCCACGGAAAGATTTTCGACGCCATCCGCAAACAGCTTCCAGAACCCGTCTTCGGTTCCGAACTCTTCAACCAGATTCACATTCTTCAGGTTGCCCAGCCAGGCGTTGGGTAAGGGGACTCCTCCCAGGGATACCCCCTTCAAGGCCACAACAGGCCCTTTGTTGCGGTAGGCCAGTTGAAGACCAAGGTTCAGGCGGAGAGTCTTTCCTCCAAGAACAGGCAAGTCCTCCTCCATCGGGATAACCAGTTTGAGGCTGACCAGTTCATCGGCCAGATCCACGGCGACACGCCTGGCCACTTCCGGGTTTGAGGCAATGATGCCGTTCAGTTCGCGTTCGGTGAGGACCACCTCCCGACGCGCCCCTTCTTCGCTGTACGGCTCTGGCCGAAGCCTGTCGTCCGGGGATAAGGGACTCCCTCCTCGCCTGTCTCCCCTGCCGGTGCCGGGAGCCGTCTCTCGACCGGCCGCGGCATCGAGGGCGGCGAGTTTGGCGTTCAAGGTATTTTGTTCCCTGGAAGTCAGCTCTGTGGGAGTCAAGGGAGACGCATAGATATAACGTTTGACCCACCAGCCCGTGAAAACGGCCGTGACCACCACGGCCACAGCAAGCAAGGCCAGAACCTGCATGCAACCGAAACGACGTTCGCTTGGAACAGGGCCTGGGATTGAAGCGGGCCGCGAGGGGTGAGGATTATCCACAGCCGTAATTTACACGGCCTCTGCAACAGAGTAAACTGGGGCCGCATGGGAGGGGACGCACGGGCAGCATGTCGTTGGGAGGGTTTCAGTTCCAGGGGATACTTCCCGACAATTAAGACGCGGTATGGGACTCCCCTGACGAGACCTCCCGAGGAAGCGGGACCACGGTCTCTGAAAGGAACGGAACAGGGTTCCGACCCTTGTGAGCGGTAACCTCTTGCTATAGACTGCCTGCAGGGGATTCCGTAAAGACCGACCGCTGGACAGGACGTTGCTGTTTCGATACACGCTCTGACGGTGCGCGTAGGACCCTGGCCGTCCAGGAATGGTATCGGGGCATCGATCCCGGGACGCCAGCACAGAAAGTCATGATTCTCAAGCAGGTATTCATCACCATCCTGGTCTTCGGCATCTGTTCCGGTTGCCAGCCTGCGCCTCGCATTGACGCTTCGTCGGAGGAGGCCATGCAAACCTCCCTTGAGAGGGTGCGGGAGGCGCTGCCTGAAAAGAAAAGGACTCGCTTCGACGAATCCCTGACCATTCTCAACTTCCAGGAGCAGGGGCTGAAGGGCGATCTTCTGGACAGACTGGGCGTGCCCAGTCGTATGGATGAGGAGAAAAAGAGCCTTATCCATGGAAAGACGGCGGACGAGATCATTGCCGAGGCAAACCGGATCCTCACCGAACGAAGGGAAAAGGAGCGCGAACAGGCTCGTGCCGAGGTTGCGGAACTTGAAGCCAGGCGAGCGAGGTCCGAGGAAGACCGAACGCATCTGGAAAGATTCAAGGTGGTGCGCTCCCGCTTTTTCAAGGAAAGGGTTGGATTTCTGGGGCCTCAACCTTTTGTGGAACTGACCCTTAGAAATGGAACGTCGGAGACCGTGACTCGTGTGCACCTGACGGGAACCCTCTCGAGTCCGGACCGGGACGTTCCATGGCTCAGGGAGCGCTTCAGCTGCTGGAACGAGGACCCCCTGGAACCGGGCGAGGTGGCGACGTGGAAGATGCCCATGAATCCGTTTTCAGCGTGGGGCCTTACGCAGGTGCCGGAAGATGTGATCCTCACCGTGGAATTGGATGAACTCGAGGGACCCAAGGCCAAAACCCTGTACTCGAGACGGGGATTCAGCCCGGCCGACGCGGGGCGTCTGAAGCTGCTCAAGGAGCAATATGATTTGTAAGATCCGATTCCCGGCCAGGAGATAGGGGGGAACGCAGAGGGTGGGACGTCCTTACAGGTTTGACCGACTGGAATTTGCCGGGTCGCTGGGCGACCTGGGAACCCTTCTGCCCATCGCTATTGCGATGATCCTCATCAACCGTCTGGACGCCACGGGCCTTCTGCTTTCCATCGGTCTCTATTACATTCTTTCCGGTGCCTACTTTGGACTCACGGTGCCGGTGCAGCCCATGAAGGTGATTGGCGCCTACGCCATCGCGACGGGCGTTTCCGCCTCCCAGATTCTGAGCGCTGGATTGTGGGTCGGTGTGATTCTTCTGATCCTAGGAGTGACCGGGGCCATAAGCCTGATCGGCAAGTACACGCCAAAGGCCGTGGTTCGCGGTGTTCAGCTCTCCACCGGCGCCCTCCTCATGGCCGAAGGCGTCCGTTTCATGGCGGGTACGTCCCGGTTTCAGGTGCTTCACGGGTCGGCGGAACCCTACCTCGGGATTCAGGCGCTGGGCGGATTACCGGTGGGCATCCCGATCGGCATAGCCGCCGCCGTCACGACCCTTTTTCTTCTCAACAGCAAGCGTTTCCCCGCCGGCCTCGTGGTGGTTGCCGCCGGCGTCGTAATAGGCCTGGTCTTTGGAACACGTGAAGGCCTGGACACGGTGCACGTCGGGTTTAACGTGCCACGGCTTCTTCCTTTTGGGTGGCCGGGCCAGGATGATTTTGCCCTGGCATTAATGCTGCTGGTCCTTCCCCAGGTCCCCATGACCCTCGGGAATGCCGTGATTGCGTACGCGGATCTTTCCCGGGAGTACTTCGGGGAGGACTCAGCCCGCGTGACGTACCGGTCATCGTGTATCAGCATGGCCCTGGCGAACTTCTTCAGCTTTCTTGTGGGGGGGATGCCCCTGTGCACCGGTGCCGGCGGGCTGGCGGCGCACTACCGGTTCGGGGCCCGCACGCCGGGGTCCAATGTGATCATTGGGGGTATCTTTCTGGTGCTGGCCGTGGTGTTCGGAAACCAGGCGGTGAGTGTTGTGAGCCTTTTGCCCATGGCCATTCTCGGGGTCCTTTTGGTATTTGCCGGGGGCCAGTTGGCGCTGACGATGATGGACATGAAGGAACGCAAGGACCTCTTTGTCTGCCTTCTCATTCTCGGGATTACCCTGGCCACGAATCTCGGGGTGGGATTCATGACGGGTTTCGCCGTAGCCTATGCCCTCAAATCCGGCAGACTTTCGGTTTGAGCCCGGCCTCTTCGAACCCGCGCGATACCCTGGGCCAAGAAGGAGTCCGGTGGTCGAGACGGGCCAAAATAGTGAGACTCAAGGCGGTGCTGGGATTGCCGATATATAAGGCGCGGGACCCACGGCACGGTTCGATTTGCCCGCAATGTTTCTGAGAAAGACAGGAAACCCGGTTATGGCCCAATCCGTCCGCCGACATCACAGACGGCCCAAACCCCCTCCCGACATCATCAGTACGGTTACCGTGGACGATGAAACGCTTACAGTCCATACCGAGGATGGTGGCAAAAAGCTGGGCCGGGTGGTGACCCGAATTCGCCGGAAAGGACAAGTCATCCTCCGCCTCGAAGCGGACTATTGGGACATGGTTCACGAACCGGATTTTTTCACGCGTCTCGACGACCTTATGGAACGCCTTCACGAATCCGCCCTGGCCCAATGCTGGTCCCGAAAAGGGGGGGCGGCTTCAGAGAAAACCTCATACCTCGACGAATCTGCCGAACATCTGAAACAAGGCCGTACCGAGGCCGCAGTGAGGGTCCTGAGGAATGCCGTGGAACGGTTTGCCAAGGACCCGTTTCTCCTCTCTCAATACGGCTCTGTTCTCGCCCTCGCCGGACGCGGGTCTGAAGAGGGGATCAACCTCTGCCGGGAGGCCATAAGACGACTGGAGGAACAGATGCCCCTGGGCGCCCGCTATTTCCGGCCAGCCTTCTACCTGAATCTCGGGCGGGCTCACCTGGCCGCGCGGGACAAGGCCGAGGCCCTGAAAGCCTTCACCGCGGGACTGGATGCGGACCCCGGTTATGGCGAACTTCTCTGGGAGGTGGGCAAACTCGGACGCAGGAAGCGACCCGTTGTTCCGTTTCTGAAACGGGACAATCCCATCAACAAGTATCTCGGGCTCCTGCCGCGGATGGGTGTGCGCCGGCGCCGCCGCCGCACGGCCGCCCTCTAAGGCTCTGCCCCCAGCATCCCGGTCCTGTCGGAAGGGGCTCCGCCTCGTTGTTGAGCCCTATTTGACCTCGAGCACTTCCACGTCGAAGTTCAGGGACTTACCCGCCAGCGGATGGTTGAAGTCCATGACGACCACATCATCCTTAACCTCAAGAATGGTCACGTTCCGGACCTGACCTTCCGGACTCTTGGCCTGAACGACCATTCCCGATTCCGGTGTCATGTCTTTAGGGAGCTGGGATCTGGGAACGCGCTGGACCTGCTCCGGAATTCTGGCTCCAAATCCTTCCTCGGCCGTCAGCGTGAAGGATTTCTTGTCCCCGGCCTTCAGGCCAGCCACGGCTTTTTCAAAGGCCGGCATAATCTGGCCCGACCCGAGCGTGAGTTCAAGAGGTTCCTTTCCCTCTGAAGCGTCCACGACCTCTCCATCCACGGTAAGCGTATAGTTCAGCGTGACCGTGGACTTGGGGGTTGCCGGGCCGGGGTTGTCCGTGTTCCCGGTCTGGACTTGCTGACTCCCCTGTGGAGAACTCTCTTGAGGAGTGGCCTGTTTTGACTGCGAACACCCTGCGATGCCCGTCACGAACAGGGCCAGCAGGAGGCACGACATGCGTATGAAATTCATAATCCATTCTCCTTTGCAGCGGATTTCCGGTGACTGCTGATGATTCAGGTTCCGGCCATACCTGGCACGACGATCTCCCGGCCTTCGGTGCATCTTCGCGGTGGCTCTAGGAAAACCTCCTGAAGTTACAGGTGGTGCATTCTGGTCAGCTTCTGAGGATAACAGATCAGACGGATACGGCGATACGGCCCGTTCCCGGGGGCCAGGCTCTTATTCCCGGGGCTGCCCCTGGGAGGTTCTTGTTCTTCCCCTGAAGAGGATGAGCAGGAGGGGCAAGAGGCTCAAGTTAGCCACCAGCGCCACGGCCATCGCAGCCCCGGTAAGCAACCCGAAATAGATGGTGGGTTTGAAGTCTGACAGGGCCAGGATCGAAAAGCCCACAATCACGATGACCGAGGTGTAATACATCGCCCGCCCCACCCCGGCATGACATCGCCGGACCGCTGCCCGGGCGTTATCGTCTCTGACGATCTCGACCTGGAACCGGTGGATGTAGTGGATGGTGTCGTCCACGGCAATCCCGATGGTAATCGCGGCGATCGTAATGGTCATGATGTCCAGCGGGATCTTCAGCCAGCCCATCAGTCCGAGCACCATTCCTGCCGCGACCAGATTCGGGATGATGGCAATCACCGCCAGCCGAAGGGAGCGGAAGAGCACGACGAACATGGCCATGATCGCCAGGAAAACGACCCCGAGGGTCTGAATCTGTGACCGGTGAAGACTCTGCAGCATATTGTTGTAAAGAACGAGCATTCCCGTCAGACGAACCTGTTCCTGCCCAAGGCCGATATCTTCAACGAGATGGCGGCGCACCTTCCTTAGCAGTTCGTTGCGGCGGAGCGTTGGGTCGGTTTCAAAGACCCGCATGGAGAAGCGAGCCTGGTTCCCATCCGAGGACATATAAGGCGTCACGATGGTCTTTTTGACGGACGCGGGAAGTTTCTTGTAGATGACGGACAGAGTGAAGTTGTCCAGGGGCTTGTCGTTGTTCAGCTGTTGCAGAAGCTGCAACGTCGTGGCCAGGGACAGGGTTTTTCCGATTTCCGGAAGGCCATCGAGATAGTCGTGAATCGCCAGAACCTTGCCGGCACGGTAGCTGTTGTACCAGTAACTGGTTCCACTCAATCCCGCCTCCACCTCAAACTCGTCCTGGAAGACGTCTTCAAAGGCATCCTCCGGACGCTCTTCGGCGGCATCAGCGAGAAAATCAGCGGGCGCATCGACGATCACATCCAGTGGTGTGGTTCCGCCCAGTTCCCGGTCGATCATTTCCATGCCCCGGTAGATGTCTGTTGACTGCTTGAAATGATCGATGAACCGATTTTCAACGGTCAGCATGGAAATTCCCATCACGCTCAGGGCCGCAATGGCGGCAAAAAAGACGAGCGTTACGGCCGCATGTTTCTCGATAAATACGGCAAACGACCGGGTGAGTCCAGCTGTAAAAGACTGTTGATGGGTCAAGCGGTCCGGTTTGAGAAGCATGAGCGATGCCGGCAGCAGAATGAAGGACAACAGGAAGGCCACGGCGATGCCCATGGCCATCATCCAGCCAAAATCAATGACCGGCCTGATGTCACTGACCAGGAGAGACCCGAAAGCTACGAACGTGGTCAAGGCCGTGTAAAGACTGGGAAGCGCCTTGGAATGTACCATCTCACGGACCAGAAACCTCTGGTCCGCCGACGGGTTCTCGTCGTGAACTTCGTGATAGCGCACGACCAGGTGAACGGTAAGAGAAAGGGTGATGATGAGAAGCAGGGAGGTGAAGTTGGACGAAACCACAGTGACGGGCCATTTCACCAGGCCCAGATATCCGAACATGAAAAGGACTGCGCTGAAGCAGCAGAGCATGGGAAGGAAGACCCAGCGGAACCGACGGAAGGAGACCGCAAGCATTCCGACAAGGAACAGGAGAACCCCCAAGCCAAAGACGACCAGATCGTGGCGGATGAAATCAATCATATCCGAAGCGACCATGGGCAGGCCGCCCAGATAGAGGTCGGCCCGGTCCCGGTACTCGTCCAGAATGTCGCGGACCTCCGCGATATCCCGGCTTTCGGTTTCCCGCATGATCTCCTTGTGACCATCCAGTTGCCGGACCACCTCGGCCAGCTGTCGATGCTCCCCGGGTTCCAGGCCCGTTTCGCTGGCCTTCTCTCTCAGGGCGTCCCTTTCCTTAAGAAGGGAGTAGTAGGTTTCATCCCTGAGGAAGATGACCTGGAGCGCTGTGGTCCGTGCGTCCGGGCTCACCAGGAGATTGGCGTACAGGGGACTCTCCAGGAACTCCTGTCGCGCCAGTGCCCGGTCCGTGTCCGGACCTTCCAGGGTCCGGACGTGTTCACTGATTTCCGCGAGTGTCGTCCGGGGACTGTTGATAAGGGGGACGTCGAGGATGGTGACGACGGACTCCACCCGTTGCATCGCAAGGAGGCGGTCCCGGAGGCGGCGCAGGTTACTCAGGGATTCTTCTGAAAACAGGTCGACCTTCGGGGTGTACGTGACCAACAGGAAGTCGTCCGAGCCATAACGCTCACGAATGGCCCGATAGTACCGGAGGGCCGCATCGTGTTCGAGAACCAGGGAATCGGCGGAGGCATCGAGTTCGAAGTGCGTGGCCTGACTTCCCACGAGGGCCATTACCAGAAAGATGACGACGATACTGAGGACCGGGCGGTCCAGTATGGTCTGGTCATAAAGTGAGGATAGGTACCGTCTCAAGGAAAGTCTCCCGGAGATTATTCAACATGCTGCCCTTGGTATTGCAGCCCCGTCGGTGGTACTCTGGTTCCAAAATCTCATGACGCTTCGGGCCTGTCAACCGGGCGAAGCGGGAACCCGATTGTTCACGAGCAGACAGCATAACCCATGTCCGGGGATATCCAGAAACTTCAATTCATAGCCGGCCGGTTTTACCCTTCGGGACGGGTTCGCGAAATCCGTGGATTGGGCAGGGGCAACATTAACAGAACCTTTCTCGTTGTTACAGGGGCCTCCCCCGGGGACGCGTTTGTGCTCCAGCAGGTCAATACGCACGTTTTCCGGGAGCCCGAACGGGTTATGACCAACATGAGGCTGGTCACGGAACACCTCCGGCACCGGTTGCGGTCCGACCCGCTTCCGGCCGATCGAAGGTGGAGAGTCCCTTACATCATTCCTGCCGAAGACGGCAGGGACTATTGGCAGGCTTCAGACGGGGCTTTCTGGCGTGCCCTAGAATTCATCGAGGAGGCCCGACCCCTGGATGTGCTGACAACCCTGGACGAGGGACGCGAGGCGGGATTTGCCCTGGGCCTGTTTCATCTTCTCCTGCACGACCTGTCGGCCGACCGGCTC
>QJVM01000069.1 GCA_003235715.1 Nitrospirota bacterium
GGGCTTTATCCGCGCGAGTGCCATCCGTGGGGCTAAGCCTGGGTAATATTGCTCTGGTCACGGGCATCTATAAGAAAAGTTTATATTTTGATTTTAATAATTTACTTGTAATCAAAGATTCAGATTAGCGATCATAGACACCGCTTTTTCTGGACCCCTTGGGGTGGCGCCTCGCGACCGGCCTCCGGGGCCCGCACTGCGCCGGTTTTCCGGCATTCAGGGAACCCAGCTCTGTAAATCAATCGCGAAGGAGAAACGCCATGATCAAGCCACACGGATCCGACACACTCAACCCCCTTTTCGTACAGGACGACGCCAAACGAGCCGCGCTTCTGAAGGAAGCTGAGGGCCTGCCGTCCATCGTTGTCTCATCAGCTGCGGCAGGGAATGCCGTGATGATGGGATCGGGTTATTTCAACCCGCTCACCGGTTTCATGAACAGGGCCGATGCCCTGTCCGCTGCGGTGAACCTGAAGACCACGTCCGGTCTCTTCTTTCCGGTTCCGGTGGTCAACGTGGTGAAGGATGCCTCGGCCATCAAGGGCGCCAAGCGCATCGCCCTTCGTGACCCCAACGTTGCAGGCAATCCGATCCTCGCCATTCAGGACGTCACGGCCATCGAGGAGTTCACCGATGACGAAATGAAGCAGATGACCGAGAAGGTCTACCGGACGACCGACCCCGAGCACCCGGGCGTGGCGGCCTTCAATTCCGTGGGCAAGTTCTGCATTTCCGGTCCCATCCAGGTCCTGAACTTCTCGTACTTCGAGAAGGAATTCGGAGACACCTTCCGCACGGCCTACCAGATTCGGGACGAAATCAAGGAGCGCGGCTGGAACACGGTCGTGGCCTTCCAGACCCGGAACCCCATGCACCGCGCCCATGAGGAGCTTTGCAAGATGGCCATGGAAGCCGTAAAAGCCGATGGATGCGTGATTCATATGCTGCTCGGAAAGCTCAAGAAGGGCGACATTCCGGCGGATGTCCGCGATGCCTGTATCCGCAAGATGGTCGAGCTGTACTTCCCGCCCAACACGGTGATGGTCACCGGTTACGGGTTCGATATGCTTTATGCCGGCCCGCGGGAGGCCGTGCTTCACGCCCTGTTCCGGCAGAACATGGGTGCGACACATCTCATCGTGGGTCGCGACCATGCGGGCGTCGGGGATTACTATGGGCCGTTCGATGCACAGACCGTGTTCAAGGAAGAGGTTCCGGCAGGTTCCCTGCTCATCAAGATCTTTGAAGCCGATCACACCGCTTACTCGAAGAAGCTGAACAAGGTGATCATGATGTGCGACGGCAAGGACCACCAGAAAGAGGACTGGGTTCTCCTGTCCGGCACCAAGGTGCGCGCCATGCTGGCTGAGGGCCAGGCCCCGCCGCCGGAATTCTCCCGTCCCGAGGTGGCCAAGATTCTGATGAACCACTATCAGGCCGAGGCGGCCAAGAGCAACGCTTAAGCAGGGCGCTGAGGCGCAGAGGGATGACCCTGCTTTATAAGGAAAACTAATACCGCAATTTCAAGATTTAACTTGTCAATAAACCGACCTATTGGCAATCATAGGGACCTGTTTTTTTGGGGCCGTCTTACGCAGTTGGGCACCATGGAGCGTTGGCTCGGAGGGGCAGGGTTCTCAAGGATGGAAGGAGGTGGCGCTTCCAGGCAAGACGGCCTTGTGACGCAGAGTTTCAGACTCATTAGAGTAGTGCCCGGCATGCTGGCTGGGCCGGAAAATCCATAAAAGAAGGAGAAAGACTATGCCGAGTTTTGTTGATCCAAGCAAATGTGACGGCTGCAAGGGCGGCGAAAAGACCGCCTGCATGTACATCTGCCCGAACGACCTCATGGTTTTGAACACCGAGGAGATGAAGGCTTACAACCAGGAGCCGGATGCATGCTGGGAATGCTACTCCTGCGTGAAGATCTGCCCGCAGGGCGCCATCGAAGTCCGGGCGTATTCTGACATCGTTCCCCTGGGCGGTCTCGTGGCTCCCCTTATGAGCTCCGATTCCATCATGTGGACCATCAAGTTCCGTAACGGCAACATGAAGCGGTTCAAGTTCCCCATCCGGACGACGCCGGAAGGTTCCATCAACCCGCAGAACGACAAGAAGGGCGCCGATATCAACGACAGCCGGCTGGCCAACGAGGAAACTCTCCGCACGCCAGATGCGGCCCAGATGGTGAAGAAATAATCATTCCGGTTATTGGACGTAACCGAAAAATTTTAAATCTCACAGGAGGATTAAGCATATGGCATTACCAAACAAGCCAAGTGGTGAACTTCCGGCAACCCTGAACCCTGAAGTTGTGGAGAAGGAAGTCGACATTCTTATCGTGGGCGGCGGTATGGGCGCCTGCGGTACGGCATACGAAATCAAGAAGTGGGCTCCCGAAGATTGCAGGATCCTGCTCGTGGACAAGGCCGCCCTCGAGCGCTCCGGCGCCGTGGCCCAGGGCCTTTCCGCCATCAACACCTATCTCGGCGACAACAGCCCTGAGGACTATGTCCGGATGATCCGGAACGACCTCATGGGCGTGGTTCGCGAAGACCTGATCTTTGACACCGGTCGTCATGTGGACAATTCCGTGCACCTGTTCGAAGAATGGGGCCTCCCCATCTGGAAGACCGGCGATGATGGCAAGAGCCATGACGGTTCCAAGGGTCTCCCGGCGCTGAAGGACGGCGGCAAGTGCGTTCGGTCCGGCCGCTGGCAGATCATGATCAACGGCGAGTCCTACAAGAGAATCGTGGCCGAAGCGGCCAAGGCCGCTCTGGGAATGGACAACATCATCGAGCGCTGCTTCATCGTGAAGCTCCTCCTCGATGCCAGCAAGCCCAACACCATCGCCGGTGCCGTGGGCTTCAGTCTTCGTGAGAACAAGGTTTACATCATCAAGACCAAGGCCATGATGGTGGCCTGCGGCGGCGCCGTGAACGTGTTCCGTCCGCGTGCGACCGGTGAAGGTATGGGCCGTTGCTGGTACCCCGTATGGAACGCCGGTTCGACCTACAGCCTCTGCGCCGAGGTCGGCGCCGAACTCACCATGATGGAAAACCGTTTCGTGCCGGCCCGCTTCAAGGACGGTTACGGCCCGGTGGGCGCCTGGTTCCTGCTCTTCAAGGCCAAGGCCACCAACAACATGGGCGAGAACTACATGGCCACCAACAAGGAGATGCTGAAGGACTACCCGCCGTACGGTCTGGCGAAGGTCCCGGCCAGCTGCCTCCGGAACCACCTGATGCTGAAGGAAATGAAGGACGGGCGTGGTCCGATCTACATGGACACGGCAACGGCGCTTCAGACCCTCGCGGCCAACATGACCCCGAAGGAAGTCAAGCACCTCGAGGCGGAGGCCTGGGAAGACTTCCTCGATATGTCCGTCGGCCAGGCCGGCCTCTGGGCAGGCATGAACATCGAGCCCGAGAAGGTGGGCTCCGAACTCATGCCGACCGAGCCGTATCTCCTTGGTTCGCACTCCGGCTGTTGTGGCATCTGGGTGGGCGGTCCGGACGAAGACTGGGTTCCCGAATCCTACAAGGTCCGCGATGACAAGGGTGTGGCCTACAAGCAGATGACCACCGTTTCGGGTCTCTTCACGGCGGCTGACGGTGTGGGCGCCTCCGGTCACAAGTTCTCCTCGGGCTCGCATGCCGAGGGACGTGTCGCGGCCAAGCAGATGGTGAAGTACTACCTGAACCACAAGGACTTCAGCCCGTCCCTGAAGCAGAGCAATCAGGAACTCGTGGACACCGTCTACGGTCCGGTGAAGACCTGGTTCGAGCATAAGGACAAGTCCACCCATCGCGACGTGAACCGTGAGTTCATCAAGCCGAAGGGATTCCTCCTTCGCCTGATCAAGATCACGGACGAGTACGGTGCGGGCGTGTCCACGTACTATATGACCTCGGACAAGATGCTCGAAACCGCGCAGCAGCGGTTCGACATGCTGCACGAGGATTCCGCAAAGATGGCGGCCGGCGACCTGCACGAACTGCTTCGCGCCTGGGAGAACTACCACCGTCTCTGGACCGTGGAAGCTCACCTCCGGCACATCTACTTCCGGAAGGAAAGCCGCTACCCCGGCTTCTATTACAAGAGTGACTACAACTTCGTGGACGAGGAAAACTGGAAGTGCTTCGTCAACTCCAAGTGGGATCCGGAAGCGAAGAAGTGGGATACCTTCAAGAAGGAATACGTTCAGCTCATCACGGAGTCCGCGATCTAGTTTCTTGATTCAGGACACTGGCATGAGTTGAGTCAGCGACGTACGGCTGCGCGGGGTATCGGGGCCGATGCCCCGCGCAGTTTGCTGTCTCCCCCCTGGAGGGGGTCGGAAACCGGTAGAGAGCGGCCGTGTCTGTTCATCCGGTTTCCCGTTCCCTTGAGTTCGGAGAGCGCGGCGTAACAACATCCAAGAAAACCCAGCGGGCTTTTATGAGGGGTAGGCGTTGTATCGGAGGCCCGTGTAACCTTGTGAAACACTCCGGTCCACCTGGGGCAGGCAGCCCTGACAGGGCCACGAACTGAATATGGAGGAGGATGATGGCTGAAAACGGAACCATCCTGGTAGTCGGGGGCGGTATCAGCGGTACGACCGCGGCCCTGGAGGCGGCTGAGGTGGGGCGCGAGGTCGTGATCGTCGAGAAGAATCCTTATCTCGGCGGTAGAGTGGCCCAGCTCAACAAGTACTTTCCCAAGCTCTGTCCACCCACCTGTGGGCTGGAGATCCAGTTCCAGAGAATCAAGAAGAATCCGAACGTGAGCTTCTATACCTTGACCGAGGTGGACAGCATCTCGGGTGGGCCGGGAAATTACGAGGTGACCCTCAAGGAATCACCCCGGTTCGTCAACGAGCGGTGCACGGCCTGCGGAAAGTGCGCCGAGGCCTGCGACATGGAGATTCCGAACGAGTTCAACTTTGGCATGAACAACCGCAAGGCCGCATACGTGCCCCATGAGATGGCGATGCCGATGCGCTACGTGGTGGACAAGGCGGTTGTCGGGACGCCTACGCAAAAGAAGCTGGAGGCGGCCTGCGCTTACGGGGCGCTGGATTTTTCCATGAAGGCCCGAACCTTCACGCTGAACGTTGGTGCGATTGTCTGGGCCACCGGGTGGAACCCGTACGAGGCCTCGAAGATGGAGAATCTGGGCTTCGGCCGGGTGCCAAACGTGATCACGAATATGATGATGGAACGTCTCGCCTCCCCGGGCGGTCCCACGGGTGGGAAGCTGGTCCGGCCCTCGGATGGCAAGGAGGTTCAGTCCGTGGCTTTTGTGCAGTGTGCGGGGAGCCGGGACGA